>NZ_KZ454944.1:2458664-2818927 GCF_002797415.1 Bacillus alkalisoli
CACTAGGTTGAATACGTTGTAAATTTACAATAACCGCTCTTCTGCTCTTCAAATGGTCTGCTACTTCTTGTGCTTCAGAATAACTTCTTGGTTCCATTAATATTAGTTTGGCAGACTTTTGGACACTCTGTAAACTTACAACATTTTGTGTATTCTTTGTTGGTTGAGTTTGATGAAAGGAGGAACGAGTTTTCTTAGGTTCTTGAACAACTTCTTCTTCAAAAGTCTCTTGTTCTTTATATTCGTATTCATCCTCTAATGCAAATAAGCTCTTTATTTTAGTTCTAATACTCATTTTTCTTCTACCCTCCTAATTATTATTCGTTACCTACAAGTGCAGAACCAATTCTAATAAACGTAGCGCCTTCTTCAACTGCAATTATATAGTCATTTGACATTCCCATTGATAGTTCCTTACATGGTGCATGTTCTAGATGTAAAGATTGTACTTTTTGCTGTAGATTCCTAAGTTCCCTAAAACAATCCCGCACTATTTCTTCATTATCCGTAAAAGGAGCCATAGTCATTAGCCCAACTACTTTAATCTTTTTAAACTGTTCGAGTTGTTTAATAAAAGGCAATACTTCACTACGTTGAATTCCATGCTTACTTTTTTCTTCAGAAGTGTTCACTTGGATAAAGCAATTAATTACCTTGTTGGCACGCTTTTCAATTTCTTCGGCTAGGCTAACTCTATCTAATGAATGTAAGTAATCTATCTTATCTACAACATTCTTCACTTTTCTTGATTGTAACGTACCGATATAGTGCCAGGAAACAGTGTCTTTCAGCTCGTCCCATTTTTGGAGAAACCCTTCGTCTCTGTTTTCACCTAAATGTTGTACTCCAGCATCCACTGCTTCTTTTGCCCTTTGAATAGAGACATACTTAGTAACAGCAATGATGTGAATTTCTTCAGCATTACGACTAATGCTTATGGATGCTCTTTTAATATTCTCTTTAATATGAGCAAAGTTCTGTTTTACCGACAAGACATAAGCCTCCTACTTTACCGTTATTTCATTCCAATAAAACTTATCATTCTTCCTGATTTTCCTTTATCTCTCCTATGAGAAAAGAAAAGGTCACTATTTTCACTCGTACAAAAGTTAGATACTAAAATATTTTCTACTTTTACTCCAACTTTTAGAAGTAAAAGTTTGTTTAATAACTTTAGATCCAATGAATATTGCCCTTCACTAATTTCTTTATAAACTAGATGTTTTTCTTCTTTATGTATTAATGGGGTAACTGCATTGATTACTTTATCATCAACAATATAGTGTTCAGAAGAAATAGACGGACCTATAGCAACTTTCACTTCTTTAGGGTCTATTTCTTCCTCACGCACTAACTTATTAATCATTTCTGGACCAATTAGTTTCACAGTGCCTTGCCATCCAGCGTGTGCTAATCCAACCATATTTTCTGTCCAGAAATAGAGTGGAACACAGTCAGCAAAACATAACGTTAATAAAATGTCTTTCTCTTTTGTATAGATGCCATCCGTTTTTTGAATAGAAGTTTCTTCATCCATTACACCAGCACCTGCATGTTTCTTTTCTACCTTCATGATCTTATTGTCATGAACTTGATTACATCCTACCCATTTGTTAGTAGATAAAGATAAAAGGTTTGCTAAGTACTTTTTATTTTGCTGTACACTCAGTTCATCATCGTTTACGTGTAAACCTAAATTCAAGGAAGAAAAATTGCCGTGACTAACCCCACCATTTTTAGTTGTAAACCCTACAGTTAAATTAGGCTGTTGGTTTTGCCATTCTGAGATTGTGAGAAAGCTCTCATTTATTAATTGAAATGGTTCAGTCACTTTTACACCTACTTTTCATGCTTCATATTACTTCATATTGTACCATATTTTTTCTATTTATTAGAGTTTTAATGATAATTTCGACATCAAAATTCATGTTTTTATCTTCAATTATTACATTTCTTCAAAATTTGTTTCTATTTTTGATTGATACCTTACTAGAATAACATCGGACCCAATCTTTACAATATTTCTCCAAGGAATGACAACCTCTTCATCTTTACCGAAGAAGCCTAACATTTTTCCTCCACCTGTAATTATTATTGCTTCGATTTTTCCCGTTGCTAAATTTATATCTATATCCCCTATGTTACCTAATTTTCTTCCTTCCGAAACACTAACAACATCTTTTAATTGAAAGTCTGATATTTTTACCATAACGATTACCTCCTATTCTCACCCTAATAATTCATTATATGACGAGGATAGGAATGTTCATGAAAGAAAACATAGAATTATTTAAAACTATGTATTTTTAAAACATGAAAAACACCTTTCGGACGCTTGTCCGAAAGGTGTTTTTATTTTTTAGTGCGGATTCAATTCCATAAACACGGTTCGTTTAATGAAAACGAACATTTTTGTTAACAATAATAATATGTTCTTTTTATTTTGTATTACAATTAGGAAATTTAATTTAATTATTCGTTTTCGTATTGTATTCTTACAATTTGAAACTTACTCAGCGATTAACTTTGAATATTTTTGTTCATTTGCTTTATTGCTGCTTTTTCTAAACGCGACACTTGAGCTTGGGAGATTCCAATTTCTTCAGCAACTTCCATTTGTGTTTTTCCTTGGAAAAATCGTTTTCTCAATATAAGCTTCTCTCTGTCATTTAATCTTCTCATACCTTCTTTTAGTGCTAGTTCTTCTATCCATTGAATATCTTTGTTTTTCTCATCACTTAACTGGTCCATTACAAAAATAGGGTCTCCACCATCATTGTAAATTGGCTCAAATAAAGATACTGGATCTTGAATAGCATCTAATGCAAAAACAATTTCTTCATGTGGTACCTCTAGTACTTTTGCTATTTCCTCCGCTGTAGGCTCTTTCGATGTTTCGCTCATTAGTCGCTCTCTTACTTGCAAAGCTTTGTAAGCAATATCACGAAGAGACCTTGAAACCCGAATAGGATTATTATCTCTTAAATAGCGTCTAATCTCACCAATAATCATAGGGACAGCATATGTTGAAAAACGCACATTTTGCCCTAAATCAAAGTTATCAATGGACTTCATTAAACCTATACAACCTACTTGGAATAGATCATCTACAAACTCTCCGCGATTATTAAAACGTTGAATAACACTTAAAACAAGCCGTAAGTTTCCATTTACAAGCTTCTCTCTCGCTGATATTTCACCGCCTTGCATTTCACGAAAAAGTTTTCGCATTTCTTCATTTTTTAACACAGGAAGTTTAGATGTGTCTACTCCGCAAATTTCAACTTTATTACGTGTCATTCTTTCCCCTCCTAACAGGAGTTGCTGCTTCAGAGTTAAGTATCTCCTTCAGAGGGAAATTTATGCACTTCGAAAATTCGGAACATTTTTACATATTTTGTAAACCTTTATATACTAACGTTTTTAGTTAAAAAAATATTTTTTCTATACCATTTTATTAAATTCTTTTCTAAGTCGTTTTATTATCCTTTTTTCTAAACGTGAAATATATGATTGTGATATACCAAGCATATCCGCCACATCTTTTTGCGTTTTTTCTTCTCCTCCAATTAAGCCAAAACGTAATTCCATGATTTGTTTTTCACGGTCGTTTAATTGGTCTAGAGCTTTAAGTAATAGTTTACGATCAACGTTTGCTTCTAAATCTTTTGTAATTATATCTTCCTCTGTACCTAAAACATCGGATAACAATAATTCATTTCCATCCCAATCGATATTAAGCGGTTCATCAAACGAAACTTCTGAACGGATTTTATTATTTCTTCTTAAATACATTAGAATTTCATTTTCAATACATCTTGAGGCATATGTTGCTAGTTTAATTTTCTTTTCAGGGTTAAACGTATTTACTGCTTTAATAAGACCAATTGTTCCGATACTGATTAAATCTTCTATATTAATTCCTGTATTTTCAAATTTTCTTGCGATATATACTACAAGACGTAAGTTGCGTTCTATTAAGATAGATCTCGCAGCTTGATCACCATTTGGAAGTTTTACAAGTAAGTGCGCTTCTTCTTCTTTTGATAATGGTGGAGGTAAAGCTTCACTACCTCCTATATAAAAAACTTCGTCTGTTTTTAGCTTTAGTTTTATTAATAATTTGTACCACAAATATGTAAATTTAATTTTAAGATTTTTCAAGTCACTTTTCCTCCTTTTTATTCTGTAATAAATCATAATAGAATATATATAAATTGTAGTTACTTCAAGAAGCCGACTTCACTTGGCCATCAGTAATCATTTTCGGATGGATAATACTGTAGTACTCTCCTTCCGATGATAACTCCGTATCAGTTAAACCAATCAAAAACTTGTTACACTCAAAATGGTCATTACCATGAACAATAATTGCTTTATCTGCTTTTATCGCTAGCATTAATGTAGTTTCTTTACCTACTGCTCGATAAGGTACTATTCTTATCCTTTGAGCCCAAGTATTTTCATCTGAAAAAGTTGGCCATCCTTGTGTACTCTGTATTTGTTTTTGTGCAAGTAAAACTTCCTCAGGTATTTTTTGGACAAAAGCACTAGTTTGCAAAATCATAACTGGTGTTTTCGTAATAGGGTCTTGCAATTGATTTCCACTATCTATTAACCCTCTCGTTGTAATTTCAACATCACCTATATGAATTGTAATGTCTGCTAATTGTTCATATTTAAATTTTCTATCTTGCAGACTAGCAAACTGCTTTTTAGATAAATAAAGAATACATGGAAAGCCAATGATAACAAAAATCCATGATATCGGGTCACCAAATCCTGAAGTTGCTTGAAATAATGATTCTCTGATGAAGGAATTATCTACTTGCAAGAAAAAATGCATTGCAATTATTCCGCCACCTACTCCGAAAGTAATCATATAAAAAACGAGAATGTTTTCTATGAAAGTACGAAGACGGAAAAATCCGAAACTAACATAAACCATCGCAACAGAAAATAATAATTTTACTATCGTATGAGTTACAAACTTTTCTAACGGAGTAAACATTAAAACGACAATTAATGATCCGATGAATGCACCCGTCCACCTTCTCCAAGTCGCACTTTTTCTTTTTAATACAAGTCCAGTAATCGTTAATAGTAAAAAATCAAATACTAAGTTCAGTATCCAAATAACATCTAAGTATAATGTCAACAAATTCCCTCATTTACATAGTATAGTTAATTTTGAATAGTCTTATTTTTTCTATTTGAAACTAGTATATAGTACATCTTATTAGGAAGTCTGTCAGTTTCTGACGTTAGTAGAAAACATTTTTTGGAGATTTTATACGGATTTTGTCAACCTTAGGCAAAATACTAATTCTATTCTTTTTTATACATAAAAAAAGGATGATTCAACTAAGTAGTTGAATCATCCTTTTTGGCTTTTAATAATTTTGGCTGTGTTAAAGTTCGCTGTTGATTTCCGTGCAAGGCTTCGCTTTCAGCGGGCGGTAAAAAGGAAGGTTATTTTCACTGTCGTGAAAAAACCTACTCCTCAGCGCAAGCGCCTGTGGAGTCTCCCGCTCCCCGCTTTTCCCGCAGGACAAGGAAGGCTCCGGAGCGGTACATCCTTCGTAAGAAAATGCGGATGCATTTTCGAAGAGTCTCAGCCTTGCACAAAAATCAACAGGTATTAGTATTTAATTATCAACACTAAGCTTTAACATATCTATATTTTATTACCTTCTGCGGTTTCTATTACGTAAGAATGCAGGGATATCAAGTGTATCTTCTGTTTGGTATTGAGTTTGACTTTGTTGAGGAGGACGTGTTTCTTGAACAGGCTCTTCTCTTGGAACTTCACGTTTTTGAACAGGTTGCTTCTGGGCCCCAAATACTGGTCGAGCAACATGCTTTGCATTATTTAATTCTTTTTCACTAAATCCAGTTGCAATAACTGTTACAACGATTTCTTCTTTTAAGTTATCATTAATAACAGAACCAAAAATCATATTTACTTCTTGGTCGGATGCTGACGCAACGATATCTGCAGCTTCTTGAACTTCGTAAAGACTTAAGTTTGTTCCCCCTGTAATGTTCATAAGAACACCTTGAGCTCCATCAATAGAGGTTTCAAGTAGTGGGGATGAAACTGCCTTCTTAGCTGCTTCAGCTGCTCTATTTTCACCAGTAGCAACACCGATTCCCATTAATGCAGAACCTTTATTCGACATAATTGTTTTAACATCTGCAAAATCTAGGTTGATTAATCCAGGTGTTGCAATTAAGTCAGATATACCTTGTACACCTTGTCTTAAAACGTTATCCGCTTCACGGAATGCTTCTAGCATTGGTGTGTTTTTATCTACGATTTCTAGAAGTCTGTCATTAGGAATAACAATTAGCGTATCCACGCCTTCTTTCATCGCTTGAATTCCACCAGCTGCTTGTCCAGAACGCTTTTTTCCTTCAAATGAAAATGGTCGCGTAACAACACCAACTGTTAAAGCACCTAAGTCACGAGCAATTTGTGCAATAACCGGAGCGGCACCAGTACCAGTACCTCCACCCATTCCAGCAGTGACGAAAACCATATCTGCCCCTTTTAACACTTCTTCTAATTGCTCTTTACTTTCTTCTGCTGCTTTTTTACCTACTTCAGGGTTAGCACCTGCACCTAATCCTCTTGTCAATTTTCCACCGATTTGCATTTTCACTTCTGCTTTTGATAAGTTAAGCGCTTGTGCGTCCGTATTAACAGCAATAAATTCTACACCTTGTACACCATGCTCTATCATTCGGTTTACAGCGTTATTTCCGCCTCCACCTACACCGATTACTTTTATGGTAGCTAATTGATCGATACTTGTATCAAACTCCAACATGATTGATCCTCCTAATTTTCCAAAAGTTGTGGCAAGTTTTTTGTTTATTCAAAGAAGAGGCCAAAGAATTTCTTTACTTTTGAACCTGCTTTTTGTTGTTCACCTTTTGTTTGTTGTTGCATTTGGCTTTGTTTCTTTTTTTGAGGTGCTCTCGCTTCCACTTGTTCAGTAGGAGGGATTGCTTCAATTTTTCTGCCCTGCAATTTTGCATTTTTATATGCAAACTGAATTAAGCCAACAGCCGTTGTATATTGTGGTTCACGGACCCCAATATAATCAGGGACAGCTTTTCTCACATTGTTCTTCAAGATAACTTGAGCTAGTTCTAAAACTCCTGGCATTGTAGCAACACCACCAGTTAGAACGAATCCACCTGGCAACTCTCTAACTCCTAATCTTCTCAACTCTTCTTGTACAATATCAAAAATCTCTTCCATTCTAGCTTCTATAATATCAGAGATTTCTAGTTGGTTAAACTGTTGATGTTGATCGCTTCCGATAATAGGGACGCTAAAAACTTCTTCTTCAGATGCAAGGTCATAATAGGCATGCCCATGTTTTAACTTTATCTTTTCAGCATCTTCCGTAGAAGTGCGGAGGCCAATAGATAAGTCTTTAGTGATGTGATCTCCACCAATTGGAATAACTGTTGTAGAAGTCAGGTTTCCATTTTCAAACACAGCTAAAGTAGTCGAGCCTCCACCTATATCGATTATCGAAACACCTAAGTTTTTTTCATCCTTCGATAAAGCAATGGTACCAAGGGCTAAAGGTTGTAAACATATGTCCGTTATTTCAAGCCCGGCTCTCTCCACACATCTTAATAAATTATGTAACACTGTTTTGGAGCCTGTGATAAGTGTTCCTTCCATTTCAAGTCGAACACCAATCATTCCTCTTGGGTCATTAATTTCATCTAAATCATCCACTATAAATTGTTTTGGTATACAATCAATAATTTCTCTTTCAGGTGGTACAGAAAAAACTTGTGCGGCTTCAATAACTCGTGAAACATCTTCATTACTAATTTCTCGATTTTCACTTGATACTGCTACAACACCGTGACAACGTTGTAGCTGAACATGATTACCAGTTACTCCGACAACCACTCTTTTTACAGGCATACCTATCATTCTTTCTGCCTGTTCTACAGCTTTTTTAATGGAATGAACTGTCTCATCTATATCTACTATAGAACCTTTTCTAATACCAGTTGATTTAACATTACCGACTCCAATTATGTTTAGTGAGTCATTTAACATTTCTGAAATGATCACTTTCACACTAGATGTACCGATGTCCAAACTTACGTAAATAGCATTGCTGTTCATTCTGTGGCACCTCCTTCAAACGACTAAAAAAAATTCTATGGAACAACAACTCAAACTAAAAAAATATTATACTAGAATGTATTCAACACCTATTAATAATTCCCTTTATAAATTTTACTTAATTCTCAATTTTCTTTTGATAAATTCCATTTAGATATAATTATACGCCTAATAACAGCGATATTTTGGAACAACCTTACTCCAAATGCAAAAACTGCTGCTAAATATAAGTCTACACCAAGATGTACACCAAGAAAAGCTAAACTTGCTGCTAAAATAATATTAAAGAAAAAACCTGATACAAATACTTTTTCATCATAGTTATTTTGCAGATGAGCTCTAATACCACCAAACAAAGTGTCCAGAGCAGCAAGCACTGCAATAGATAAATAATTAGAATATTCATCTGGTATTTTTATCTCAGAGGAAAGTCCTAAAACAACACCAACAACTAACGCTAGGAGTGGGAGCCACATACTAATTCCCCTCCGTTTCTAATTTTACTGTTTCTAAGTTTTTCAATCTTATTTGCTCTTCATAAGCCGGAACTGAAACGTAATTAATTGGGGTGGATATTTCTAAGAGAAAATTCTCGATAGCAAATTCGTCCATTGCTCTTGAAACTTGTAACCTATTGTATAACCTTGACGGGTCTTCCGTTACAACTACAATATCGAATGGAGGACTTGGTAACCATGTATTATTAATTTTAGTCCGACCATTCACTTCTCTAAGTACAGTCGAATTAACAATTCTTTGGCCAGCAATCGAAATTTCTTCCACATCGTATGAGTTTAATTCGTTAATAAACCTTCTTAAAAGCTCAGCAGAAACATTATCATCAATAAACCCATATGTTTCATCATCAAAAAGTAGATTTATCGTCATTTTAATTCCTGGACCCCCTAGAATGGTTAATCCAGCTTCTTTTTTTAACTCTTCTAGCGTTTTTCGTAAGATTGTCTCTTTACTCTGACTTTTCTCTTCTTCATATAAACGAATTTGTTCTTCATATTTTCTAATCTCTGTAATAATTTGCGATTGAATTTCTTGTTCCTTTTTCAAGTCACTCCGTAATTGCCAAGTATCACGAGTATCTCTTACGACTGGCTCTTTTACAGATTGAAATTGTACAGCTATCATAAAACCAATAATAATCGTTATAATGGAAAAGCTAAATTTTTGACTTGCCAATAAAATACACCTTACCCTTTTCGCATAACTGGATCTAAAACAATTTCATCTTTTTTCGAGATTTTGACGTTAATATTATCATATAAAAGTTGGTCTTTTACTCCTCCAACTATATTTAAAGCTGGTATAAGAACATCTGGGTCTCCAATTGCACTAATAACAAAAGGAGCAGGATATTGATTTCCATCAATCGTTATCACCGGACCGTTACATACAATATACGAGTTTTTCGTTACTCTTTGTCCATTTATACTTACTGCATCCGCTCCAGAAATTAGCAGTTCGTTTAACACTCTAAAAACATGACTTTCATGAACAATATAATTATTAATATTTTCTTCAGACGGAACATAGGACGCATCAGCAAGAGCAACTTCTACTCCTGGCCCTTTTACTTTCACTTTGCCTGTAAACATCCTTAATTTTTCAACATCCTCAACTAAGTTGAATAGCACTTGTTCCCCTGTGGCAATTTCTTCTTCAAAACGTCTAAGCTTGTCTTGTTTTTCAAACAGTTCTTGCTGAAGTTGCCTATTTCTTTCCTCTGTTTGTAATAATGTATTTCTAATATTATTATCTCTTTGCCATTGTCTATCGGATATGTTTTTTTCTTCAGCTTTTGTTAGCTGGTAAGAAAATGAGACCATAAAACCGAGCACTAAACAGACAAAAGATAGTACAACATGTTTACCCTTCACTTTCATCGTCTAGTTCAACTCCATCTTCTTCATCTTCAGATCCAATTGTTTCATAAGGCTTAAAAAATGCTCCAACCTCCAAATTTATGACACCTTTTTGCGATGGATCAAGCTGTGATACTATCGACGGGTAAGATTTTAATTTATTTGAGAAATCACGTATGTTCGCTCTTACTTCAAATCCATCATTCATGTACAACGTAAGCAAATGGTTGTTGTTTTCTACAGGCGTATGATGAATTTCCGAAATTGCGTAAATAACGGATTCAGGTAACTTTAATAATTCATCTATAAAAGAAACTAATAATTCATGTTTTTTCCAATAAAACATAATAGGTGCATCATGCGGTATGGTACTATCAGGTTGCGGGATTAATATTTTTCCATTATCGAGTACTGGTCGATAATCTCCATCATCAAATATGTAAGCGATTCTTAAATGTTCCTCAACAATAATCTCCACGGTGTTAGGTAATTTCTTCTTTAATATCACACCTTTAATCTCAGGGTGACTCTTTATCGCAACACTAACTTCCTTTTCATTAACTCTCCAATAGCTTGTACTATTATCAATCGTACTAAGCTCTATTACTTCTTCTTCCGACACACGTTCATTTCCAATAACCTGAATAGCAGATACTTTACTCAATGGAGACTGAAAATAAATAATAAAAATAATAAGGATAAAGAAAAAAGATAAATAAATAATAAGTCGGCGGTTAGCTTTTTGTTTTCTTTGTTCTTTTAACTTCGGAATTCTGTCTTCTAATGTAACCACTTTATTTTTCGTCATTTATTACTATTCACCCTTTAATGTTATAAATGGAAGAAACGGCACATAAAAAATTTATGCCGTTTTCAACAAATAAATTCAGTTAATTATAACATATAAGTAGTGAAAAATGTGATTTTATAACCTATTTTCTTCCTATTATTTCTACTTCCGTTTCCATCGTGATATCATATTTTTCTTTAATTGTATCTTTAACATGTTGTATTAAATCTAATACATCTTGTGCTTTTGCATTATTAGCATTCACGATAAAGTTTCCATGCATTTCTGAAATTTTCGCTCCACCTACAGAGAAACCTTTCAAACCTGATTCTTCTATTAATTGACCTGCATAGTTAGGTAGTGGATTTCTAAATATACTCCCTGCACAAGGGTGACTCCACGGTTGTGTGTCTCTACGATAATCTTTATTTTTTTGAAGTTGAGCGACTACTTTTTCTCTCTCACCTTGTGATAATTGAAAAATCGCTTCCAAAACAATTCCTGGTCTTTCTTTTTGTAAAATAGAAGTTCTGTAAGAAAATTGGAAGTCATCTTTTGATAACCATTCCATTTTCCCATCTTCGAATAAGACTCTCGCCTTTATTAACACATTTGAAATGTCTGATCCATGTGCACCGGCATTCATAAAAACTGCACCACCGACAGATCCAGGGATTCCTCCTGCAAATTCTAAACCGGAAAGACCTTGTTTACTAATTAACGTTACTAACTTAATTAATGAAAAGCCTCCTCCTACTGTTAACTTTTCACCATCAAGTTCCATATGGTCTAGTCCTGCTCCTAACTTAATAACTATTCCTTCTATTCCTTTATCAGAAACTAATAAGTTAGAACCCCTACCAATAACCGTCCATTTTAAATTATATTTGTTTATTATGTTCATTAGTTCTTGTAACTTATCCATACTTGTCGGTTCTACTAATAAGTCTGCTGGACCACCAATTTTCATCGTTGTATGATTAGCTAGCGGTTCGTTTTGAAGTACTTTCCCTACTTCACTGTCTAATAATTCCTTTGCGATTTTATCCATATTTACCTCCCAAAACAAAAAAATATTTACACGATATTGTTTTTTATTAATATTATATGCGAAACAATGTTTATATGGTGATTCGCCTATTCAATTATGTAATTATAATCTTAAAAATAGTACCCTATTTCATTATTTTTGAAACACATTTGTTTAAAAAGTTGCTTCTATATTTATTGGTAAACTACTCCTTTACTTATAGTATATGTAACTTAATAATTACGCAATATCCACACTGAAATTGTAATAAGATGTACATGTATTTGTTATCTTAAAAAAATAATATCCCACAAAAAATACCAGCAACACTTAACAGTGAAGAACACTCTTCATTGTTAAGTTGCTGGTATTGTTATTAAATCAATATCTTGAATACCTACTCACATTTAATAATACACCTACTGCCACCAACATTAGTGTCAACGATGAACCACCGTAACTTAAAAACGGTAACGTTATTCCTGTAACAGGCATTAATCCTGTAACAACTCCGATATTAATAAAAACTTGAATCGCTATCATAGATATTATTCCAATTGCCAAAAAGCTACCATATAAATCTGGAGCTCCTAGAGCAATTCGAACTCCTCTCCAAAGTAAAAGTGCAAAGAGTAATACTACGAACGAACCTCCTATAAAACCAAGTTCTTCTGAAAGGATAGCGAAAATAAAATCTGTTTGAGGTTCTGGCAAGTAAAAGAATTTCTGTCTGCTTTGCCCTAGCCCTAATCCAAATAATCCTCCTGGCCCAATTGCATATAGAGACTGTATAATTTGAAATCCACTTCCAAGTGGGTCTTCCCATGGGTCTAAAAAGGAAGTGATTCTCTTGATTCGATATGGAGCAGATAAAACTAGCGCAACAAAACCACCTAAGCCAAGTAATCCTAAACCAACAAAATGACTAATCCTCGCTCCAGCAACAAAAATCATAACAATACAAGTTCCTACCATAACCGTACCTGTTCCTAAATCAGGTTGTAACATAATCATTCCAAAAGCTAAAAAAACTAACGATAAGCTAGGAAGTAATCCCTTTTTAAACGAAGTAATTTTTTTCTGATTTTCACTCAAGTATTTAGCTAAGAAAAAGATCATTGCTATTTTCATAAATTCAGAAGGCTGAATAGAAAAAGCACCTACACCTATCCAACTACGAGAACCATTTCTCCATATACCAATTCCAGGTATAAGCACCAATACTAATAGTACAAAACAAACGATAATGATTACCTTTGCCCAAGTACGCCATGTCCAATAATCAACATTCATAATAAAAAACATCGCAATTACTCCAATGACAGCAAAGAGCAACTGCCTTTTGGCAAAGAAAAACGTATCATTAAACTTATAGTCCGCCCAGACTGCACTAGCACTATATACCATTATTAGTCCTACTGCTAATAGAGTCAATGTTGTGAATATTAATATAATATCGGGAGTAGAGCGCTTTGTTGACAATTCGAAACACCTCTGCACTAAAATTAAGGCAAGGTTTACATTTGAGAAGTAATCTCTTCAGGAAAAAAGAGACTATGTTCTACTGTTTGACTACAATTAGACAAAACTGGTTGAACATAGCCTCCTTATCCGTGGCCAAGCCCTTATTTAAGCATATGCACGGCGTTTATAAAAATGTCTCCACGTTGTTCAAATGTTTTATATTGATCCCAACTAGCACATGCTGGTGAAAGCAAGATGACATCACCACTTTCCGACATTTCATAAGCAGCCGTAACGGCTTTTTCAACATTATCGACACGTATCACGCTATTTATTCCTGCTTCTTTCGCCGTTTGTTCTAACTTACCTGCCGTCTGACCAAAAACTACCATGGCTTTTACTCTTCCTAGTGAAGGAATAAGTTCATGAAATTCATTTCCGCGGTCAAGACCACCTGCCAAAAGTATAACATTTTGATCAAATGCATTAATCGCTGCTTCTGTAGATAATATATTGGTAGCTTTCGAATCATTATAAAATCTTCTTCCGTTGATCGTATCTACAAATTGTAATCTATGCTTAACTCCTGTAAATGTTGTAAGTATATTTACGATTGCTTTGTTTTCAACATGAAACAGTTTGCACGCAGCAATGGATGCCAAAATATTTTCTAAGTTATGTTTACCTGGTAAAACTATATCATTTATATCGATAATTTTTTCACCTTTGAACCATACTGCACTGTCTTCAATATATGTTCCATCTTCAACTTTTCGCTTCGTTGAAAAAGGAACTTTTGTAGCATTTGAATCTTCTATCATCGAGATTACAATAGGATCATCTGCATTATAGACGCAATATTCACTAGTCGTTTGATTTTTCAACAACATAGCTTTTGCATTTACATATTCTTCTTTTGTACCATGGTAATCTAAGTGTGCTTCAAAAATATTTAATAGGACTGATACTTTCGGTTTAAATGTGTTAATCCCCATTAATTGAAAGGAAGATAGTTCTGTTACCATCACATTATCTTTCACTGCCCGTTGAGCTACTTCTACCGCAACTTCACCGATATTCCCTGCAATTAAAGGCTTTTTATCATCATTTTGTAGCATGTTAAAAATCAATGTTGTTGTTGTAGTTTTTCCATTCGATCCTGTAATTCCTATAAACGGAGCTTCAGAGATTTCATAAGCTAACTCCACTTCTGTTAATACAGGAATGCCACGCTTCTTTGCTTCCTCTACGATTAGATTGGAATATGGAATACCAGGGTTTTTAAACACATAATCAATGTTGTTGTCAAAAAGACTAAGCGGATGTTCACCACAAACAACCTTCATTCCTAACTCGCTTAACTGTTGAGCATATTCATTTTCTTCAAAAGGCTTCATATCATTTACAATTACTTTCGCTTTTAATTCATGTAAAAGTTTTGCCGTTGAAGTACCACTTTTAGCTAAACCTAGAACTAGAATATTTTTATTTTCATATTTTTTTATAGATTTCAACTTACATCCACACCTCTAAATAAATTCCTAGAATAGCAAACAATAAACCTACTGACCAGAATGTTACAACAACTCTCCATTCAGACCAACCGACTAATTCATAATGGTGATGCAATGGACTCATCTTGAATACTCTTCTTCCAGTACTTTTAAATGATATAACTTGAATTATAACTGAGAGTGTTTCGATAACAAAAACACCACCAATTATAATCAATAATATTTCTAACTTTAATAAAATCGCGACTGTTGCAATGGCACCACCAAGAGCAAGTGACCCAGTATCGCCCATAAACACTTTTGCAGGATGAGCATTAAAAACTAAGAAGCCCAATAATGCACCTGCAACTGCAACAGAAAACAATGAAACTTCATATTGAGATTGACTCCATGCAATAACTGCAAAAGCTCCAAAAGCAATCGCACCTGTTCCAGAAACCAATCCATCTAAACCATCTGTTAAGTTAACTGCATTTGAAAATCCTACCAACCAAAAAATAATAAGGAATATGTAGAAAAATCCAAAATCAAAACTAAAGTCTGTTCCTGGAATAGAAACAACTGTCGAAAAATCAGATTGTTTAAACACAAAATAAAATATTACTGCGATCAATATTTGACCTACTAATTTTTGTTTTGAAGTTAACCCAAGATTTCGTTTTAATACTACTTTTATAAAATCATCTAGGAAACCTAATAATCCATATCCAATTAATACAAATAATAATAAATATGTTTCAACGGAAGGTTCTGTAAATTTACCCGTCATCACAAGTGTTGTAATAGCAACGGAAAGAAGAATCATAATTCCTCCCATTGTTGGTGTACCGGTTTTCTTTTGGTGTGACTTAGGGCCTTCCTCTCGAATGCTTTGACCGAATTTCAATCTTCGCAGGAAGGGAATGAATAATGGTGATAATAATACTGTAATTAAAAAAGACATAACGATGGTGAATAATATAACTTGCTCTAGCATCGTTATTCCCTCCTCCCTATAAGCTAGTAAAGTACGTCATATTAGACGATCTTAGATAAATATAAATACATAAAATTAACTTATACTTTTAAAATTATTTCAATACTAATCGAAAAAGAAGTTACAGTTAGAATAAATCTGTTAGAGTTGCTTGAAATTACTTATTAAGCAACATTTTTATCGCATTTCTAGCTACTTCTCGATCATCGAATGGTAAAGTTTCTTTACCTATTTGTTGATATGTTTCGTGACCTTTTCCCGCAATAATAATTACGTCACCAGTCTTTGCTTTACTTACTGCATATTCAATTGCTTCTTTCCTCTCTTTTATAACGGAATACTGTTCCCCTTCTACTCCCTTTTCCATATCAGAAAAAATTTGTTCTGGATCTTCCGTGCGTGGGTTGTCAGATGTAAAAATAGGTATGTCTGAATATTTTACCGCCGCTTGTGCCATCAAAGGTCTTTTCGTACGGTCCCTGTCTCCCCCACAACCAATTAAACAAAACAACTTACCTTCCACTAGTTGCTTAGAAGTAGTTAGTACATTTTCTAAACTATCAGGAGTATGTGCATAATCAACAATAACGGAAAAATCTTGTCCTTCATTCACTAATTCATACCTACCAGATACACCAGCAATTTCTCCCATTGCTTCTAAAATAGTATCCATTGGAATATTAGAAACATGACAAGCTGCGATGCATGCCAATACATTGTAAACACTAAATTTACCAACTAACTTAATTCGAACAATTTCCTTATTACCGTTATAGTGTAGTTCAAATGTAGTACCCTTTGGGGACATTTGTATATTTTTCGCTTGATAGTCACTTTCCTTATCTATTCCGTATGTGACAACTTGCCCTGCTGTTAATTTCTTATAAAGGGAACTCGCATTGTCATCTTCGTTTAAGACTGCAAATTTAGGTTTTGATAAATTGTATGAGTTGCCAAGACTAGAAAATAACGTTCCTTTGACAAATTTATATTCTTCCATGGAACTGTGATAATCTAAATGGTCTTGTGTCAAGTTAGTGAAAACCGCCACATCAAAATCACACCCTCTTACTCTACCTAAGTCTAGAGCGTGTGAAGATACTTCCATCACAACTGCTTTTACATTTTCTTCTAACATCTTTTTAAACATTTGTTGCAATACAATAATTTCAGGAGTTGTATTGGAAGTTGGATATGTTTTACCGTTAATTTTCATATTTATTGTTCCAATCATCCCTGTATTAACTTCGTGTTTATAGAATACTGACTCAATAAGATGTGTTGTAGTCGTTTTTCCATTAGTACCTGTAACACCAATTAAATGAAGTTGTTGAGAAGGCTGCTGATAGAATACATCTGCTAAAATCGCCATTGCCCTTTTTGTGTCTTTAACCAGTACAACTGGTACTTCTACATCTAGTTCCTTCTCTGAGAGAATAGCCACTGCACCGTTTTTAATCGCTTGAATTACAAAATCATGTCCATCCACCGTATAACCTTTAATACATATAAATAAGCATCCTTGGCTGACTTTTCTAGAATCCATTTCTATTGATGTAATACTAGGATTATCGTTTATGTTTGAGATACTAACATTATGTATATGTTTAGTTAATTCATGTAAGTTCATCTTACTTCTCCTTCCTCGCTGAAAAACATATTATGCCATATGTATAACACACTATCTATCTCTTCACACCTTCTCTAATAATACCAAAATTACTTCTAATTTACTCTAAAAATTATTTTTCTTTTTATCTTAATTTCCCTATTTAGGTTAGGAATAATCCTCAAATTTAGAAAAAGAAATAGATAGGCTTCAGGAAAACCTGAAGCCATCTCATCACTGAATTATATTATTTCGAAAAAAGCTTTGCTTTTCTATCGGTTCATATATATTTTACTAATTCTTTTTATCATCTTTTTTACCTGACATATAAACCCTTATTTTAGATCCCTCTTTTACTTTTTCCCCCGGAGCAGGAGATTGTTGCACAACCGTATCTCCATCTCCACTAATATCAAGTTGTAACAAGACGAGTTGTTGTTGTAGTTCTCTCTTCGTCATCCCTAACAAGTTAGGTACTTCTACTAAAGGAACATCCGGCCAAGCCAATTCTTTCTCAATTTGTCCTTTTCTTTTCTCCACACCCATCGCTCGTAAACTATCGTCCATTATATTCCCTACGATAGGCGCAGCAACTACACCACCGAATTGAACTGTTCCTTTTGGGTTATCTACAGCTAAATAAACAACGATTTGAGGGTCATCTGCTGGTGCAAATCCGATAAATGATACGATATGGTTATTTTCTAAATAACGACCATCTTTCGCTTTCTGAGCGGTACCAGTCTTTCCACCAACACGGTAACCATCTACAAAAGCATTTTTACCAGTGCCTTGTGCAACGACACTTTCAAGAGCATATCGTACTTGTTTAGATGTTTCCTCTGAGATAACTCTTCTCTTTTGTACCGGATTTGTTCGAGAAACTACTTTACCTGTTAATGGATCTACAAATTCTTTTGCGATGAATGGTTGATATAATATCCCGCCATTAACAGCGGCAGCCACGGCTGCTACTTGCTGTATAGGTGTTACGGAAACACCTTGACCAAATGCTGTTGTAGCAAGTTCTACAGGTCCAACTCTTTCTGGTTTAAATAGTATCCCTTTCCCTTCACCTTGTAGATCTATTCCAGTTTTCTCGCCAAAACCAAAACTTTTAATATACTCAAATAATTTATCTGTCCCTAATCTTTGTCCTAGTTCTACGAATCCTGGGTTACAAGAGTTTTGTACTACTTCTAAAAAGGTTTGGTGTCCATGTCCACCTTTTTTCCAACATCTAAGTCTTGCCCCAGCTACTTCTGCCGCACCATCATCATTAAACGTATCTTTCATTAAGTTTACTTTATTTTCTTCTAGCGCTGCGGCTAGCGTAATAATCTTAAACGTAGAGCCTGGTTCATACGTACTCCATACTGGCAAGTTACGATTATATATTTCTGGTGCTACATTTTGAAAATTAGCTGGATCAAAATCAGGTCTACTAGACATAGCTAAAATTTCTCCATTTTTAGGATTCATTGCAATGGCAATAATTCCATCTGGATTATATGTTTCATAAGCCAAATCTAAGTAATTTTCCATAATAGTTTGCACTTTTGAATCAATTGTTAACACTAAATCATGGCCATCTACTGGTGGAACATAGTCATCCGCAATATCAGGCATCCTTCTACCTTTTGCGTCAGAGTAGAATTGCACATAACCTTTTTGTCCTTTTAATTCTTTATCATAATATAATTCAAGACCCATTAATCCTTGATTATCAATACCCGCAAATCCTAATACGTGTGATAAATAACTACCAAATGGATAATGTCTCTTTGAATCTTCCGCAATATAGACTCCTTTTAAATCAAGACCACGAATGTCTTTTGCTTTGTCATGAGTAATCTTCCTACCTTCTTTTAGCCTTACCATCGATGTATTTTGTGTTATTTGTGTATAAATGTTTTGTTTGGAAGCGTTTAAAACTTTTGCTAGCTCTTCAGAGACTACGTTAGGATCTACAATTTGTCTTGGTACAACCATGACAGTTGGAGCACTCATGTTCGTTGCAAGCGGTACTCCATTTCGATCAAGGATTTCTCCTCTGCCTGGTTCAAATGTTATGTTTCTACTCCAAGAGTCTTTTGCTCTATCTGTCAATACATCTCCAAGTGCAAATTGAACATAGCCTAATCTTAGGTCGATAATACTAAACAATAAAATACCGACTAATAAAACAACCGTTAACCTTCTCCGTACTGTTACGTGCGAAACTCGCATTAAACATTGCCCCCTTTATCCTTTAGGCTTTGTTAAAATATGCTGTTGATTTCCGCGCAAATCAACAACTAGTTAGTATATAAAAATCCACACTACGTTTTAACACAGCCATTACTTAAGCACACGATAAATGTTAATAGTTTTCGATATTGCTATCGTTTCATGCGACATAGGTCGTTCAAAGTATATGCTCGTACACTTCTTAATAGAACCTGTCCAAAACGTATTGGGGGTTAGGAAGTAACTAACAAAAAAAAGAAGAGGCTGGGACATAACTAAATATTTATTGCCAAAGATGAACAATTAGTGTCATACTTTTATATCGCAAATGATAGGAGTGCAAACCTTCGCTTTCTGCGGGCGGTAAAAAGGAAGGTTTTTTTCACTGTCGTGAAAAAACCTACTCCTTGGCGCAAGCGCCTGTGGGGTCTCACTTAAAACGCTTTCCCGCAGGACAAGGAAGACTACGGAGCGATACATCCTTCGTAAGGAAATGCGGTAGCATTTTCGAGGAGTCTTCGATTTGCACTCCAACCATCTGCTAGAAAGGTATAAAAAAAATCCGACTTATCCTAATAAATTAGGGATAATGTTCGGATTTTTCTTCGTTCTATATAGTTTTGTTCCAGCCTTTTCTTTAGTTCACTCCGCTATTTTCTTCTTCATTTAATGGTGGGATTGGTCTGTTAGATGAAAATTCAATCACAAGCTGCGTACCACTTTTGAATTTCTTTCCTGGTTCTACACTTTGACTAGTAACATATCCATTACCAATAACCCTAGGAGAAACTCCAATTAAACTTGCATATTTTAAAACATCTCTCAACGACCATCCAGTCATATCAAGCATCGTTGTATCTTCTTCTGTTAATAAGAATACTTTTTCACCTTGAATAATTTGTTTCCCTGGATATGGTACTTGCTTCATAACTTGATTTCCATTTCCAATTACAACTATTTCCGTCTGTTTACCATTTTCATTGTTCTCGATTTCTGATATATTTTTGCCAATATAGTCGTCCGTTTCAAAACCGATATTGTTTTTAATACTAGTTTCGGATGGGGTTTCATCCGTTCTTTTAATACTTAAATATTGCAAACTACGCAACATAACAGCATTAAATATAGATGATACTGGAACAGCTCCACTTTCATATTCTGCAATTGTTGGACGTTCTACAGCTACATAAACAATAATTTCAGGATTTTCTGTTGGTGCCATCCCTAAAGCTGAATAGATATGTTCACCATGACCTGTTAACCAACCACCTGTAGAGGAAGAAATTTGAGCAGTACCCGTTTTCATCGCAATATTATAGCCTTCTAAACGATAAGGTCGTCCTGTTCCGACATCTGATGTAACAACCGTTTCTAAAATTCCCCTAACCTTTTTAGCAGTCTGTTCAGAAATAGGTTCCCCTTTCACTTTTGGTACATTATCTAATACAACCTCCCCGTTATTGACATCTACAATTCTATCAATAATATAAGGTTGCATCATTTTCCCATCATTTGCAATCGCAGTTGCTGCTTGCACTAATTGTATGGGTGTAAAGGCTGAACCTTGTCCAAATGCAGTTGATATTCTATCACGATACCATTGAAAATTTAATATACTCGAAGTTTCATCAGGTAAGTCAATCCCAGTTGGTGCATCTAAACCAAATGATGACAAATAACTCATTAGTGTATCTGTACCCATTTTATCTGTTAAAAGTGCAAAGGCAACGTTAGATGATCTTTGTACACCTTCATCAAACGTAATTTCCCCCCAACCAGCACGATTATGATCATAAATAGGTGGTGCAGACGGTATAGGGAATGAACCTGATTTAAAAAGTTCAGATCCATTGTAAACACCTTCTTCAATAGCTGCTGCAAGCGAAAACACTTTCATGGTAGAACCTGGTTCAAATCGATAAGATATTGCATCGTTATTCCAATTCGTATTAAGCCCTTCCCTTGTATTCAAATCAAAGGTTGGCCTTGTACTCATCGCTAATATTTTTCCAGTTTTCGGTTCTGCGACGATACCGATTATCCTTTCCGGCGTATATGCATCTTGAACTTTACTCATCGCTTCTTCTAAGAATGTTTGAATGGTTTTATCTATCGTTAAATATACATCCTGACCATCTTTTTTAGGAGTAAATGCAGTATCTGAGTCTTTTACGAAAGGTAGTCTTAACCTAGACATATCTCTTTTTTGCGTTAACTTCCCATTCTCTTCCTTTAAATGGTCTTCTAACATTTTCTCAATCCCTAATACTCCCGAAACTTCTCCGGAATCACTTTCTCTAGCAAAGCCGATAACATGGCTGGCAAATATCCCGTTTGCATAAAATCGTTTAGATCCTTCTATAAAACTGATGCCAGGAAGATCTAATTCCTCAATTTCTTCTTTTACTAAGATAGGGATATCCCGACCGTATGCACCAAATTCTACTTGTTTGGCACCTTCTCTAGATAGTCTTTCAATAAGTTCAGACTCTTCTACATTTAATAATGGCGCTAACTTTTGGGCAGTTGTAATTGGGTCAGCAACATGTCTTAACTTTTTTTGATTTTTGGATAACGATTCATCTAGGACAGCTACCATTTTAAATGATCGCATATCTTCGGCAATTGGATTACCGTTACGATCTAAGATTGATCCACGTTCTGCATTAATATTATATGTAACATTGTACTTACCTTCTGCATAATCAGATAAGTTTTCCCCTCTCACTTCTCCAGTTACTTGTAAAACAAAAAATCTGCCGATAAAAACAAAAAAGAGCAACGTGAATAATCCTGAAAGAATTGCTGCTCCGTAATGTATTCTTTTTTTGTGTATAAATACTTTCATCTAAATCAGTCCCGTACATTTCTCACATTATTTGTGTTTAAAGAAAGCCCTAATTCGTTTGCCTTTTTTAATAAATGCTCATAGTTGTTTAGCTCCGCAACTTTTAATTCTAAGTCACGGTTAGCGTTTGTTTGCTTTTGTAAATCAAATTCAAGAGCATGAATTTCACGATTTACTTCATAAAGTGTAACATGACTTGAAATTAAATGTATCGCTCCAAATGCTACCATCCCAATAAACATAACACATAATAACTTCTCCCCTAAAGTTATTTTTGCCTTCTTTTTAACTAAAACTTGTTGTTTACTTGATTGTTGCTGCCTTTGTTGTTGTTCCTGTTGTAGTTTATGTGCTAAATTACTCATTTCCTCTCCTCCTTATTTCACATTATTTATTTTTCTTTTATTTTCTCTGCAATTCTCAACTTCGCACTTCTAGCTCTATTATTCACTTCAAGTTCTTCTTCGGACGGTGTAATTGGCTTTCGTTTTACTAACTTTAACATTGGCTGAAACTCTTCCGGTATGATTGGTAAACCTGGTGGTAATGGTGGAAGTTCACTTTTTTCTTTAAACGCTACTTTACATATACGATCTTCTAACGAATGGAAAGTGATGACACACACTCTTCCTCCAGGTCTAATTACATCTATCGCCTGGTGTATCGCTTCTTCAAAGACTCCAAGCTCGTCGTTAACTGCAATGCGGATTGCTTGGAATACACGTTTTGCTGGATGACCACCAGTTCTCCTAGCAGCAGCTGGAATTCCTTCCTTTATCACTTCTACAAGTTCAGAGGTTGTTTCAATATTCTTTATTTTTCGATTTTCTTCAATTCTTCTAGCAATAGACTTCGAAAACTTTTCCTCTCCGTATTGAAAGAAGATTCGTACTAACTTTTCATATGGCCATTCATTTACGACCTGATAAGCTGTTACATCACTTGATTGATCCATTCTCATATCAAGTGGTGCATCGTGGTGATAACTAAACCCTCTTTCAGGAGTATCTAATTGAGGAGAAGAGACTCCTAAATCAAATAGGACTCCATCTACTTTTTGAAACCCAAGTTCATGAAGCTTTTCTTTTAAATATTTAAAATTACTTTTCACTAGAATAACTCGATCTAAGTATGGTTCTAACACTTTTTTCGCATTGTTTAAGGCAACGTCATCTTGATCAAAAGCAATTAATTTACCTTTGCTAGAAAGCTTTTTTACTATTTCAGAACTATGTCCTGCTCCACCAAGGGTACAATCAACATAGACTCCATCTTCTTTTATATTTAAACCTTCTACAGATTCATTCAATAAAACAGTAACGTGGTGAAACAAAATTTCCACAGCCTTTCATTAGTTCGTTCTTTGTATATATCTTTTCAAAGAACAATTCCTTTTATCCTTAAATGAAGGAGCTTTTATAGATCAAAATCAACTAAATTTTCTGCAATCTCTGCAAAAGACTCTTCAGAATCTTCCACAAAACTTTCCCATTTGTCTTTACTCCATATTTCTATACGATTTGAAACTCCTATGACAACACATTCTTTATCAAGTTGTGCATATTGTAACAACGGAGATGAAATATTAACTCTTCCTTGTTTATCTAATTCACACTCTGTTGCACCAGAAAAGAAAAATCGAGTAAAAGCACGGGCATCTTTTTTCGTAAGTGGAAGTTGTTTTAACTTTTCTTCAACGGTTTTCCATTCTGACATCGGATAACCAAACAAACATTGGTCAAGTCCACGGGTTATAACGAACGATTCACCTAAGTTTTCACGAAACTTAGCAGGGATTATCATTCTACCTTTTGCATCTACTGTATGATGATATTCTCCCATGAACATGTCGTTTCCCCCACTTTCCCTCTACTATGTACCACAATCCCCCACTTCTCACCACTTACTTTATTGTACTATTCTCTACCCAAAAAAGAAATCCTTTATACGTAAAATTTTTTCGTTTTTCATCTTTTTACAACATTTTTTGACATTCTATCGAATTGATAGATAAATTGTAGCTTTCTGCTCCAGCTAGACTTACAAAAGGTAACTTCTATTACAAATAGATGATTTTCTCCATTTTACTCACTAATTTTGTCAAAACAAAAACAGCAGATAGCCTATTGATTAGGCCTCTGCTGCTTTTCAAATTTGATTTACGGTTTTAAAACTTTATGCATTCCATCATGTTTTAATGTTAAAGAACAAATTGCATTTAAAAAATCCAACCCATATATGTTCAAAAAGTAAAATACGTTCCACGTACGTTCTTGTGGTGTACCATTTGGTCTTAATGCATTTTGAACTCGCTCATATTTTTTCATTAAATTCTCATGTTTTTCGTACGCTGATTTTTCCATTAACCTAGTCATATAATTAAATTGTTTATCTATATATGCCCAATTTTTATGAAAACTAGATTGTAAATTAGGAGTGAAGTTACTACCAAATTCACCTAACTCTTTATGTAATAATTTATATTTAGAATAGAATTCCTGTAATTGATTTTCCATTTCTTTAAGTTCTAATTCATTTAAAATTGCTTTTTGCTTCTCTTTAACACCATGTTCTAACGCTTCTTGCAAACTTACCTCCAACTCATTTAAAGTTGAATGCACACTTCTTTCTAATATTGTAAAATGCAAGCGTGGAACTACAGGTGGCATAGTAAGAGCTAGCGAAGAGAATGCCCCTTTTAATTCACCCCAATACGCCACTTCTCCAGGCCCTGCAATAAAAGCTAAGGTTGGAAAAAGTAAATCTTGCATTAAAGGTCTTGTTACTACATTGTTAGAAAATAATGCAGATGATTGTTCTAATAGTCCCTTTAACTCTTGCTCTTCAAATATTTTCCCGTCAGCGGTGAAGAAGTTACGATCCTCATCATTCCAGTACAAAAGGTTACGCTCTCCATTATCGTGGAAGAACAGGTTAGTGGAATCTCCTTGAACTTCTAACATCGGTTTATATGAAAGAGCAAAAAGCTTTTCTTGAACATGTAACACTTCATTCGTTATATTTTGATGATTTTCTAACAACAAATGAAAATGCTTCTTCTCCAATTCTCGTAATTCAGGGTCCGCTGCATTAAGAAGAACTAGTCCTTCATTTGCAAATAAAGCGGTTATTAAATAGGCAAAAAAATCAACATATGTATTCGATTGTTCAACTGCTCTCTCTACCATTTTTAATAAGTCATTTGTATGCTCTGTTTCCTGATAATAAGCGAAGATTTCTCTCACCCAATTATTAAGTTCATCCTTGTTTATGGATAATTCTGAAATCATTTTTTTACCTGCAGTTTTATCTTTAAAAGATGCTTTTCTTATCTTATGATGATCTGATACGAAAAGATGATTTATTTCCTGAAAGTCATGGTCTTCGCCAGCAATCCAGAATACTGGAATAACCGGAACCTGCAAGCTCTCCTCTTGTTCTTTCGCTAGTTGAATAATACTTATAATTTTGGAAATCGTGTAAAATGGACCTGTTAGTAGTCCGGCTTGTTGACCACCTATTACTACAACCGATTGTTCATCATTTAATCTCTCAACATTGCGTAACGTTTCTAAACTCGCATTATATTTCGAGTTCCATTTATGTAAATACGTTGATAGTTCCATACGATTGTTGTACTGTCTATTTAATAATTCTTCAAACCTTTCTCTGTAAACATTAGGAGAAAATGGATTATATGAAAAGAAATCTAACAATTCTTTTTTTTCCTTCATATAATCTGATGCAAATGGATAGATGGGAGGAAGAGATAAATCTAAAACGTCCATACTTTGCTTCCTTTCTAAGTTGATGCTAGGTCATTTATTAATTATTGTTAGTGATATCTATCTGAAGTATAGCATTCTTACGATTAATCTCAAAAAATAATGCTCTAAGCTGCAAATGTCTCCATCGTTCTTTTGATGATTCCATATAAAGACAAACAAAAGTATGTAACAAAGAACAATAAGAAGTTCAATCTCCAAAACCCTTTCGCTACCCTCGAAAAATCTAGTTCTTCCCTAATTTTATACTGTACGATAACTATCAGAATACCTATTAACAAAAGAATTGAAGTAAGAATTAAGAATAATGACTTTCCCCATATAGTTACTATTAAGTAATGAACAGCAAGAATAAAAAAAACCGTTGATAGATCAATCGCATAATGAAATGACTTTTTGTTACTTCTTGTGATTTTTCTTGAAATAAAATAAATAACAAACATTGTTAATAAAGGCAACGTGACTAATGTAGCAAATAATCCTGCAAAAATAGTAGACATCTATCCTTCTCCTTCTTCCTTTCATGATTTTTACTCTGTTTTCCCCTTTATACACTCAAACAGGAATTGTGTTAGTGGAGCATTCTGTTTTTGTTCTTGACTCCTCCTAAGGATATATCCCAAAATAGCATCAATTTCTGTTTTTTGTCGCTTTTCTACATCCCGATACATAGATGAGTAATTTTCTTTTGTTTTCAAACAAATTTGTACAATATGTTCCCATAACTTTTGCTTGTTCGAAACAGGAACAATGGAGTAAACTTCTTCAAAAAGTAACCTCATTGTCTTTTTATAATTTTTATTATTTAGCAATTCTCCATTTTTCACTTGAAACAATGCAGTAAGTGGATTAATTACTGCATTAACTATCAACTTTGTTGTAAGAACTTCATTCCAGTTATCTTTAATAGTAACTTTAAAGGCGTCATTTCTATTTCTTTCCCATTCATGAATAAATGGATTCGAATAATTTTGATGATTAAAAGGTGCTAGCTTCGTTTCACCCATTCCTGTAAGGGTGATTGTGTTATCTGATTCTTTTCGAACGCCATGTTCAACTACACCTAGCCAAATTTCTTTTTCTAATTTTTGTAACTGTTCAATATGGCCCATTCCATTTTGTAAAAAGATAACCGTATCTACATTTTTAGAGTTTTGAAATATTTCAATAATAGGTTCTAGTGAATACTGCTTTACCGTTACAACTTGTACATTTTCTTCTAACGGACATTCACCGAAAACTTTTATTTCAATAGATTTATTTATGTGGACGAATTCGTCTTGTTGTAAAATACATAATCCATTTTTTAAAAGCAATGCTTGTTCATGTCTTCTAACATATAATGAAACTTTAAATGTAGTAGATAAGTAATGAGCAAAAAGCATACCGACTGCCCCAGCGCCAATGATTCCTACTCTCATAATATCCTCCTCATTCTTTCTACCTATTTTCTAGTTTATATTGTAACAAGAATGTCCACAATATGGAACTTGTGTATACAATTTACTTATAAAAAAGCTACATTAAAAATGTAAATATAGGTTATAACAGTTGATTTCAGCTGCAGGCGTTCGCTTTTTGCAGGCGGTCTCGTGAGCCTCCTCATCGCTCCGCTCTTGCGGGGGTCTCACTTAAAACGCACTCCCGCAGGAGTCTCGCACCTGCAACTGAAATCAACTATATTACTTTTAAAATTCAATTCTTTATTTTTAATGGTTAAAAATATATTACATAAATATCTCTTGTAAACCCCTATTGATGTTCTTTATTAACTTATATTAAAAAGCACCCCTAGACGAGGTGCTTTAATTTTACACTGGATAAACTGGGTGTTTTCTTGTGCTGAATATTACATTTTTTGTAGAGTAATAAGCAAAACGTTGGATTAATACTTTTCTTAAATCAGACGGAGAAACAATTTCGTCTACAATAAGTTCTGATGCTAATTTATATATATCGATCGTTTCTTTATATTCTTGATGTTTTTGTTGTACATATGCAAAACGTTCTTTCGGGTCTGTAATTTCATTAATTTTATTAGAATACACTGCGTTAACCGCTGCTTCTGGACCCATAACTGCTATTTGTGCTGTTGGTAATGCAATACAACAGTCTGGCTCAAATGCCGGACCAGCCATCGCATATAAACCAGCTCCATATGCTTTTCTTACAACAACAGAAATTTTTGGAACGGTAGCAGAACTCATTGCAGCAATTAACTTCGCACCATGGCGAATAATTCCAGCTCTTTCTACTTTCGTACCAATCATAAAGCCCGGCACATCTGCTAAGAATAATAATGGAATATGGAATGCATCACATAATGTAATAAACTTTGCTGCTTTATCGGCTGAATCTACAAAAAGGACGCCGCCTTTTACTTTCGGCTGATTAGCGATAATACCTACTACCTTGCCATCCATTCTTGCAAAACCAGTAATTAACTCTGATGCGAATAGCTTTTTCATCTCAAAGAAACTACCATCATCAATTAGTTGATCGATCGCTTCATACATATCAAAAGGTGCATTTTGATTTTCAGGAATAATTTCCGCTAAACTTCTTCCTTCTCTCGGGCTAACTGCCTCTACAGGCGCCGTAACATGTTCAAAGTTTGCTGGGAAATAAGTTAAATATTTTCGGGCCTCAGCTATTGCTTCCTCTTCGTTTGCAGCTAACATATCACCGCATCCGCTAATGGAACAGTGCATTTTTGCCCCGCCCATCTCTTCTAATGTTACTTTTTCGCCAATGACTTTTTCAGCCATACGAGGAGAGCCTAAGTACATTGATGCATTCCCGTCCACCATAATAACGATATCACAAAAAGCTGGGATGTATGCTCCACCAGCTGCAGATGGTCCAAATAAAATACATACTTGAGGTACAACGCCAGATAATTTTACTTGGTTGTAGAAAATCTTCCCCGCACCACGACGATTCGGGAACATATCTAATTGATCTGTAATTCTTGCCCCTGCTGAATCTACTAAGTAAAGGATTGGAACTTTTAATTTTTCAGCAGTTTCTTGAATACGGATGATTTTTTCAACTGTGCGTGCACCCCATGAACCAGCTTTAACAGTAGAATCATTTGCCATTACACAAACTGTTTGGCCATGTATTTTTCCAATTGCCGTTACAACGCCATCAGCTGGTAATCCTTCTGCTTGGTTGTTAGCAAAAAAACCATCTTCCTCATATTGACCATTATCAAATAATAGAGCTAAACGATCTCGAACAAACATTTTATTTTGTTCTTTTAGCTTAGCATGATATTTTTCATGACCGCCTTGTTTAATTTTATCTACTGTTTCTTGTAGTCTTTGTTCTAATTCATTCGTTTTAATCATTCTTATCCCCCTTGTTGCAATTTCGAGTAGATTATGAATTATGTGTAATTTAATGCCTGTGTAAAAGACCGCTGCTGATTTCCGTGCAAGACTTCGCTTTCCGCGGGCGGTAAAAAGGAAGGTTATTTTCACTGTCGTGAAAAAACCTACTCCTCGGCGCAAGCGCCTGTGGGGTCTCCCGTTTACCGCTTCTCCCGCAGGAGTCTCAGCCTTGCACGGAAATCAACAGGAAAGTATTTATTTGTCAACACTAACCTTTAACACAGCAAATTTATTATAAATCAGTCTTATTCTAACTCTAGTAAAGTGTCACCTTCGTTTACGAAGTCACCAATTGAAACTGTAACACTAGCTACTTTCCCTTCAACTGACGCTTCTACAGGAATCTCCATTTTCATTGATTCAAGTACCATTACTGTTTGACCAGCAGAAACTTCCTCACCTTGTTGTACTAATACATTTAAAATTGTACCTGCCATTGCGGCTTCGATTTTCTTCATTTTCATTTCCTCCTAATTTCTTTCGTGATGTCAATTTTTATTTGGCAACAAAAGCTTTTTGTAAAAAGCTAGTGTTATAAGACCCTTCTTTAAAAGAATCGTTTTGAACAACCTCTTTTAGTAAAGGTATATTGGTCTTTATACCTGTAATTTCAACTTTCTCAAAATAAGTAGCTGATAACTGAATAGCTTCTTCTCTCGATGGAGCTGTAATAATTAATTTTGCAATCATCGGGTCATAAAATGGAGTGACTTTTAGGCCAGGTCCATAACCACTATCAATTCGTATTCCTTCTTCTTCAGGTAATGACCATTCATTAATTAATCCAGGTGATGGATAAAACGTTTTAGGGTCTTCTGCATAAATACGATATTCGATCGAGTGACCATTTTGTTGAATTTCCTCTTGTTTCAATGGAAGTGGATAACCCGAAGTAACTTTAAGCTGCCATTCAACGAGGTCTAAGCCAGTTATCGATTCTGTTACTGGGTGCTCCACTTGCAGTCTTGTATTCATTTCTAAAAAGTAAAACTCTCCATTTTCACCCATGATAAACTCGACGGTACCTGCATTTTCATAGTTAACATGTTTAGCAGCTAATACAGCTGCTTGGCATATCTTTTGACGAATATCTTCAGGCATACACGGACTAACAGCTTCTTCTACAACTTTTTGATTTCTTCTTTGCACGGAACAATTTCGTTCAAAAAGATGAACTACATTTCCGTGGCTGTCTCCGAAAACTTGTACTTCTATATGCCTCGCATTGTCGATACACTTTTCAACGAACACTTCATCATTTTGAAAATAAGCCTTCGCTCTTGTTCTTGTTTGGTCAAAAGCTTTCAAAATGTCTTCTTTATTTTCGCAACGTTGCATACCAATACCACCGCCACCGCCACTTGCTTTAAGCATGACAGGATAGCCGATATCATCTGCGATAGCACATGCTTCTTCAACCGTTGCTATCGCTTCGTCTGTTCCAGGTACAACAGGTACACCTGCAACTCTCATTTCTTTTCTCGCTTGTAATTTATCTCCCATAAGTTGAATAATTTCGCTTGATGGACCGATAAATTTTATTCCAGCTTCTCTCACAAGATTCGCAAATGGAGCATTTTCAGATAAAAAACCATAACCTGGATGAATTGCATCCACATTTTCTTCTTTTGCTATATTTAATATATTACTTACATTTAAATAAGATTTTTGCGGATGTGCTTCTCCTACATACCTTGCCTTAGTAGCTAGATGAACATATGGCATATCTTTATCACTTTCCGAAAAGATTGCTACAGTTTCTATTCCTAATTTCTCACATGTGCGAATAATTCTTTCCGCTATTTCCCCTCTATTAGCAATTAAAATTTTATGCAATGAGTTTTCCCCTTTCTGTCTGAAATGCGTGTGCAAGGTTCTAAAAATTGTAATTCTTTTAAGATATAGGCTCTGTTAAACACCGCTGTTGATTTCCGCGCATATCTTCGCTTTCCGCGGGCGGGCCGGGAGCCTCCTCGTCGCTAGCGCTCCTGCGGGTCTCCCGTTTCCCGCTTTTCACGCAGGAGTCTTCGATATGCGCGGAAATCAACCGCTAGATTGACTATAATTCAACAACAAACTTTAACATAGCCTAAGAATAAGACATCTACCTCTATGTAAGTTCTACAAAAAAATTGTTTTTCCTTCTACAAATTGCAAACGCTTACGAAAATAATGCAGAATTATTTGTTATTTTGTTATATAATGATAGTAATTGTTTCAGAATTATTCATTCTACAATTATCATTTGATATGATAATAAAGAATACAATTGAGATGTAATTAACACCAAGCATCCAATTTCATGGCAATGTAGAAAAAAGGGGGAATTGCAATGGGAGTTAAGAAACTAAATATTAACTACAAAACATTAGAAGAGTTTAAACAATTTAGAGAATACGGTATGCAAGAGTTATCTATGTTAGAAGATTTACAAGATAACATGATTGAAAATGATAGTGAATCCCCTTTTTACGGTATTTATTATGGGGAAAAACTAGTAGCTCGTATGAGTTTATATCGCGTTGACAAAAAGTTTGATAAATACTTCGATCCAAAACAGGACTATTTAGAGCTCTGGAAATTAGAAGTACTACAAAACTACCAAAATAAAGGTTTCGGAAAAGAGTTAGTAAATTTTGCAAAAAGCTTTGACTTACCAATTAAAACAAATCCAAAAGTTAAATCAGCAGAATTCTGGACTAAAATGGGCTTCACCCCTGTGACGTATGATGTAGAACGTGACTTAGGTGAAAATCCTTTAGTTTGGTATCCCGAAGGTGTAAGTGCCCAATAAAATAACTATATTCACGAAATAACAGCTACCGATATCGGTAGCTGTTATTTTTTATTTATTTTTGAACTCTTTCTAAATTCCCGTTTCTATCCATCTGAAACTTCACTTTACTTTTTTCTTCTTCTTGTAACACAACCATTTTTCGTGCTCTTTCCATTATTTCTATTAGTGCTTTATAATCTTCTTCTACTAAGTTCATTGATCTTTCTAGCTCGCGCTTTTTTTCTGTGAGGAAATTGATATCATTTTCTAACTTTATAATTTTTTGTTTTAAGTATTGATTCTCCATTTGTAATTTTACATAGCTGGCTTCCATTTCCTCCAGTTGACCTAAAAATGTGATAATGTTTGAAATGGACAAAGTATCCGTTTGTTCTTCTGTAAGCACAGATTGAACTTCATTTGTCTCGTAGCTCACATTAGGAGTTACACCTTTTTTTGACTCTTTTCTTTGCTTTTTTGCTAGCTCAATACCAGATTTATATTGTTTACGAACAAACGAATTCCATCTAAATCCACACGCAGCAGAAGTTCTAGATAGTTTTTTTCCTACTTCTTCAAATGCTGCAAGTTGTGTTCCACCTTCTCTAATATACCTCAACACTACTTCTGCCAGTAATAAGTCTTCATCTTGTGACCAAGCATCTTGACGAATAGTCGACATACCATTCTCCCTCCAAACACGCTTTTATCCTATACATATGCGAATTGGAAAAAAGATAGACTAATAATACTAGCAAAAGTATGTAGGACAACACTTTATTCTTTCATTAAAAATTGATCAACCGCATCATGATGTTCGTCTTTCTCCCATAGTATGGAACATTGTTCTATTTCATCTAACATTCTTTGTTTTAAATTTGAAGCTTCCCACTTTTGAATAGCGACCATCTTATAGCTTCTTAACACATTAGCAGATGGAGCAATTTGACTATGTATTTTTCCCATTAGTTCTCCATAAGAATTTTTTGTAACAACATGTTGAATAAACCCTATTTCTTTAGCTTCTGTTGCTTCGTAAAGTTTACTAGAGTACAGCATTTGCATAGCTTCCGGATAGTTTACTCTCTCAAGAAGCATGCTACTTCCTCCCCACCCAGTTGTAATACCTAACTTTCCTTGAATAAAACCTACCTTTACATTTTGTTTGGCAATACGGAAGTCACAAGCACTAGCAATTTCACAGCCCCCTCCTACAGCTGTTCCGTTAAGATACGCAAATGTAGGTACTGGTAATACCATTAAATCATATAAAATACTACCCATCTTACTTAGCATATCGTAGGCTTGCTCTTTAGTACGTAATGAATGGAATACAGACAAATCCCCTCCTGAACAAAAGGCTCTATCTCCACTACCTGTAATCACAAATCCTCTAATTTTTTTATTTCCCTTCACTTCTAATAGTGCATTTTTCAAAGAATCCATTACATCGAAGTCTATCGCATTACGTTTTTCAGGTCTATTGATTGTAAACCACATTATATTTTGATTATCTATTATTTTGATTGTTTTGTTTGATTGGTGCTGCATTTTGTAATTCCCCCTTTATTATGACTTTAAGGAAATCAGATTAGGATTACAAGATGGAAATACGGATATATAATGTTTTTTCGAGATATATCTTTAAATTATGGATAAATTTCTTTCTTTTGGATTTAAACCCAAATTTCCAGATAAAATTATATTTTTACAAATCTACGCTATAACGAAATGGCGGTATAACAGGAAACTGTTGATTTCCGCGCAAGGCTTCGCTTTCCTCGGTCGGTAAAAAGGAAGGTTATTTTCACTGTCGTGAAAAAACCTACTCCTCGGCGTAAGCGCCTGTGGGGTCTCCCGCAGGAGTCTAAGCATTGCACGGAAATCAACAGGTATTTGTATTAAATTGTAATCAATAAGCTTTAACACAAATAGGGAATATAAAAATTTATTCCAGAAAAAACCAAAAGCCTGATATCATATGATACCAGGCTTTTGGTCTATTAAATAAAGTGATCACTTTATTTACTATTTATTTACTACTTCTTTCCCTTTGTATGTTCCACATGCTGGGCACACACGGTGAGCTAATTTCATTTCACCGCAGCTTGGGCATTCTACCATACCAGGAACTTGTAGTTTAAAATGTGTACGGCGTTTTCTTTTTGCAGTTTTAGATGTTCTTCTAAAAGGTACAGCCATTTTTCCCACCTCCTTAAAGAGAGTCGCAGTTTCATTACTGCTTTTTCCTACCAGTAAAACTATTCTTCTTTGTTTTTATCAAAGAATTTAGCTAAGCCTGCTAAACGAGGATCAATTTTTTCAGATTGATCTTCTTCTGTAATAACACCCCAACCATTGCCTGATTGTGGAGCTGCTTCAGAAGAATCAGGATTTTCACTATAGACTTGCAAAGGTACTTCAAGTGCAATGCTTTCCGCAATAATCGGAATTAGGTTAACAACATCACCCTCAATGTAATGCAATTCCTCGTTTTCTCCTTCGTAACTAACAGGCTCAAATAAAAAAGTTTCAGTAGTATTAATATTAATTGGATAGTCCACATCCACTAATGTACGTGAACACGGTAATATCATGCTACCTTCAATTTTTAAATGAAAAGTAGCTTTTTTAGAACTTAAATCAGCTCGACCAGTCACATGAACAGGTCTTACAGATCGAATATTTTTTTCAATAGATCTTGCTTCTTCAGTAACATCTATTGTTTCATCAATAAGTAATCCTCTATGTTGTAACTGATTTAACTGGAATAATGTCCATTTCAACAAACAAATCACCTCAAGGCAACAAAAGTAATTATAGCTTTCATAGTTATATTTGTCAATATTTTTTCTTTACACTTGTTTACTGTATAATTATTGTCAAAATATGCTTTTCTTATTAAAGGAAAGCGAAACTTTTACAACTAGTACATTATAATGTATTTACAACATGATGAATAGATAATAATGAAAATATTTTATTAGGGGATGTGCTTATGAAAACTTTAGGTGTCATAGTAGAGTATAATCCATTTCACAATGGGCATTTGTTTCATTTGCAACAATCAAAAAAACAAACTGATGCGGATATAGTAATTGCTGTTATGAGTGGCCAATTTTTACAAAGAGGCGAGCCAGCCCTCGTTTCTAAATGGACAAGAACAAAAATGGCTCTACTTAATGGAATTGATATCGTCATAGAACTACCATATGCATTTGCTACACAAAAAGCAGAAATGTTTGCAAATGGGGCCATTTCCATTCTTTCTAGTTTAAAATGTGATTTTGTTTGCTTTGGAAGTGAACAAGGAAATATTCAAGATTTTGAGATTACATATGAACTTCTTAAGAGTGAGAAAGAAACATATGATAGACTTGTTCAAAAATTTGTTAAGGAAGGTAATAGTTTTCCTAAAGCCTCTAATTTAGCATTTTTACAATTTACGAATGAAAAAGTACCACTTGATTTAACAAAACCTAACAATATACTTGGATTTCATTATGTGAAAGCTATTAAAGAACAAAATAGCAAGGTAGTGCCCTCAACTATAGAAAGAACAGTAGCTGGCTACCATGACGAACATTTTCATTCCTCACCTATTGCAAGTGCAACTAGTATAAGAAAGCATCTATTTGAGACGAATACGATTGAAGAAATAAAAAACTATGTTCCCATCAAAACATATGAGCAACTATTAGAGTACAAGAAACACCACTCTACCTATCATCGTTGGGAAGACTATTTTTCCTTATTAAAATATAAGGTATTAAGTAGTAGTATTTCCGAACTTGCAGACATTTATGAGGTAGAAGAAGGTCTAGAAAACAGAATACAAGAAATAATTAAAAATAGTACTACATACCATGAATTTATGACTAAATTAAAAACAAAGAGGTATACATGGACAAGGCTTCAACGGATGTGTACACATATACTAACAAATACAAAAAAACAAGAAATGAAGATGGTTTCTAAAGATAATAGAAGTAACTATATTCGATTATTAGGCATGTCTAAAGCAGGACAAGATTATTTAAGCTCTATAAAGAAGGAGTTAACAGTGCCACTAGTAACGAAGATTGGACGCAATGCTGACCATATGTTAGAGCTTGATAAACGAGCGACCGTTGCATATTCCATGAGTTTAATTGAGCCTGTAAGAAGTAATTTTATAAACAAAGAATTTTCTCAACCACCAATTCGCTTCGATGAGAAAGGCCAAACTTTTTTATCTTAATTCTAACAAAAAAACCGCAAATATGCGGTTTTTTTGTTTATTTTGGTTGTTGTTCTTGTAAAAAGCTAATTGCGTCATCAAATGTATCCACCGGTACAACTTGCATTGGAGTGCCAATATCTTTCGCAACTGCTACTGCTTCTAAGTAGTTTGAATTGGTCGCACCATTTTCGTTTGGTGCGAAGAAAAAGTCGACGCCTGACTTATGTGCTGCCACAATTTTCTGTGAAATCCCACCTATACGTCCTACTGTTCCGTTTTCATTTATCGTACCAGTACCTGCAATTTTATAACCTTTCGCAACATCTTCTTCTGTTAATTGATTATAAATTTCAAGTGAAAACATTAAACCTGCGGATGGCCCACCAATCTTGGCAGAGTCAATCTCAATAGAAGGATTCGTTTTTACGTCAAAGTCTGTTACTAACTGAATACCAACCCCAGCTCTTTCCTTATCATCAGGAAATGGCTGTAATGTAACGGAAACACCTTCTTCATTACCATCACGAACTAAAGTTATGCTAATTGTATCTCCCACACTCTTTTGGGCTACTAGATCCATGAAAGCTTCTGCTGTTGCTGTTTCTACTCCATTAACTGAAATTATTTTATCTCCAAATTGCAGGACGTCCTCCGCAGGCATACCTGCTACAATTCGAAGTACATAAACTCCACGTGAGTCGACCGTTACTTCTTTCTCGGCTTTTTCATAAGCAATCTTAATTGCTGTTTCTTTAGAGTTTTCCATGTAATATAATTGACGGTTTGTATATTCTTGGTCCGTTTCTCCTTCTTGCAAAATATCTTTTATTGGATAAGTAAGATAATAATCGTTCCATTTAGAATACAAATAAGTAAAAATGTTCGCCTTACCCATTTTAACGGTCGTTAACATAAATTTACCATCATGATCATACCCGTCCTCAACTACCACAATAGGTTGTAAGTCTTGAGCAAATCCTGGTCTCGTTACATAGTAAGGTAACGTTATAAAATTTAATAGGAGTGCTAATATAATACCTAATACTAATGACCTTACTAAAAATCTATTCTTCACCCTCGTGCCGCTCCTTCCAGTCTTGCAAAACTTTTTTAATGACAGGCAATTGTTTTCTTGCCTCTTCTTCCCCAATACGGATTATTTCATCGATATTTGTGAAGGCCCTCGAGCTAAAATGAGCAACAGGGGGACGAATCATAACATCCGCTTCTAATTCACTTCTTTTTACTAGTTCATTTTGCATAATATCAATGGTTTGTAATATAACATCAAAAATAGAGTGTATTCCGTCATTACTTTTTACTTGTGATACATCAACCGCTATGACTATGTCAGCTCCCATTTCTTTTGCAACTGATGCAGGCACTCTATCTAAGACTCCACCATCTACCAATAGACGGCCATCTACTCGCACCGGAACAAAGATACCCGGAATGGAAATACTAGCTCTAACTGCTTCAGCAACTGACCCCTTCGTAAATACTACTTTTTCGGCCTTTTCAATATCAGTTGCAACGATGGCGAATGGAATCTTTAAGTCTTCAATATTCTTCCCGTGGGTGAACATGGAAATTAGTTGTTTCACTCTATCTCCACTTACAAAACCCATTTTCGGGACGGTAAAATCTAAATAATATTTACGTTGGAAGGCAGTAGCTATCTTATACATTCGATCCATGTCATGACCTGTTGCATAAAAACTACCTATCAACGCTCCCATACTACTTCCAGCAATATAGTCTACCTGTATATTTTCTTCTTCTAATACTTTCAAAACACCTAAATGGGCAAATCCTCTAGCTCCACCAGAACCTAGTGCAATTGCAATTTTTGGTTTACTCAACCTTATTACCCCCAAAGGAAGTTCGAATTATTTGTTCTAAATAAGATAGCTATGCTCGTATATTGAAATGTAGATGGACAACTATTTTTACAATTACCATTTTTAACAGTTAATAATTACTATTCTAACAAAAACCCGTTCATTCTTGAACAAATAAACTCAAATAAAGGAAATATCAATTTTTGAACTTTAGAAAAATGCTGAGATAAAGGCTGATTTTGCGTTTTTTTACATTCTAGCTGTTGATTGTAGCACAAGTTGGATACTCCTGCGGGGGAGAAGCGGGGAGCGGAGACTCGTGTTACAATCAACAGCGTTCTAAAACTTAGTCAAGTGAAAAAACACAAAAATTATTTTCAGTTTGTTGATTGGGAGGAAGAACCATTGGATTTATCAAAACTTAGGACCATAATCTTTGCATTCATCATTACTTTTTTAACCGTATCATTAATTCTCTTTCCCAAAGTAGCATTAGAAGCATCGATTCGTGGATTAAAGATGTGGTGGGAAGTAGTTTTTCCTTCTTTACTTCCTTTTTTCATTATTAGTGAATTGCTAATAGCTTTTGGTGTCGTAGCTTTTATAGGAGTATTATTCGAACCTTTAATGAGACCGATATTCCGTGTTCCAGGAGTAGGTGGTTTTGTTCTAGCAATGGGGATGGCATCTGGCTATCCGTCAGGAGCTAAACTAACCGCTCGATTAAGACAAGAAAAACAAATAACAAAGATAGAAGCAGAACGACTAGTTTCTTTTACAAATTCATCTAATCCTCTATTTATATTTGGGGCTATTTCCATTGGTTTTTTCCATAATCCCAAAATAGGAATCATTTTAGCAATGGCACACTATTTAGGTAACATACTTGTTGGAGTAGCAATGAGGTTTCATGGTGGGAAAGAAAAAGAAAGTCTTCAACAAGAAGGAAAATCGTCAAAACAAGTTAAATCTTCTTTAAAAGAAGCGTTTAGACAACTACACCGAACGAGAATAAAAAATAATAAGCCATTCGGTAAATTATTAGGGGATGCTGTTTCTTCTTCTGTACAAACATTACTCATGATTGGCGGATTTATTATTTTATTTTCGGTATTAAATAATATTCTTACGTTAGTGAATGTTACAGCTCTTATCGCAGGTTTAGTTAGTGTCTTATTGAGTATTTTTCATCTATCTAAGGACTTTAGCTTACCGCTTATTTCTGGGATCTTTGAAATAACATTAGGAGCAAAATTAACAAGTGAAGTAACAGGAGTAGGATTAAAGGAGCAGGTTATCGTTACAAGCTTTTTCTTAGCTTTCTGTGGGTTTAGCGTACAGGCGCAAGTGGCTAGCATACTTGCTGAAACGGATATAAGATTCACCCCATTTTTCTTGGCCCGTATTTTACACGCTTTTTTTGCTGCAACGTTAGCTTATATACTTTGGGAGCCTTTAAACAAAAAGCTTAGCGGCTTTCACGATTCGAGTGTTGACGTTCCGGTATTCTCCCCTTTTATAGAAAAGGGATTTATAGAAAAGACTATGGATACGTTAGCTACTATTGGACCGCCACTTACTCTTCTGTTTTTAACGATTTATATTCTCATTACATTTACAGACCAAAAAAGAAGAAGGACTCGTATGTGACAAAGCCCTTCTTCTTTTTCATCTAAGATTTATATTTATTAATTAGCGCCTGCTCCACAAATGGTGGAACCAACTCTGAAACGTCCCCATTATACTTCGCAACTTCTTTTACGATGCTAGAACTTAAAAAAGAATATTGATTGTTTGTCATCATAAACAACGTTTCGATGTTGTCATCTAACACCCTATTTACAGAAGTTATTTGCATCTCATATTCAAAATCAGAAACTGCTCTTAATCCTCTAACAATAGATGTTGCTTTTTTACTTCTAGCATAATCGATCAATAAGCCAGAAAATGAATCAATCTTAATATTTGGCAATTCTTTCGTTACTTCTCTTAATAAGTCTACTCTTTCTTCTGTTGAAAATAACGAGTTTTTAGAAGAATTATTTAAAACACAAACATACACCGTATCAAAAACTTTTGCAGACCTTTTAATAATATCTAAATGTCCTAATGTAACTGGATCAAAGCTTCCTGGACAAACTGCAATGCTAGTCATTTCCCCTACCCCCTTATTCCTATTGTTGTTTATACACTGAGATTACTGTTGTTCCGTATGTTTCTTTTTTACTAATATGTAATGAACCGATGATGTCTGGCAATTTTACTTCATTACTATGCTCAGCCATTATAATACCATCTTGTTTTAGAAGCTTATATTCCTCAATGGTTTCAAGTAGTAATTCTAATTGATGACGCTTATAGGGAGGATCTAATAATATTAAATCAAAACGTATATCTTCTCTTTTATTAATGGCATTTAGAGCTCTTATCGCATCATTTCTATAAATCTCTACCGAATCGTTTAACTTTAGCTCTTCTACATTTTTCTTTATTGTTTGAATAGCTTTGCCGTCTTTATCTACAAAAACTACTTTGTCTATACCTCTACTTAGTGCCTCAATTCCTAAGCCTCCACTGCCACCAAAAAGATCCAGTGCTATTCCACCTTCAAAATATGGTCCAATCATATTAAAGATGGATTCCTTCACTTTATCTGTTGTTGGACGAGTGTTCATCCCCGGAACCGCTTTCAACTGTCTACCTTTATATACTCCTGAAATTACTCTCATTATCATCACCGCATATTTTTCTATTAGTTTGTTAAATTAAGTCACCAATATCCTACCATATTCGACAACTTTTCAAAAGAATTTCATATTAATAAATAAAAAAAGCCTCTTGGGTATATACTTCCATCTTTTGGTTCATACTTAGGGTAACAACATCCTTTGTGTGATGTTGTTGCCAACCGCGGAGAAGACTTACGTTTCCCCATAAGTTCTTCCTCCGGTTTCTCCTCTCCCTTTGCCTTCTAAACTTAATGTGAATTAAGTGATAGAAGGACCCTGCTACTATTTTTAGTGCAGGGTTTTTTTTTCTTTATTACGTGAGTCCGTTCAAAATGTATGACTACTATACGAAAAACGAATGATAGCATCGTATTCTGTGTTTATACACCTTAATAAACGAACATATATTTATATGTGCTACACTAAAATAATCGTTTTTCATTAAACGAACCGAAATTTGAAATTGATTCACGTACATAGAAAATGATAAAGTAAGGAAGGTAAATTTTTTTAGAGGTGATATTTATGATCCAACGTTTTATTGAATTAGGTGAAGGTTATTCTGACATATACGAACTGTTTGAATTAGCTCGTCATAATAAAAATCGTGTTGAACATTTATTTATGTTACATACAAAAAAAGACGGAAAGGAAGTTACTTCTTTTTCCGTCATTATGAAACCTACAAAACCAGGTGACTTTCAAGCAATGTACATTTGTTTAGAAGGTATACCTAACCCTAATCATCTACCGAATAAACGTCATGAACTTTTCGCAAGCTTAGGAGAAGAATTAGGGAAACACATTATTGAATTTGACGTAAAACCATCTAATTTCTTCGCAGAGAAAGCACTATTTTTCCAATACTTAATTGGAATATTAAGAATGAACAGATTCATTCCACCATTACAATAAAAACAAAAAAGCAAAGTAATCGATTCTAACATCGACTGCTTTGCTTTTTACAATCCCATTTTATAATCATACTCTTTCGCTTTATCTGGACGTGAGTTTTCGAATTCTGTTTTAAGAAAAGGGCGATATGATACATCCACGCGTTTTACAAATGATAGTTTTTGTAGTTTTTCTACTATTCCCTCTGCTTCATCCATATTACAATATAAATGAACGTACTTTAATTTTTTTGATATATATAAAACATTACCATATCTTCTAAGTTGTTTCGCTTGTTTTAATGTATACAACCAAACGAAGACACCTTGTCTTCCAGTCAACATAAGTTTATCCCCTTTGAATAGAAAAAGTTACTAGTTGAGTCCGCTTCATCATGCATGACAACTAAACGAAAAACGAATGATTATACCCTATTTAATAATAGTGACATTTTTAATGTAACACTTAATACGGTATCATAAAGAAAAATCGTTTTTCGATAGACGAACCGAAATTTTAAAATTAATTCAATTATTTTAATTTTAGCATGTTCCATAAAATCTGCAAGTAAATCTAATAGAATTAAGCGATAAAGGAGAACTCTTATGGCATTACATGAAGTGTGGGCTATATTTTTAAGAGAGTTAAAACATGAACATGAAAACTCCATTGTTCATTGTTATCGAAAAGATATTACTGGAATACCTTTTCTTTATGTTGAAACAAACCCGAATGTAAATTGTATGGATATTTTATCGATCATTGAAAAGTGTGCAAAAATAGCGATGTACAAAAAAAGAATTACTAGTAGAACAAAATTCGTTAGAAAACAAGATGGTACTTGTGTTTTTAGACATAGATTTTATGTACCACAAGAAAAAATGTTTTGTTGCGGAAACTTTTGTGAAGATTGTATTTTAAAAAGAAATAAACATTGAATGATACTAAAAAAGACTGACAAAATGTCAGTCCTTACTTTTAACCGCAACCACAACTTCCTCCTGATCCACATCCTCCACCACAACTTGACATCGAGTCAAAGAATGGATTTCCAGTTGGAACTTTAATATGCTCTGAAACAGCTCTTCCAAGTAGTACGCTAATTTCATCCAATAATTTCTGGATAGCGTTTTCCGCTTCTTTAAAAGTTGCTACTGTTTCATTTAAATCTAATGTTCTCTTTATATCACGAGTTTCTTTTGTAATTAGACGGTAGTCTGGGTGGTACTTGCCAAATCGTTGTACCTCTTCGTGTTTTTCTTTTATAGCAACAAATTTAGAGACTATTTCCATAGCTTCTTTATTTGTTCGTAAATTATATAAACAGCGTAAATAGTCTTCATAAATATCAGATTGAAGCACCATTTTTGCCAATTGTTCTGCACCTTCTACTAATTGTAGTCTTTCAAGAGTGGCTATCATAGTAAAACACACCTCCAAAACGTATCATATCATGTATAAGAGAAAAGTAAAAGGCAGTAGCAATACCGCCCCTGGAATTATATAAACTGTTTAAGGTAAAGTTACTGTGAAATTATTTGAGATACCGTACTCTGTTCCATCTAACCTTTTTAACTTTAAAGTAATAGTATGTTTTCCTTTGCTCAAGTTTTTAATAATAAAGGCTCCTTGAGTAAACTCATCCATTTTTTTACCATCAACTTGTAATTCTATATAACCTTTTCCTTCTTGGTTTGTTCCGGTTTTAGATGAAAATTCAAAATTTGGTTCTACTATACACTCCACATATATTTTTTCGTTTTTTATAAAGTGATGCACTGACATTCCTAATTCTGCTTTTTCCTTTTTAGTTGTTTTCATGTTAATATCTGTAAATGTACTAGGTAACATTGCAGAAACTTCCGCTTCTGGTGGTTCTGGATTATCTCTACACCCTGTTAGCATTATTAATTGAATACTCAATAAAGCTAATAAACACTTTTTATTCATCTATGTAAACTCCCTTCCTACTACTTCTACCCTTATTGTTGGAAGAGAGTTACTTTTCTATTCAATTATTATCAATGAAATACGGGTAAATTCATCAATCCATATTCTTCATTGTGTGAAACATATGCACCATCATTGATGCCATTTGAACAGAATCTTGGAATTTTTGTACTTTATGTGGAATTGTTTGTTTGTAATGATACATTGATGCTAGTTCAAGATCTTGAAGAATTTCTGGATTCCTACTTAACTTACGATACCAAATTGGTTGTTCTCTTATAAAATTTTGTAACGTTTTCTTTTTTTGAATATAATCAAATACTTCTTTACGCATCATCACTCATCCATTCTTAATCCTTTCTAAATGAAAACGGATTTCTAGGTCCTTGTGAAGTAGAGTTGCCTTTACTGTTTGTTGGAATAAACTGTTGAATTAGCTGTTGGATATTACCAATTGCATGATTAGCATTTGTTAAATAATATTGTATTTGATTTGTATCCATTTTTTTTAGAGCACTTAATACTTGTGGGATGATATCCGTTTTATCTTCAGAGCTTTTATTACTATCGCTACTAATTGTTGGCTCTGTTTTATCGCGGAAACTTACCCACATTTCATCTTCTTCCCCTAATAAATACCATTCTTCAAATAATTCCTGCCATGTTTTTTGCTCGCTTTTTACTTGATCTCTTAGTTTTGGATGTCTTTTTACAAAATCTTTGAATTTCTCAATACTTGGATGTTTTTGTTTTGAAGTAGCCATCCTCTCACCTCTTTCACTACATTTGCCTATTTTATTTTATTACGAATAAAGAAAATAGTGCGCCTATTTTCTTTTCACAATGAATGATGATTGATAAGATAAGGAAGAGAATATGGAAAGAAGGGAAAATTAAGAATGGATTACCAAACTAAATGGGAACAGTTTTTACATACAGCATCAGAGACGGAACGAGAAGAAGCTTCATTAATTTTAGAAGCGCTAGAGGCGAGAAGAAATAAAAAGCACAGTACCTTTGTTTCAGCTTTATTAAACTTTACAACTATAAACTTTTGTTCAGAAAAGAAAACATTAGAAATGACAATGACCAACAGTACTTTGTTAGATAATTCCTTGTCCATTTTACATGGAGGATTTAGTGCAACATTTCTTGATACCGCTATGGGCACACTAGCATCAAAAATTTGTCCAGAAGGGAAAACAACTGTTACGTCGGAAATAAAAGTTAACTTCTTGAGACCTGGAGTTGCAAAAGATTTTACTTGTACCGCCAATGTTATTCATCAAGGATCCAAGCTAATTGTTGTAGAAGGTAAAATGACAAACGAAGCAAACAAAATCGTTGCGCATGCTACAGGTAGTTTTTTTGTTATTGATAAAAAGTAATTTTGCTTTTAGTACTAATAAGTTATTGAAAAGGTGATTTTATGGTTACTGCTGTAGTCATTCCAATTTTAATTATCTACTTTTGGTGGATATCCGTAAAAGAAATAAAAAAGCAAAAGAAGAGATGGTTATCTGTTTCTGAGGTGAAAGAGGAATCAATCTTAGATGGGGTTATAAAAGGAATTTCCAATAAAAGAGAAAGATTTTATTACCATTACTTTATCAAGATTACAGAAATAAAACTTTCACACCAAAATAAAATCGTATCCACCCAAATAAAAATGCCAGATACACCAGATTGGCAACAACCTACTTTAAAAGTAGGCGACCAGTTAAGGTTGATAGGATTGTGGCATGAAAATGTTTTTATTGTCTCTAGATGGGAACATATAAAAAAGTAATAGGAAAGCAAAAAATGCTTTCCTATCGCCACGATTGAATAAAGTTTTGAGTGTAGTACTTTTCATAAACACCTACCCCTAAATGTGTAAAACGTTCATTTAGCAATGTATTTCTATGCCCTTCACTATTTAACCAGCCTTCAACCGCCGCTAATCCATCGACATACTTTGCTGCAATATTCTCTCCAGCTAACCTATACAGGATTTGGCTTTCTGTAAGTCGTTCTGATAACCCACCAGTAGTTGGCGAAGTATGTGAAAAATACTCGTTAACACTCATATCCTTACTGTGATTATATGCAACTTTCGCTGTTTCTTCGTCCCATTGAACTGTAGTAAGATTAAATCGTTCCCTTATAATATTTGTAAAATCTAATATTTGTTCATTAGCCCCTTTCTCAACGAGCTCCCATTCTTTTGGCGATAATGATTTAGCATCAATAAGTGAACCACGATAAACAAGCTCATAAGGTCTCTGTTTTAATAAAGTCTCCGCATTTAAATATCTAACACTTGATAATGTACCTTCAAAAGAATCAAAGTATAATTGAACATAAATGTTTTCAAGTTCAATTATTGGTCTTACTTGTAATTCCTCTTCACTTAGTTGAAATCTATACGAACCACTCTCATAACTTAGTTGCAATTGTTCCTCAAAGTTGAGTGTTACGTTTAAGGCTTCATATTGTTCTCCAATAATAAATGGCTGATTATTAATTTGATCGCCTACTACAAAAATAGTGACAATTTCTTCATTTTGTATTCCAAACTGTACGTATTTATGTAAATCTTCATTATAAATATACCAATCATAGTCGTACGCTGATAAATCAATCCTGTTTGGTTCCCCAAAATGTTCCTTTAACTCGTATACACTTTTACCAATCCATAGTCCTATTCCATTTAACTCTATAGTATCTTTTACTTCGGATTCATTAGTATCTATTTCTTTTTTTACAACTACAAGTTCCTCCACTATCTCAGTATCTGTTAGGACATTTTCATCTGTTATATTCGGTTGATATTGAATAAAAATGATAGTGACAAATGATAGTGTTAATAAAAATAATACCCCTCTCAAATTTGCTCCCTCCTTTATAAATACTATATTTAATAGATTTGTTTTTATTCTATTTTTTTAAAGAATTAATAGATTCAAGAATAACTCACTATAATTTTTACCCACTTCCTTCCTATACAAACCCCAAAATCTACATTCAATTATAATTTCAAAGATAATACAAAAGGACTACCCACGAAAGGCAGTCCTTTTACATTTTACTTATTAATGATTTTCGGATATTTCACTTAAAGCATCTCCAGCACTATCGTCTGAATATTGATTTGTAGCTAAGTCACCTAATGAAACAATTCCTACTAATTGGCCATTTTCCACAACCGGTAATCTTCTAATTTGGTGCTCTGCCATTAATTTACTAGCTTCATCTAAAGAAGCATCAGGAGAAATAGTAACTAAGTTTTCACTCATAACGTTAGTTACTGGATTAGAGCCTGGATGTTTTTCTGCTATACCTCTTACAACTAAGTCACGGTCTGTAATCATTCCAATTATTTGGTTGTTTTCTACAATTGGAATTGCCCCAACATTTAAATCTTTCATTTTTGTAGCTACTTCAAATACATTATCTAGTGGAGTACAAACATCCACATTGGTTGACATTACTTCTTTTACAGATCGCATGATTTCACCTTCTTATTTTGAAATAAACATTTGGGTCCAATATGTTCGATAGGAACCGCCTTCTACATACCCGACACCAATATGAGTGACGTCATTCTTCAATATGTTTGCTCTATGGCCTGGAGAGTTCATCCATTGTTGAACTACCTCCTGTGCACTTCTTTGCCCAGCAGCGATATTCTCGGCTGCTGTACGGTAATTAATACCGAAGTTTCTCATCATCGTAAAAGGTGAACCATAATTCGGTGAATTGTGTGCAAAATAGTTACTATCTCTCATATCTTGAGATTTATACCTTGCTACACGAGAAAGCTCCCAGTCTTCTTTCAACGCAGGTAAGCCATGTTTTGCTCTTTCGGCATTTGTAAGTCTAATAACTTCTCGTTCAACCGCTTTTACTTCATCAATTAATGGTATTGTTACTCTTTGTCCAGGATAAATAAGATTAGGATTAGAAAACTGAGGGTTAGCACTTATTATTTCAGATATACCAACCTGATATTTGACTGCAATTTTCCACAGAGAATCTCCTGTTCTTACTGTATATGTATCTGTACTTTGCGCACTTGATGTATTTGGCAGAGCACAACAAACTCCCAGAGCAATAAGAATAATGGAAAGAATCCTTTTCAACCTACCCCTCCTTTCCTTTATATAAGTTCTCAACACCAAACTCGAAGCAAGGCAAATGCCCTCTGCTTTTCTTGCTGTCTAGCTACGGGCATTAACGGCTATCAAACTTCCCCCTCCGTCCGTACGATAAGTCAACATCGAATCGTTCCTTACGTAACTCTTCGTGTTTCCTATATCTCCTACCAGAGGGGTCCAGTTTATACGCCGCTAAGCAAATGCCCTCTGCTTTTCTTGTTTAGTTTCACCATAATTGATAAAATCATGACAATTTTTTAAAAAAGAATAGAGAATTGAAGATTAGTTTAAGACAAACATTGAAAGTTGTCTCCATTCGTACTATTATTAATTAGGAACATAATTATACTGTATAAGTTTTGAAAGGAGTCTACATACATGAGATTAGAAAATACAGGAATTGAAAACGAATCTTTAGAATTAGATCGTCTTACTGTCATTATGGAGGAATTAGGATTTGTTCTTGCGGGACAGTGGGATTACGAACGCGTAACATTTGATAGAAAATTCGAAAGTAAAGACGGCACTTTCTATTTACGTGTTCAAGGTTATGCTCAAGAAGGCGATATTGGTGGAAAACACGCGGTTATACAATTACTACCTCCATTATTAGGTAAACACTACTACCCACACGGTGTAGAATATGGTGATGGTGAAACATTCCCTAACAATATTGTTTCAACTTCTAAATCTTTATTAGCGCAAGCTAAAGAACAGATGGAGAAAATTAAGTAAACTTTTAAACGCATGTTTATCATGCGTTTTTTTCTTTTTTATACATTACTTTTCTTACATAAACGTTTATACTTTCCACTTTAAATCCGGTAAGTGATTCAACATCTTCTTTTAAATACCTTTGCAAGCAAAAACATTTTTCAACAATTTTCTCACCAAACATAACTTCAACAAATATCGAAATACTAATTACATTTTGATGTTTTTCATATTTTGGATTTTCATTACATTTCTTTATTAAAATATCTAACAGTTTTTGAAGTCCACTTTTTTTCATTTCTTCAATTCCGTCAATATCTGATATGCAAACAGAAGTAATTGTATCCAAAATAATGGTATTGACTTGACCAATTTGTTTGTTTCTCATGTTAAAAACTCCTTTTCAAGAAGATTTCTTTCGAAGAAGTAATGAATTAGTTCGTTTCATAAAATATGTTTTCTAATTGATAAACTAACGGTGTATGGATATATCTATAAAAACAGTAAATGGAGAAAATAGTAACTTCAATATCGTGGTTAGTATATTCACTTCCAGCAAAATGGTGAAAAGAAAAAATACTTTTTTACTATTTTCCTTCTACAATACTGTTCATTAGTGAAAAAGCATACTATAATCTATAGTATAGAAGTATGGTTTTAGAAAGGAGCACTCTATTGGCTACATTTTTAACAAAACGCACTGTCTTTACTTTTCTTATAATTGCCGCGATTGTTGCGATTGGAATATTTATTTTACCTGTATCTATACCGATTATTATTGCTTTTATTACTGCTTTATTTTTAGAACCAATTGTTCGCCTTTTATATACAAGGGTAAATATTAAAAGAAGTTTATCTGTTTTGATTGTATTTTTGCTATTCCTTGTTTCTATAGGTGTAGGTGGATATTTTATAACTACTAAAGTTATTACTCAAGTAATTAGTTTAGTGGAAAATGCACCATCTTATATAAACGAAGTAAATAGAGTTTGGCGTGACTTCGAAACAGATTTACATAAACAATATGAAGATTTACCACCTGAGGTTGTTATTGAAATTAGTGATCAAATAGACAAATTCCTATATGATTTACGCATATACTTAACCGACTTGGTAAACATCCAAAACATAAAACACATTTTTACGAATATACCTAATTATTTAGTTAGCTTTATTGTTTACTTAATCGCATTATTTTTATTTTTAATTGATATGCCTAAATTAAAAGAAGGATTTTATTCCCATCTAAAAGAATCTACAGCTGATAAAGTGAAGTTTATGAGTTCAAGACTTTCGTATGTTGTATTTGGGTTTTTCAAAGCACAATTTTTAGTGAGTATTATTATATTTGTTGTTACGTTTATTGGATTGTTATTCATCGCTCCGGAAGTGGCATTAATCATGGCTTTTGTTATTTGGATTATAGACTTTATTCCGATTATTGGTTCGATCGTTATTTTAGGACCATGGGCGTTATTCCATCTAATTACAGGAGATATTGGTCTAGGTACACAATTAGCCGTCCTTGCTGTTGTCCTATTAATTATTAGAAGAACTGTTGAACCTAAAGTAATGGGTTCTCACATAGGCTTATCTCCACTTGCCACACTGATTGCCATGTACATCGGTTTAAAGTTATTAGGTATCCTTGGGTTCATCGTAGGCCCACTGATCTTAATCGCATTTAACTCTGCAAGAGAAGCAGGCATCATTAAAACAAATTTCAAAATATAAAAAAACGTGTTAAGGACAATTCCTTAACACGTTTTTCATTTCAATAACCTAAAATTGCTCTAAAAACAGAAGTCGTCTCTCCGCCTTGATAAATAACATATAGTAAAAGAAATACAGCCACACCTGTAATAGCTGTAGTAAACCAAACTAATGAAGTTATAGGTCCAAGTTTCCGATGACGCTCTAACTTATTTTTATAACCGGTCCATAACGTAGTGAGACCAAGTACTGCTCCAACAGTTGCTAATACAATATGGAAGAGTAAAAATATTGTGTAGTAAATCTTTATATCGTCTGGTCCACCAAAACTTGTGTTTCCGATAAAGACAGTTCTAGATAAATAGATAATAAAGAAAATAATTGCAAAAATGGCAGCTAAGTACATTGTCTTTTTATGAGCTTCAATTTTTCTTTTTGCAATTAAGTACCAACCTATCGCAACAAAAATAGCACTTAATACGATAAAAAAGGTACTAATAGTTGGTAAAACTGGAATTGAGTAAGTATCCAAGAGATGAATCTCCTTTCTTGTATTTGAGTACGTTTCATAATGTATTACTACTATACAAACGAATAATTAGAGCATATTTTTTAAAAAGAAACTTTAAAATGGACTAAATTATTCCGTATTAAGTAAAACATTCGGTTTTCATTGAACGAACCGTAATTATGAAATTAATTCAATCTTAAAATCAATTAACTTTATCACATTTTAGTACAATAATATTGTAGGCAACGTAGCGATATAATTCAATGGTTTTTATGATTTGTTCATAAAATTGTTGATTCATAGAAAAAAAGCACCATTTAGTTGGTGCTTTATTTAACAACTCTCGGCTGCATTAAATCGTTAATATCTACTTCATCTTTTTCTCTTTCTCTTCTAGCCCATTTAAAGAAAACAAAAGCGAGTATACTTCCGTACATAACCTCTTGTATAATCTTCATAATAATCCCACCGAGTTGTTGATCTTCCAACAACGGCATCATATTAAACATTTCTGGCCCACCTAAATCTAATCCTGCTAACGTACCAGCTGGCACACATAAGGCAAGTGCATTCAACCACGCAGTCATATCCGAATACGTTGTGTACAATGGAGTTTCTGCAAAGATAATAAGCGCACATGCAGGTGTTAGTAATACTCCATCAGCCATTATATAACCAAGTTTCTTTATTCCAGACATACCTTTTTGCTCTGGAAGTGGATCAATTAAAGGGAACCACATCATCATAGATGCTAAAAACAAAATAGTAGTGAATATAGAATGCATCATCATATCCTGTTTAATAATGTCAAATACAACTGGAATATGGTAAAGCGAGAATAAGGCATTAAATGTTATAAGAGCAATTAATGGCTTTGTCAAGAATCCAATAATACCTTTTAAAAATCGTGCATATACGACTTTACGAATCATCCAATTAGGCATACCTAATATTAATAGTGGAGGTATAACTAAATATAAAAAAGCCATCTGTGTCATATGTGCACTTAACATTAAGTGTCCTAATAAATCTAATGGGCTTCCTTTAACTAAGTATAATAAAACCATAGTGACAATAAAGAAAGTTTTCTGCTTTGTTGATACAGGTTCTGAGTCTTTAATCTTATGTCTGCCTTTACCAGTAAAGTAAATGTAGAGAGCAGTAATAATTAATATGGAAAGAAAGAAAAATGGACTCCATAAAGCTCGAAACCCAAAGATTTCTATGTTGCTGTACATGTTATCACCTCTTAATACTACTTTAGGAACATAAAATCATTATACTACACGGTGTACAGCCTATTCAATGAAGCTACCACTTCCTATTTGTACCTATCGGAATTTGTCATAAATTCGACATAGATTATCAAATAAAAAAACGCGACGGCCAACAGAAATTGACCATCGCGTTTTGATTTATTACCACCAAACAATTGTTACAAAAGCTAACACTGTAACTAGTCCAACTAGTAAACCTGAATATAAGAATAAAGCAGGTACTTCATGACCTTTATGGTTCATGTGCATGAAGTAATATAGTTGGAAAATACATTGTACTACAGCAAGTAAAATGATAAATGGCACTACAAAGTATGAAGACATATCCGTGCCTACTGCAACGAAGGCAAGTACTGTTAAAAAGATCATTAGTACAAAAGAAACTACTTGGTATTTCATTTCTTCTGCGCTCTTTTTACGACGATAAGCTAAATCTACCTTCGGGTTACCTGAATTTGATGTTTGATTCGCCATCAGATTATCCCACCATTCCCATTAGATATACGACTGTAAAGATAAATAACCAAACAACGTCAATGAAGTGCCAGTATAAAGAAGCTAAATAGAACTTCGGTGCATTGTAAAGGTTAAGACCAGTCTTAGAGTAACGGATTAATAAAGTACCAATCCATAATAAACCAAATAGAACGTGAGCTCCGTGTGTTCCAACAAGCGTATAGAATGCTGAACCGAATGCACTACTTGTGAAAGTGTGTCCTAAATGGATGTAATGCATGAACTCATAAATTTCTAGAATTAAGAACGATAATCCTAAGAACCAAGTAATCCACATCCACAGCTTCATTTTTTGGAAGTTGAAGTTCTTCATATGGTACATAGCATATACACTTGTTAATGAACTTGTTAAAAGAATCATCGTTGCTACGAATACTAATCCTAAGTCGAATATATCCGCACCTGGTAGAGTACCAGCAGTTGAATCTTTAAGCGCTAAATATGTTGCAAATAATGATGCAAATAGTACAGTTTCTCCTCCAAGGAAGAGCCAAAATCCTAGGAACTTATTTTTTCCTTCGAGGGTTGCTTTTTCAGGCGATGCTGGAAAAGTTTCAGCAGTTAATTTTTCTTCTGCATGCATTATAGATTAACCCCCTTATCGTCATCATCCATAATGTCTTCTTTATGAATATGGTAACCGTGATCTTCAATGATAGAACGGAAGAACATTGCACCGAATGTAACAACAAGTCCTAAAATCATTACTGGGATACCCCAACCATAGTCGTTTTTATAAAGAATACCGAATGCTGAAATAAATAAACCTAGTGAAATAACAAACGGTAAGATTGATCCATTAGGCATGTGGATATCTCCAACAGGCTCAGCAGGAGTCATACCTTTTTTACCATCCATTTTTTCAATCCATAATGGATCTAAACCACGTACAAGTGGAGTTTGTTTAAAATTGTACTCTACTGGCGGTGAAGCTGTTGCCCACTCAAGTGTACGTCCAGTACCCCATGCATCGCCAAGTACTTTTTGTTTGCTCATAGCTGTTTTAATTATGTTCCAAAGTAATACAATTGTTGCAATAGCCATGAAGAATGCTCCAACTGAACTAATTAAGTTACCTAAATCTAACCCTTGTCCAGGTAAGAACGTGTAAATACGACGTGGCATACCCATTAACCCTAAGAAATGTTGGATTAAGAATGTTAAATGGAATCCAATAAAGAATAACCAAAACGTGATTTTTCCTAATGTTTCATCTAAAATCTTACCAAATATTTTCGGCCACCAGTAATGAGCACCAGCAAATAGACCAAATACTACCCCACCTACGATTACGTAGTGGAAGTGAGCTACTACAAAGTAAGTATCATGATATTGATAGTCAGCCGCTGCTGCCGCTAACATAATCCCTGTAACTCCACCCATAACAAATGTTGGAATGAATGCTACAGACCATAACATTGCTGCAGTCATCTTAATCTGACCGCCCCACATTGTAAATAACCAGTTAAAGATTTTAATACCAGTTGGTACCGCGATTGCCATTGTTGCAACTGCGAAAATGGAGTTCGCGATTGGCCCAAGACCAGTTGTAAACATGTGGTGAGCCCAAACCATGAATCCTAAGAAACCGATTAATACTGTTGCGAATACCATAGAAGAATATCCGAATAGACGTTTCTTAGAGAATGTAGCGAATACTTCTGAAAAAACACCAAATGCTGGTAATATTAGAATATATACTTCTGGGTGTCCGAAGATCCAGAATAAGTGTTCCCAAATAATTGTATTTCCACCAAGAGCTGGGTCGAAGAATGCTGAACCGAATAAACGGTCAAACATTAGTAAAGCTAATCCAACTGTTAATGGAGGGAAAGCAAATAAGATTAATGCAGATGCAACAAATGTTGACCATGTGAATAAAGGCATTCTCATGTAAGTCATACCAGGTGCACGCATGTTAATGATTGTTACAAGGAAGTTAATACCCCCAATTAATGTACCGATACCGGAAATCTGAAGCCCGAGGGCGTAAAAGTCAATACCATGTGTTTCTGATGCTAAGGATAAGGATGCATAAGAAGTCCAACCTGCATCAGGTGCGCCGCCTAAAAACCAACTTAAGTTTAAGAAAATCCCGCCAAATAAGAATAACCAAAAACCTAATGCATTAATGAACGGGAATGCTACGTCACGAGCACCAATTTGTAAAGGTACAACTGCATTCATAAATGCAAATAATAGTGGCATCGCCGCTAAGAAAATCATTGTTGTTCCGTGCATTGTTAATATTTCATTATAAAGACCTGCACTTAAGAAGTCGCCGTTAGGTTTAGCTAACTGAATACGAATAAACATCGCTTCCAAACCACCGACGATGAAAAAGAAGCCACCGGCAATTAAGTACATAATCGCAATCTTCTTATGGTCTACTGTTGTTAAGTAATCCCATACAGTTGCGCCAAAACCTTTTTTCTGAGCTACCGTACTCACAATGTAACCTCCTTTTTACCGTAATTCTATTCTGTTTTTAATCCCATTAAATACTCAACAAGAGCGTCTAATTCATTTGGATTTAACTTTGGATACTTATCCGTCATTTTGTTTGCAGGCTTATATGTTTCTGGATCATCTAACCAGTTATATAAGTCTTCTTCTGTGTGATCAAGCACACCTGCAATACGAGAACGTTCTCCAAAGTTAGCTAAGTTAGGTCCGATACTACCTTGAGTACCAGAAATTGCATGACATCCTATACAGCTTTGTGCATAAATTTCTTCACCAGCTTGTGCTAATTCAGTTGTAGCTGTGTGTTCAACGTTTTGCATTCTTTCAATCCATTGATCAAACTCAGTACGTGACATTGTTTGAACTTTAAAGTCCATTAATGCGTGTGATGGTCCACAAAGCTCTGCACACTTACCATATAATAAGTTTCCTGCATTAGCAGAACGTTCAGAGTCAAATGATAACCACATTTGGTTCACGTTATCTGTGTTTGTGTCCATTTTTCCACCAGCTGCTGGAATCCAGAATGAGTGTTTAACATCATTTGCTTTCAAGTTGAAGTAAACTCTTTCATCTGTTGGTACTACTAAGTCTTGAGCAGTTACTACACCATAGTCTGGATATTCAAATTCCCACCAGTATAAATGAGCTGTAACGTTAACTACTAACGCATCTTGCTCTTCATCTTCCATTGGTGTTACATCCGCTAATTTAAAGGTGTAGGAAACTGTTGGAACTGTCAAAATTAATAATAGTAAAATAGGGATAACAGTCCAAATAATCTCTAATTTGTGGCTTCCTTCTACTTGTTTAGGAATAAATTCTTCATCGCCTTCACGTTGACGGAATTTCACAACAACGTAAATGAAGATGATTGTAACCACTATAACAACCAACGTCATAATTACTGTACTTAGTACAATTAGTGACAGTTGCATATCTGCTACTTCACCAACTGGCTTAAGTGCAGATAAATATGGTTCACCACAGCCTGCTAAAAATAGCGCTAACACACTGAACAGTGTAAATATACGCCAATTTGGTAACCATTTCTTCATAGCCTAATCAAACCCCTCTTTCTTGTATAGTGAGTGAAGTAGTAATGTATTGATAAATTCCTTCTTAATCTCATGAGAAAGAATCTAATCACAAAATAAATAAATGATAGAACTACTACTTATATCATTGTAGTATTCCATCGTTAAAATGTAAAAAGGTATTTTAAAAATTAAAAGATTGTTACAACTATCATGGATACATAGAGTATCGTTAAATAGTTTAAGGAATAAACAAACATTAATGTTGCCCATTTTCTATTATCTTTCATTTTAAAACCTGCGAAGCTTAGCGCTACCCATCCAACATTTAAGAGTGTAGCTAATACTAGAAATACAGTCCCTAAATCAAATAAGTAGAATGGTAAAGGAAGTAAACATAAAACCCAAACTACCATCTGCCTTCTAGTAACTTCAAACCCATGAACAACAGGTAACATTGGTATACCTGCGTTTCTATATTCTTCACACCTTCTAATAGCAATTGCTAAGAAGTGTGGGATTTGCCAAACAAATAATATTAAGAATAAAATCCATGCTACAAGTGATAAACTTGGGTCCACTGCAGCCCAACCAATTAATGGTGGAACAGCACCTGACACACTACCGATAACTGTATTTAACGTATTTTTTCTTTTAGACCACATGCTATATAAAACAACATAAGTAAAAGCTCCAATAAGGCCGATTACAGCTGCAGTAATAGTTGTCATTGCTAAGAGGATTGTACCTACTACAGTTAGTATTAATCCTAAATATAACGCCCTATTAACCTTCATTCTACCTGTAACAGTAGGTCGGTTCTTCGTTCTTTCCATTAAATGATCTATGTCACGATCAATGTAGTTATTTAAACTACAAGAACCAGCCACAACTAATGATGAACCAATCATTGTTAATAACATTAAAGGTATATTGTCTAAAAAACCTTTATTCGTAAAGTGAAGTGCTAGCCAAAGACCAGTAAATGTAGTAATGAAATTTGAATTAACAATTCCAATCTTTATTAATGCTAAGAAATCTTTCCAAGCAGAAGTTGTTAGCAATTCATCTTGAGGACGGTCATCTGTCATTTGATCTGCCGCATGTTCCATTGTCCTCAAATTAGCCATTTATATTCCTCCTTTAACCTAACCTTCACTACTTAAATTCTAATAGTAGCGAATATAAGGTGTGCACCTGTTTAATAGTATATCACGAAGAGCCTTAATCTCTTTAAATTGTATTCGTTTCCACTACTTTACTACAAATAATTGTTAGAAAATCAGGCAGAGTGTTTTTATTTCCTACTCTCTGTATATTAAATCATATTTACGTTTTAGTTTGTGAAAATTATTTGTAGAAAATATGACTAATTTGTGTCACGTAGTGTAAAAACCGTTTCGAAAAAGCCTACTCCATGTATAATAGTTAACAGTCACGTATATGTAAAGATGGATAATAAATTTACAGTATTACCAACAAGTCCCTTATATATTTCTAGCAAACTCCTTCCAAACAATCAACCTTTTTTATTATAATAATAAAGCCGCAACTTATTATGTTGTCATTAATTAGGTTTTTGTGTAGTATTGTGTTGGACGTTTATTATTTTAACATTTTTTCAGCTATTTTAGTATAAAGGATTTAAATTACTTTTAAGAGGTGAAACTATTGCATCGTAAATTGAAATGGTTCGCCGTTTGTACGTCAATTGTCATGCTATTTGTTTTAATCGGGGGAGCATTAGTAACAAAAACAGATTCAGGAGCTGGTTGTGGAGATTCCTGGCCATTATGCCACGGTGAACTAATACCAAGTGAAATAGATTTAGCATTAGTGATTGAATTGAGTCACCGTGTTGTTTCTGGTTTGGCTGCTATAATGGTATTAGTCTTAGCGGTTTGGTCATGGAGAGCAATCGGAGAAAAAAGAGAAACAAAGTTTCTTGCCATTTTATCGTTTATTTTCTTAATTATTCAAGCTTTAATTGGGGCAGCTGCAGTTATGTGGGGCCAGTCATCATTTGTTCTCGCTCTTCATTTCGGGATATCATTAGTATCCTATGCTTCTGTCTTTCTATTAACGCTTTTGATTTTTGAAGCCGATAAAAAGTTTAACGCTGAGTCTATCATTGTTGATCGCAGAATGACTTTTCATATCATTGGTATCATTACGTATAGTTATATCGTCGTCTATTCTGGTGCATTAGTGCGTCACGTTGGTGCAAGTCTTGCTTGTCCATCTTGGCCACTGTGTACAAGAAACGGACTTGGAATCCCTACACAAATGCATGAATGGATACAAATGGGGCACAGAGCCGCAGCAGGATTAATATTTATTTGGATTTTGTATGTTGCAGTACTTGCAATAAAACAATATTCTCACCAAAGTGTTATAAAGTGGGGATGGATTATATCTTTGGTTCTTGTTTCTCTTCAAGTAATAAGCGGAGCTATCATTATTTTCACTAAGTTAAATCTTTTTGTTTCTTTATTACATGCATTAATTATTTCTCTTTTATTTGGAGTTCTAAGTTATTTATTAATGCTTGTATCTAGAAATAAGTCGAATCGAACGAAAGCAAATAATAACAAAAGTATAGAAATGTAAGATAAGCGCGTAACCAATCAACAGGTTACGCGCTTATCTTTTAAGTTAAAGCCATTATTTATTTTCTTAACTCTATTAATAAGTCTCCAGTAGAAATGGCGTCACCTGAGTTAGCGAAAATTTCCTGAACTGTGCCTGTATATGGTGCTTGAACAGTCGTTTCCATTTTCATAGCTTCGGTAATCATTAAGTGGTCACCTTTTGTAACTTTTTCTCCTTTTTCTACTAAAACTTTAATAACAGTACCTGGCATTGTTGCTCCTATATGTCCTGTATTATTACGATCAATTTTTTGCTTTGTTGTAACCATTGATTTTACATTCTCGTCTTTGATGATCACTTCACGTGGTTGACCATTTAACTCGAAGTAAACTACTCTCGTTCCATCCTCTTGTGCTTGACCGATTGAAACTAATTTCACAATTAACGTTTTCCCTTTTTCAATCTCTATCTCTATCTCTTCTCCAAATCGCATCCCATACAAGAAAGTTGGAGTATCTAAAACGGAAATATTTCCAAACATATCATACTTTTCTTGATATTCGAGGAAAACTTTTGGATATAGAGCATAAGAAATCATTTCATGACTTGTTACTTGTCTGTTAAGTGTGTTAAATAGTTTTTCTTTCACTTCTTCAAAATTAACATCATCTAATAATTCTCCAGGTCTAACCGAGATTGGTACTTTTCCTTTTAAAATTACTTTCTGTAATCTTTCTGGGAACCCTCCGTGTGGTTGACCTAAAAAACCTTCGAATAATTCAATAACAGAATCAGGGAAATCTAATGTTTCTCCCTTTTCTAACACATCATGCTCTTTTAATTCGTTTTGAACCATAAATAATGCCATATCACCAACTACTTTAGAAGAAGGAGTAACTTTTACAATATCACCAAACATGTCATTAACAGTGCGATACATGTTTTTAACTTCTTCCCAACGCTCGCCGAGTCCAACTGCTTTTGCTTGCTGCTGTAAGTTGCTATATTGCCCTCCTGGCATTTCGTGTTGATAAATTTCTGTGTGTGGACTCATCATTCCACTTTCAAAATCTTTATAATATTTCCTGACATCTTCCCAGTATTGTGAAATTTTCTCTAAGGACTCTACATCAATCCTTGGCTGACGTTCATTTTCTTCTAACGCATAAAATAACGTTGATGCGCTAGGTTGCGAAGTAAGTCCAGACATAGAGCTTGCTGCTACGTCGACAATATCTACACCAGCTTCAATAGCTTTCGCATACATATAAATTCCATTTCCACTAGTATCGTGGGTATGAAGATGAATTGGAATATCAATAGAGTCTTTTAATGTTGATATTAACTTATAGGCAGCTTGTGGTTTTAATAATCCAGCCATATCTTTAATAGCTAAAATGTGTGCACCAGATTGTTCTAACTCTTTAGCTAAATCTTTATAATATGTTAAATCATATTTAGAACGAGTTGGATCGTTAATATCACCAGTATAACAAATAGAGGCTTCTGCGATTTTCCCAGAATCTCTTACAGCATCAATTGCTAATGTCATTCCTTTAACCCAGTTTAAACTATCAAAAATTCTAAATACATCGATTCCTGCATACGCGGATTTTTCTACAAATTCTTTAATTAAGTTGTCTGGATAGTTTTTATATCCTACCGCGTTTGAAGCGCGTAATAACATTTGGAATAAAATATTCGGACTTTTTTCACGTAATGTTAATAATCTTTCCCATGGGTCTTCACTTAAAAAGCGGTACGCTACATCATAAGTTGCTCCACCCCACATTTCCATAGAAAATAGGTTTGGCACTAACTTTGCAGTTGGTTCTGCTATTCTCATTAAATCATTAGTACGCATACGTGTTGCTAATAAAGATTGGTGTGCATCTCTAAATGTTGTATCGGTTAGAAGAACTTCTTTTTGATCTTTTATCCATTTAACAAGTCCATCTGCCCCTTGCTCATCAAGTATTTGTTTTGTTCCGTTCGCAAAGTTGGGGATTGTTTCTACATTTGGCAATCTAGGTTCATCAAATACTGGTTTTTTCTTCTTTTCCACACCAGGAAAACCATTTACAGTTACTGTGCCGATATAGGATAGCATTTTCGTTCCACGGTCTTTCCTTTTAGGAAATACAAATAATTCAGGAGTTGTATCAATAAAAGAAGTGTCATATTCTCCATTCATAAACTTCGGATGTTTAACAACGTTTTCTAGGAAAGGAATATTGGTTTTTATTCCACGAATTCGGAATTCTTTTAGATTTCTTTCCATTTTTGATGCTGCCTTTTCAAAAGTTAGAGCCCATGTTGATAACTTTACTAACAATGAATCATAGTAAGGGGTAACAACAGCTCCTTGATAACCGTTACCGGCATCTAATCTAACACCAAAACCTCCGCCTGAGCGATAAACATTAATTTTGCCCGTATCCGGCATAAACCCATTTAATGGATCTTCTGTTGTAACTCGTGATTGAATAGCAAATCCGTTTATTACTATCTCATCTTGTGATGGAATTCCTATTTCATCACTAAATAAACAATGCCCTTGGGCAATCATTATTTGGGATTGTACGATATCTACACCTGTGATCATTTCTGTAATAGTGTGCTCTACTTGAATTCTAGGGTTTACTTCAATAAAGTAGAATTTTCCATTTGAAACTAAAAATTCTACTGTACCAGCATTTACATAGTTTACATTCTCCATCAAGTTAACGGCTGCTTGACAAATATCATCTCTAAGTTGTTCTGATAATGAAACACTTGGAGCAATTTCAACCACTTTTTGATGACGACGTTGAATCGAACAATCTCTTTCATACAAATGAACAATATTGCCACTATCATCACCTAATATTTGTACTTCAATATGTTTCGGCTTTTCAATAAGCTTTTCTACATATATTTCATCGTTACCGAATGCTGCTTTAGCTTCTGATTTGGCACGTTCATACGCTTCTTTTAACTCAGATTTTGTTCGGACAACACGCATCCCTCTACCGCCACCACCGAGTGAAGCTTTAATCATTAGCGGATAACCATATGTACTAGCAAAATCCATAATGTCTTCTAAAGAATGAACAGGACCATCACTTCCAGGTATAACTGGTATTCCTGCAAGTTGCGCTTGAGTTCTAGCTTTTACTTTATCACCGAACATGTTCAAGTGCTCAGAAGTTGGACCAATAAATATTATTCCTTCTTCTTCACATCTTTTAGCAAACTGAATATTTTCAGATAAGAACCCGTATCCAGGATGAATGGCATCTACAGCGTTGTTTTTGGCAATAGTAATGATTCCTTCAATGTCTAAATAAGCGTCTATCGGTTTTTTACCTTCGCCTACTAAATAAGCTTCATCTGCCTTATATCTATGATAGGATCCCATATCTTCTTTAGAATAGATCGCTACTGTTCGAATATTTAATTCTGTACACGCTCGAAAAACTCTTATTGCGATTTCGCCACGATTGGCAACTAACACCTTGTTTATCTTTTTCACGCCTGTTTCCCCCTTAGCTGATTTACACTTAAAGTATACCTTTAATACATGATTCGATTCGCTTTACTAATTTCCTGCTAAATTTAACGTTTTTTGTCTAAGTTAAGTGAATAAATTGGAATTTTCAAATAATAATCATTATATTAAACTAATATTTAGTGATATGGCAAGTATGTTGCATATACCTTCGGTTATATTCTATAAAAATAGCTCTATTCGTAAAGGATTGTTGCTTTTATCTTTATTTTAGAAATAAGGTGTATCTTCGCTGCAGGCACTGGAATCCTCGAAAATGCTAGCGCACGATGCACATGGATCCCGTGCCTTCCTGTCCCTCAGCGTGAGACCCCACAGGCAAAACGCGAGGCCACTGAATTATTTATACTAACGAACAAGACTATCAAGGTTGTTTTAAAAAAATGGTTATTGGATTTATTTCACTAGACTTATCATAGATACTTTTTTCTGTTTCCTTAGCGAAAGTTTCGTTCATTCGCCTTATCATGCATACTTTTTCCTGTTTTCTTAGCGAAAGTTTCGTTCATCCGCCTTATGATGGATACATTTTCCCTTTTTTCCTAGAGAAAGTTTCGTTCATCCACCTTATGAGCCTACTTTTTTCCTGTTTCCCTAGCGAAAGTTCCTTCCATTTGCCTTATGACGCATACTTTTCTCTGTTTCCTTAGCGAAAGTTTAGTTCATTCACCTTATAATAGATACTTCCGCCATTTGATAGAAACCTTTACCTTTTGCAATGTAAATGAACGGATAACATTTTTCTATAGAGAAATCTATTAAAAACAACAAAGTTTACGAAAAGAGCCATATAAATAAAAAAAATTCATCCATATGTATGGATGAATTTTTTTATTATTTTTTTTCCCAAGCTTCATGTAAGGCAGATAATTCACGTTCTAATTTACCGAGAATATCTTTACCTTCTTTACCTGAAAGAAGACCTAATCTTACTGCAAAATCGATTTCCCGTGACAATCCAAACATTTGCGTGTCCAATACTTCTTCATATAAAGGACATTGAGGCATTGTTAAGTTATCCATTTGCACTTGAATGAGTTTTAATATTTTATCGGCATCAGCTTTCAATAGCGTAACCGCTTTTTCACGATGATCGACAATAATTTCGGATGTCAAAATCGATCCCTCCGTTTAAGAACATATATCTATCCTTAAATTTTATCGTTCTTTTCTCAAAATTGCAAGATTAGGCTCAATATATTTGTTTATTTTATTACATTTTCAAAACATGCTAAGGTCATATCGTTCATTCAAGAGCTCCAATAGCTTTAGTCCAGTGTGGCTATTTCCTATCTCGTTTAATGCTGGACCGAAAATCCCTATTCCGAATCTTTTTGGTACGGATCCCATTATCCCTCCAGAAACACCACTTTTTGCGGGTATTCCAATTTTAATAGCAAACTCACCTGATGCATTGTACATGCCACATGTAACCATAAATGTTTTACATATTCTTGCAACATCTTTCGGAATTATCTGCTCTCCTGTTTCAATGTTCTTTCCATCAAAAGCAAATATTGAACCGATTTTCGCTAAATCTAAACAGTTCATTTTTATTGCGCACTGTTTCGTATATACTTCCAAAATTTCTTCAACATCACCTAAAATGCTACCACCATTTTTCATATAAAAACAAAGGGAACGATTAAGGAATGACGTGTTAAATTCTGAAATAGCTACTTCCTGCGAATATGTGACTGATTTAGATCCACATAATTTCCTTACAAATTCTAATAAATAATTTACTCTATCATCTATCGTATCCCCTTTAATCATCGATGTTACTACTAACGCTCCTGCATTAATCATCGGATTAAGTGGTTTAGACTTTGATGTTGTTTCTAGTTTAATGATTGAATTAAAAGGGTCTCCAGTTGGCTCCTTCCCAACTTTATGAAAAACATGCTCAGGTCCATAATCCATTAATACTAAAGCTAAAGAAATAATTTTAGATATACTTTGTAAAGTAAATGTCTTTTCAATATTCCCTGCTGAAACACATGGTTTATTTGGGAATACAATAGCACATGAAAGATCTTCTGGATTTTCTCTTTGTAAAGCTGGGATATAGTTCGCAACTTTACCTTCTATTGCTACCTTTTTAGATTCATCTATTAATACTTGAAGTTCTTCACTTGACCTGCAAGGCATGTATTTATTCTCCTATTCTTCTTATATTCACATCCATGAGTAGAAATGTTATGTATTGTTAGAATAACCTTTTTTTTCGTTCTAAAACGTCATTATGAAAAGGTTATTGTGTCATAATAGAAATGTTATGGAAATTTCGATATAATAAGAAAAAATGTAACAGGGGGACAACATGGAGAACATCATTCATATAGAAGGTAAAGTTAAGTTTACCATCACTTTAGATCCAGGTGTATGGATTTTTGACGACCGTCGTATTGACTTAGAAAGTTATTTTACGGAAGAAAAAGAAGAGGAAATCTCTGCAATTGAAAAATACACAAAAAATATTTCAAAACATTGGGATAGAGAGATCACAGAAGGAGCTATTCATCCTCCAACTTTAAAAACAGAAAAAAAGTTTGAAAAAGAAAAAGTATTAACCAGTACTTTTGGAATTAAATTGGCACCATTTATTGAAAATGCCGAGCCGTTTGAGAACTCTAGTACAGTTACTTTTGTTAGCAATAATAATGAACAATGTTTTTCAATTAAAGAAGCAAAAGAAATGATTATGAAGTTTTCAAACAAAGGGAAACCTTTAAAAAGTGACGGACCCGTACATATTATTTATAATAATGGCTCTAATTTGGATAATCCGATAAAGGGCGTGCACAAAATAATAATCTCCTAACACTAATAGGGATGTGTTACTATAATGGTCTTTACCAATATAGACACATCCCTATCTTTTTCCCGTTCAACATATTTTATTAAGTTTAACCTTATAAAATATCCGCAGCTAGTTTAGCTAATTTGGAACGTTCACCTTTTACTAATCTTATATGTCCTGCCACCCCTTGATCTTTAAACTTTTCCACTACGTATGTTAATCCATTATTAAATTCATCCAGGTACGGATGGTCAATTTGTTCAGGGTCTCCCATTAAAACAATTTTACTGCGCTCCCCTACTCTTGTTAAAATCGTTTTCACTTCATGTTTTGTTAAGTTTTGAGCCTCATCAATTATAATAAATTGCTCCGGAATGCTTCTACCACGTATATAAGTTAATGCTTCTACTTCAATTGATCCGATTCCTGCTAGGATCGCATCAAGTTCTCCAGGTTTTTTAGTGTTAAATAAATATTCTAAATTATCATAAATGGGCTGCATCCAAGGTCTTAATTTCTCTTGTTTTTCTCCTGGTAAATAACCTATGTCTTTTCCAACTGGCACTATTGGTCTTGCTACTAATAGCTTTTTAAACTTATTAAGGTCTTCTGTTTGCATTAAACCCGCTGCAAGGGCAATTAGCGTTTTACCTGTTCCTGCTTTACCTGTTAATGTTATTAAAGGTATATCATCTCTTAGCAACAATTCCAACGCCATCGTTTGTTGAGCATTCCTAGGGCGTATACCCCATATATGATCGAAGTCAAAGATGAGTTTTTTCACTTTATTACCTGTTAAATCTGCAACTCCAATGGCTGATGCAGAACTCCCTAATGCATCTTTCATGATGATAAATTGATTAGGATAAAATGGATGATTAACTAATTCCGATACGGAAATTTCTCCACGTTCATAAAACAAACTTAAAACCTCTGTTGAAACATACATTTCTAAAAATCCCTTATAAATGTGGTCCATTTCCACCACACGATCATTTAAAAAATCTTGAGAAGTTAGTCCAATTGCATCCGCTTTTACCCGAACCAACGCATCTTTACTAACCAAAATAACAGGTTTTCCATCTTCTTTTGTTTGTTCTTCTAGAAATAAGTTTTTTGCAACTGCGAGTATTCTATTATCATTTGTTTTTTCAACAAAGATTTCTTGTAACTCATGAAAACTTCGGTGATTTAGTTCAATTCGTATGGAACCACCAGTATGGATTGGTATTTTTTCGTGTAATTTTCCCGTTTGCCTTAATGAATCGATTATTTTAGAAACTTGTCTTGCATTACGACCTATCTCATCCATATAACGTTTCTTAGAATCCACCTCTTCTAACACAACTGCTGGAATGACAATTTCATTGTCACCAAATTGATAAATGGAATGTGGGTCTTGTAATAAGACATTTGTGTCTAATACATAAATTTTTTTCAACCTTCCGCCTCCTGCTTCTACACTTTTTTCATTTTTTCTCTATTTCGGAGTGTCACAAGGCGTCCATCCTTTACATGGATGACTTGTAAAGGGGAAAGGACGGACCGTTGATAAAATATATGTCCAAATGAATAAAGATAGAAGAACAAATAAACAATAATAGAAAAATTGAACTATCTATTTGTTCAATAAAGGAGTGAAACAACATGAAAAAACAAATAACCATTACACTTTTATTAATAATTTTGTTACTAACTGGTTGTATGAATCAACCTGATAACGTAGCTAGAAATGAAGAAGATAATCGAATTATTCACGTTAAGGACTCTGCAAACCAACAAGTTGATAACAAAACAGGACAAGAAGTATCTCGCCATTTAGTAGAAATTGCCCTTCGTATCCCAAACGTAAATGATGCAACTGCTGTTGTAATTGGCCCTTATGCGGTTGTTGGAATTGATGTGAATTCTAAACTAGATCGTTCTCGAGTAAGTACCATAAAGTATTCTGTTGCAGAAAGTTTAAAAAAAGATCCGTATGGAGCCAATGCTATTATCATTGCGGATGCTGATACGTATGTTCGTCTACAAGAAATGGGGAGAGATATCCAAAGAGGTCGCCCAGTTGCTGGCATATTAGAAGAGCTTGCTGAAATTGTAGGTAGAGTAATGCCTGAAATACCAATAGACTTAAAAGAACCAGCTGAACCTAACCCTACAGAACAGAACAATCCTCAAATGCCTGAAAATGAAGCGAGAGAATTAGAAGAAAAACAACAAGAACAATCCAATCATTATAAAAAAGAAGAACGATATAAAAATGTAGGAAACTGAGTACTGTTCATAATGACTTACTACTTTACGAACCCTAGTTATGATATTGATTTAACTAATTTTAAGCAAAAGAAAAGAGACTAGGATAAAAGGCGGTTAATAATATTGAAGAGGCCCGCAAGAACAATTTTTGGTTCTTGAGGGCCTCTCCTTATTGGTGGAACAAAATAATATGCCAATGCGAAAGAAAGTCCGAAAGCACTTTCCACAATCCAACTTCATAGACCTTATGAAGTTCAACTACAACAATTTTTTAAGCCTAGATGAACTTCATAGGCCATATGAAGTTCAACTACAACAATTTTTTAAGCCTAGATATACTTCATACTTTTTGTCCCAGACTCTTTTTTTCGTTTGAAATACATTACTGTTATTTGAATTTTTTCAGAGCGGTGTAGATTTGTTCATCTAGTTTTTGTGCTGCGTTTTTATCGTAAGTTTTTTCATACTGTGGTTCTACACTCAACTTTGCACCATAAAACATAACATCTCTAACAGCTGTCACTTTTAACTCAACAAGCGAGAGCTTTAAAGGTACATTTTCAATTAATTCATTCTGAATCTTTGCTGTAGCATGAACGGAGTATACTGATTCGTTAGCATGTACCGTAACAACTACTTTGTCATTATGTAGTATGTTTTTAATAATCCTTGATGAAAAATCTACTGCTAACAATATTGTTGTACTATTCTCAGCGTAAATCCAAGATAAAGCACTAACACTAGGGCCTTTAGATTCAAAATCTATCGTACATAATGATACAAGTCTATCCTCTTGCAATGCTTTAAGTAAAGGCTCAATCAATTCTGGTTCCGTTATATTTGGCATACTTGACCCCTCCACATTGAAAAATAAATACATTTTAGATTTAACGGTTTTTTCTATATTATGCTATACTTATACCATATTTACCATAAGAGGTGGACATATGAGAGTAAAATGTGTGTTATGTGACAAAATTGAATCGATTGACGATGAATTGTTAATAGCAAAACGTCTACGAAATAGACCTATTCATACATATATGTGTAACGAATGTAGCGAAAGAATTGAAAAGAGAACAAATGAAAGATTTGCAACTGGAAATTTCCGATTGTACGAACCAAAAAGAGATCAAGATGAATGGTAAAAAACATTTGGAATGGTGCATTGACGGGCTTAGTAAGTGGGATTTTAATGGGGCTGTTAATGAAATTGTTTCAAACATTTTTCCAAAAAGATGTTTATACTCTTTTATTAAACATTGATTTTATACCTTATTTAGGTTCTTTTAGCTTTAGCGAAACGGTTGAATTTATATTCCATTTAATAATAGCATTAGGTATAGGTGTTTTATTTTCTCTAATTGTGCAAAAATATCATTTAGTTAAAAAAAGAGCTCAATTTTTACTTTCTATTATATTAACGTTCCCTACTATATTTTTATATTTTCCATTGACCTTTCTTGCGATGAAAGAAACACCAGCTATGAACGATGTCTTTGCATTAACCTTATGGACAGTAGCACACCTGTTCTTTGCGCTATTACTACCTATTTTCTATAGAATATAAGATGAAAAAGCATAAAAACTAGAAGAAGCCTAAATAGTAATCTATTTAGGCTTCTTCGTTTTCATAATTTTTATAACGCTCCGGCTCCTCACTTATTTGATTTATCATGACATCAATAAGCTCGATAGGGAATCGTGTTTTTTTCATTTCACCATGTTGTTCATATGATACATAGTACATTGGCTCTTCTTTTACAAATTCAATGGAAGTAATTTCATGATCTTCCATCAACATACTTTTAAAAAGAGTCTCAGTCTCTTGAGCTGCACTATCATCTTTACGTACATCTGCTACTACTTTAATTGTTAACCAATTATAAATTGTATCTTGTAAAGAGCGCATCGTTACGACTCCTTTTGTTCCATTTTATTCGAGTTGTGTAAGCGTATTTTATATATGATTAAAATTAACGCTGCAACAACTAACCCTTCCGCTACCGGTAGAAACGCTCCTAAAAACGTTAGAACAGAAGTTCCAAAAAATAAAAATAAATAAATGACTGCTGACTTTAAAATTGGAAGCTTTAACGCAAAGCCTAATTTATATACTAGGACGGATAAAGCAAAGATTGTTAAAAATAACAACCACATTCCTAATTCAGGGTTTTCGTCAACTCGATATAATTTTGCAAAGAAAGAAAGTCTCTCAGAAACATCCACCATTGTCTACTCCCCCTTATAGTTAAAATTCTAAAGAAGCTCGCAATATTTTTACCTTAAATTAAATTAAGATATCCGTATTGCGAGCAACTCCAGTTTTAATTTTTACTTTTCTGCCGCTGCAAGCTTTTTCTTCTTCGCTGTTCTTTCACGCTCATTTTTATCTAGAACCTTTTTACGTAAACGAATGGATTGAGGTGTGATTTCACAGTACTCATCATCATTTAAATATTCTAGAGATTCTTCAAGCGTCATAATACGCGGTTTTTTCATACCAACTGTTTGGTCTTTGTTAGCTGAACGAATGTTTGTCGCTTGTTTCATTTTACATACGTTTACAACTAAGTCGTTGTCACGGTTATGCTCTCCTACGATCATTCCTTCATAAACTTCTGTACCAGGCTCAACGAAGATTACTCCACGATCCTCAATTCCCATAATACCGTAAGAAGAAGCTTTACCAGATTCCATTGAGACTAGTACACCTTGACGACGTCCACCAACTTGCCCTTGAGCCATAGGTTGGTAACTATCGAATGTGTGGTTGATGATTCCGAAACCACGTGTTAATGATAGGAACTCAGTAGAGTAACCAATTAATCCACGAGAAGGGACCATAAAGATTAAGCGAACTTGTCCATTACCATTGTTAATCATATCAACCATTTCACCTTTACGTGCTCCGATTGATTCCATAACCCCACCAGTATGCTCTTCAGGCACATCAATTTGTACACGCTCTACTGGTTCGCATTTTACACCATCAACTGTGCGAATGATGACTTCTGGTTTAGACACTTGTAATTCAAATCCTTCACGACGCATGTTTTCAATTAAGATAGATAAGTGTAATTCTCCACGACCTGAAATAACCCAAGCATCTGGTGAATCTGTAGGGTCTACACGTAAACTTACATCTGTTTCTAATTGAGCAGTTAAACGCTCTTCAATTTTACGAGAAGTTACAAACTTACCTTCTTTACCAGCAAAAGGTGAGTTATTTACTAAGAAAGTCATTTGTAATGTCGGCTCATCAATACGTAATATAGGAAGAGCTTCTTGGTGTTCCGTAGGACAAACTGTTTCTCCTACGTTAATATCTTCCATTCCTGAAACAGCTACGAGGTCACCAGCTTTTGCTTCTTCAATTTCTACTCGCTTTAAGCCAATGAAACCGAATAGCTTAGAAACACGGAATTGTTTCACTTTTCCATCTAGTTTCATTAAAGAAACTTGTTGACCAACTTTCATCGTACCGCGGAAAATACGACCAATACCAATTCTTCCTACATAGTCATTGTAGTCAAGTAAAGATACTTGGAATTGTAATGGTTCGTCACTGTTATCGAAAGGAGCAGGAATATGTTTAATAATCGCTTCATAAATTGCTTCCATGTTTTCATCTTGCTTTTCTGGATCTGTACTAGCAGTTCCATTAATTGCAGATGCATAGACTACTGGGAATTCTAATTGTTCTTCAGAAGCATCAAGTTCAATAAACAAATCGATAACTTCATCTACTACTTCAGAAGGACGTGCAAAATCACGGTCAATTTTATTTACAACTACTATTGGCGTTAAGTTTTGCTCTAATGCTTTCTTTAAAACGAAACGTGTTTGTGGCATACAACCTTCATATGCATCAACAACTAAAAGAACACCATCAACCATTTTCATGATACGCTCTACTTCTCCACCGAAGTCAGCATGTCCTGGTGTATCCATAATGTTAATTCTTGTGTCTTTATAATTAATAGCTGTATTCTTAGCTAAAATTGTAATTCCACGTTCTCTTTCTAAATCATTTGAATCCATCGCACGTTCTTGAACCGTTTCATTTGTACGGAACGTTCCTGCTTGATGTAATAATTTATCTACTAACGTTGTTTTACCATGGTCAACGTGAGCTATAATTGCTATATTTCGAATATCATTACGAATTTTCAAAATTTCATCTCCCTAATGTCAAAAATCAAACCAAATAGTATTATACCACAAACATAGTAGAAAAAACGATTCTGTTTATGTAAAATAATAATGAATAAAAAATTATGTAAATATAAGATTATTTTCTGAAAAGTTAAATTATTCTTTTGTTTAAAAAAGGGAGTATGAATGATGAAAAATATTCAATGGAAGTTTATCGCTTTTGCTATTGCTACAGCCTTCTCTATGGGACTAATTGGTGTTGCTGTTGCATACAGAAGTTTAACAGGTATTATTCTATCCACAATCTTAGTGATTATTGTAATGGGATTAGGCTTTAGAGCAAAAAGGTTAGAACAATAAAAGACAGAAAAGAAGACGGAGTATTAACACTCAGTCTTCTTTTTGCTTTAACTTATATAAGTAATTTTCCATAATTTCTTCGTGTAATCCTGGTTTACATACAAAAACGCTGTTTTGTTCTAATAAATTTAATGGTTCACCGTACAGTGTGGTAACTTTTCCACCTAACTCATTAATTATGATTAGGCCTGCCGCAAAATCCCATGGAGAAAGTCTTAATGTAATATAGGCATCAATTCTACCTGTAGCTACGTATGCAAACTCTAGAGCTGCCGATCCGTATGATCTAGTACCCCTTACATCTTTTACGAGTGGGGCCAATATAGTTGGATCAATTCGCTTATTTTCCGTCACCCATGTTGCGTTCATCCCTATTACCGCATCTTCCACTTTTACCTCATTTAAGGCCGGTATAGGGTCTTCATTGAAAAATGCTCCCTGTCCTTCAAATGCATGATATAACTCATCTCTAATCACATCATAAATTAAACCTATCTTCCCAATTCCGTCCTCATACACTGCAACAGAGATAGCGAAGTTTCGTTTTTGATGAACAAAGTTCATTGTTCCATCAATAGGATCGATAATCCAAACAGTACCTTTTAATTCTTTAACTGTATTACCAAATCCTTCTTCTCCTAAAATTTGATGTTCAGGATATTTATCATTAATTTTTTTGATGAAGAATTCTTCGGTTTCTTTGTCCATATTTGTAACTAAATCATCTCTAGATGTTTTTGTTTCAATCATTAATTCTTTATGTAAGGATGCTTTAATTCTATCGCCAGCTTCACGTGTCCACTGTTTAGCGTCTTTATCAATTTCAGACCAATTCATTTACTTCCAACCTTTCACTATAAACTTTCAGTAATATGTATGGTTATTAGCTTACTTAATCATTCCTACAAAATCAAGCAAATTGCCCGCACAGAAAAACGAACCATTTTAAGGTTCGTTTTGTAGCAATAGCCACTAAACCTCTAAACTTAGCATCTCACTACGAAGTTTTTCTAATCTTACTTTCGTTTCTTCAATTATTTTTATATCTTTTGCAATAATGGCATCATAGAGTGTAACTAGTTCGTAATCAATTTCTAACTTTAATACTTTTTTTCTATTTTCATTTGTTCGCTTTTTCCACGGTTTTACTACTTGGTTCATGTTCCGTACCTCCTTTTCCATTTATATTTCCTGAACTACATTTACAATTTGTAAGTTGATATATCATATGAAAATATGGAAAGAAGGTAACTAAAAATGTGCAAATGACTATAAAAGAGATATCTACTTAAACTATTGGTGAACCACATTTTATTAAAAACACTTTAATTGGTTTTATAAGCGTTATATGCTAAAATACCGTTCATAAATGGCAATAGGGGGGAAGAGAATTATGAGTAAAGAATTCAATGGTTTTAAAGAGGAAGATTTTAACGTATTTACTATAGATGGGCTAGACGAACGAATGGAAGCATTGTCCCAAATCGTTAGACCTAAATTCGAACAATTAAGCAACCATTTTGAACCGATGTTAAGTGTACAAACAGGTGATGAGATGTTTAGACATATAGCCAAACATGCACGCCGATCCGTTAATCCACCTAAAGATTCTTGGGTTGCTTTTGCCAATAATAAACGTGGTTATAAAATGATGCCACACTTCCAAATAGGTCTTTGGGAAACGCATGTTTTTGTGTGGTTTGCAGTAATATATGAATCACCTATAAAAGAAGCATATGGTGAGGTTTTATTAAATAACATGGACAAAATATATAAGGAAACACCAACAAACTTTGTGTGGTCAAAAGATCATACGAAGCCAGAAGTGTTAACACACGGTGATTTAAATAAAGAAGATATGAATCAACTGTTTACTAGATTAATTACTGTGAAAAAAGCGGAAATTCTCTGTGGCATTCAAATACCAAAAGAAGAAGCCGTAACTCTTTCAGGGAAAGAGACGATTGAAAAAATGGAACAAGCATTTAAACAATTATCTCCTCTGTATTCATTAGCTCATCAAGCAGTTTAAAAAAAGAAAAAAGCAAGTGTAGCAGTTACTACCTTGCTTTTTCCATTTTCACTTTATCTCCAGAAGATAAGTCTTTTGCTTTTTTTATTACTTTAAATGTAGAGAAACCAGACAACTCTTCGTATTCATCTGTTAATTTTCTTTCTTCTGCCTTACCAGGAACAATTTCTTTAAACCTACGATATTGACTTAGCAAAGCATCACGATCTATTCCTTTTTCATATGTAAGTTCAATCATTTCATAAAACTTTATAACATCTACAATTTCATCTGTACTCCAATCGTGCGAAATCGGATAGGAAAAATCCATATTAATCACCTCAACATTCGTTTAACGAACGTATTATATCATTTGTATATGCTTATATCCAATTTCCTCTAATGTCTTCAGCTTCCTTTATCATTCTTTCTATTAAATCATTTACTGTAGGTGAGTCTTTTATTAAACCCATAACTTGTCCTGCCCAAGCAAACCCTTCTGTTACATTTCCATCATAAATAAACTTCTTATTCGTGTTACCGCTAATATATTCTTTCAGTTCCTCAAATCCACCGCCGTCTTTCTCTATTTTTAATATGCGCTCCGTTAGTTCATTACGTATTGCTCTTGCAGGAGCACCAATGCTTTTCTTTATGATAACTGTATCATTCTCTGTTCCTTCTACTAGTAGTTTTTTATACAAATGGTGTGCATGAATACATTCTTTTGTTGCAATAAACCTTGTACCCATTTCAATCCCTTCTGCCCCAAGTGCCATGGCAGCCATTAACCCTCTTCCATCACCGATGCCACCTGAAGCGATGACTGGAATTTTTACAGAGTCAACAACTTTTGGTATTAACACCATTGTACCGAGATCTTGTTTGCCTAAATGCCCTCCCCCTTCTTGTCCAACTACCATCACAGCGTCCGCCCCAAGCTGTTCTGCTTTTTCAGCTTGTCTATTTGCAGCTACTAGAACCAATTTTTTTATATCTTGTCCTTCCAATCGTTTAAAAATAGGTGCTGGGTTTCCACCAGTCATCGAAATGACAGGTACTTTTTCTTCTATAGCTACTTCCAACATATACTCAAATGGCCTTCCATGTTGTCCGATGGCATAATTCACACCAAAAGGTTTATTAGTAAAACTCTTAACTTTTCTAATCTCCTCTCTCAACTCTTCTGGAGTTTGTAAACTCATGGCAGTTATTTGTCCTAACCCTCCAGCATTGGAGACAGCAGCTGCCAAATCAGCATAAGCCAAATAAGCTAACCCCCCTTGAATAATTGGATATTGAATATTTAATAATTTTGTGACTCTCGTTTCCCATTTCAATTCCAAAACCTCCACAAAAAATCTCTTATCCATTATGGTTCTATTTTTATCGAGTAATTCCTGTTTTTATCACTCATCAAAGGGTATGAAAAAATATCTTTGCAAAAAGATAGATAAATGCTATAATCCTTTTTGTTTTATGAGAAAATATATAGATACTTACGATTAATACGGAATCTAACTAAAGAGGTGTTAACATAATTGAAATATACTCAAAACGACACTCCCCTATTTACAGGACTTTTAAAACATGCTAAAAAGAATCCAGTACAGTTTCATATTCCTGGTCATAAAAAAGGTGCTGGAATGGACCCAGAATTTAGAGAATTTATTGGAGACAATGCATTTTCCATTGATTTAATAAATATTGGACCGCTTGATGATCTTCATCAACCTAAAGGAATAATTAAAGATGCACAAGACTTAGCTGCAAAAGCTTTTGGAGCTGATCATACATTTTTCTCTGTTCAAGGAACTAGCGGAGCTATTATGACAATGGTTATGGCGGTATGTGGACCTGGAGAAAAGATTATAGTGCCGAGAAATGTTCACAAGTCTGTTATGTCGGCTATTGTGTTCTCAGGAGCAGTTCCTATTTTCATTCATCCAGAAATTGACCGAGAATTAGGTATTTCTCATGGTATCACTGCCGAAGCTGTTGAACGCGCATTAAATCAACACCCTGATGCAAAAGGTGTTTTGGTTATTAACCCAACATACTTTGGAGTTTCTGCCGATTTAAGTAAGATTGTAGAGATCGCTCATTCATTCGAAGTTCCAGTATTAGTGGATGAAGCACATGGTGTTCATATACATTTTCATGAAGAACTACCTTTATCCGCCATGCAAGCAGGCGCTGACATGGCTGCTACAAGTGTTCATAAACTAGGGGGTTCCATGACTCAAAGCTCCGTTCTAAACGTACGTGAGGGCCTTGTAAACGTTCATAGAATTCAAGGTATTTTAAGTATGTTAACGACTACATCAACATCTTATTTGTTATTATCATCATTAGATGTCGCTAGAAAACGCTTGGCAACACAAGGGCATGATTTAATTGGTAAAGCAATCGATCTTGCTAATAAAACACGCGAATCATTAAACAACATACCTGAACTTTATTGTGTTGGAGAAGAAATCTTAGATCAAAAAGCAGCGTTTGATTATGACCCAACAAAACTTATTATTAGTATTAAAAAGTTAGGAATCACTGGCTATGATGTAGAAAAATGGCTACGTGAAAAATATAATATAGAAGTTGAACTCTCTGATTTATACAATATTTTATGTATTATTACACCTGGAGATACAGAAAAGGAAACGAACTTACTAGTAAAAGCTTTACAAGAATTAGCTACAGAAAACTTAATTAATAATACAGAATATAATTTAGATGCTAAAGTTCTTTTACCTGATATTCCAGTATTAGCTTTAGCTCCACGTGAAGCGTTTTACTCAGAAACTGAGGTAGTACCATTTGAAAAATCTGCTGGACGAATTATTGCAGAATTTGTTATGGTTTACCCACCAGGAATTCCAATTTTCACTCCTGGTGAAATTATTTCAGAAGATAATTTAGCTTATATCAAGAAAAATATTGAAGTTGGCCTTCCTGTTCAAGGGCCAGAAGATCACGAACTTAAATCACTTCGTGTTATTAAAGAACATAGAGCTATAAAATAATACAAAAAAAGCAGCTATCTCATCCCCATTAGATAGCTGCTTCTATTATTTGTTCATTCTTTTTATATTTAAAATATACCCCTTATTCTTCCTCACATTTCGGACAATCACAGTCTGTACATTTGGAGTAAAGTGTCGTTACTTTCTCATCTTCGAAGTGACCAATCATGCTGTTACAAGTTTGACAAATAATTGTTCCCATACTTCATTTCCCCTTTTCTGAAGTAAAATTAGTGATTGTTAATTTAAGAAGACTACATTTTTGTAAGCGCTTCCTTTGTTAACTAAATAATAATACATTAAATGTGTTATGTCAATAACTAAATTGTATAACACATTTACATTTTTCGTGTTCATATTTTACTATATGTACTACATTTTCAATAAGAACAACTCGAAAAAAGTAGCACTCAAAGTTGAGTGCTACTTCTACCATCTACCTTACTCATATTGTTCTTGAAACGGTACTGCAGGAATGGCACTTAAGAAAAACTCTGCTAAGTCTTCTGCTTCTTCTTTAGATTCTATACGGAATGCTTGCTGTAAGTGGTCTAAATCACTAATGTCTTTTGGATCGAGGAGAGTGGAGCGGCCAGTTTGCATACAAATAACGAGTGGTTTACCAAAAAATAAATTAGTATAAACTATTCCAAAATCATACCTTACTTCTTCCGTCGTGAAACCAACAAAACGCACATTCACATTTTCTGACTCATCATACAATTTGTCAAATAAATTCATAGTAGGCCTCCTTTAAATTTATATTTTCAGAATATTATTATAACTCAAACAACTTGTAAAAAGCAACTAATTCAACTAATATATTGTCAAATTCTTCTTACAAATGCTAGAATGATAATATTATTGGATTGAAATTAGGAGTGAATAAAATGGCTAGCAGTGCTTATATTAACTTAGTTGAAAAGTCTACAAAGAAAACGATTACAATTGAAGATGTAAAAGAATTATTTAACTATTATAAAGAAATTACGTCAAAAACTGGTGAGCAACTATCTTGGGAATATGCCGAAACTGCTTTTCCATATGAATTAAAGGAAACTCCTGAAGGAAAAGGCACTTGGTTTTATTTAAAAGGAACAGAAGATCGATATAAGATGATTTTAGTTGGTGTTGGAACGCAAGACAAGGTGAATGAGGAAGAAGAATCACTTTCTTACATACAAGTTACTCTACATGACCAATCTACTCATGGTGACAAAGGTAAGGCGAATGAGTTTAGCAAGTATCTTGCCAAGAAGCTAGAAGCTGAACTCAAGCTATTCACTGGCAGTGTTATGTATTTTTATAAAAGATAAGAAAAAGCGGCTAATGATAGCCGCTTTTTTAATTGTTTCCATAAATTCTAATTAACTTTGGATCAAGTATTTCATATCCTTTTTCTTGCAAACCGATAACAATACCCTCTAGAGCTTCATATGTCCATTCTCTGTCATGCATTAACAGGTTTGCTCCACTAGTTAGCAATGGCGTATTTACCATGATATCCGTTAACGTGTCCTTAGTTTTATAATCAATCTCCCAATCATAACCATATGTCCAATTCATTAACAACATGCCCTCTTCTTCCACTAACCGAGATGCATATTCCGTGTTCTGTCCAAAAGGAGCACGAAAGAATTTTGGTCTTTCTCCTAATACTTCTTCAATTAAATCATTAAGCCCTATTATCTCGGTATATTGTTCTTCCTCCGATAGATTACGTAATGATTTATGTGTCATTGTATGATTACCAATTTCAAAACCCATATTAAAAATTTCCTTTAATACTTGTTGTTCTTCTACCGTATCGATAAAGTGACCATTCACAAAGAAAATAGCCTTCACATTTAATTGTTTTAATGTGTTTGCCATTTCGAGCGCATAGCGATCTGGTGCATCATCAATCGTTAGGAGAACCACATCTGGATTAGCATCTCCAATTGGTTTAAGCCCCCAATCTTTGTCTAGATAATATTCTGGCTCTATTTCGACTATAGGTTCATCTTTAATAACTCTATCTTCTTCTTTAACATTTCTTTCTTCTTCTTTAACATTTCTTTCTTCTTCTTTAACATTTCTATCTTCTTCTTTAACATTTTCTTCTTTTGGCTCTTTATCTACTTCTTCCTTTTTTTCTTCTAAATTATTTTCATTCTCATTAGCTTGTACATTATCTTCTAGATTATTTGTAGAACAAGCGGCAAGGAGGATGAGCAAAAGAAGTGACAGCATCCATTTTCGCATGGTTTTTCCCCCATATTTGTTTTTAAGTAATTTGGTTTTCCTAGCAATATATTTATGATACAAGCACGCTAACGATAAAAGCAACGGATTTTTTAGGAATTGATGTTTTTATACTTTTTATTATCACAAAACGAGATAGGCATAAACAACTATAACACTCTCATATTTTTCATAAAAAACACGACAAAACACACAAAACTATTGATTACAAATTACTAATTATACTACACTAATTGAATCAACACAGGCAAAATGAATTATTTATCTCTATTTTTCATTTATGTAACATTTAGATGACAAGTCACTTTTTTAAAAGTGTTCATGATAAAATTACACCGTAACATTACATACTAAATATAGATTACTTATAGAATGGAATCGGAGGATTGTTAATGAAAGGAACTTTATTATGGGTGACTTTTTCTTTTTTCTTATTGTCATCTTGCGAAACTAAAGATACCACAAGTAACGTTCCATTTCCTGAAGATACGAAAACATTAGTCTTTTTTTCTGACGAATCAAACATACAGGATGAAAGTAGTTACTACGATGCATTACTAGATTTAAAGAAAACACATCCTACAGAAGTTTCCAATTTAAAAGTAATAAAAGTAACAGATGAACGACTATTATATAAACAGTTTAATATAAAATCGGTACCTTCGTTAATTGTAGTAGAGCATAATGAAGTAATAACCTCTGTTGAAGGTGTTAAAAATAAAGATGATATCATAACACCGATTCAGCAAGCACTAGGAAACTCAACCGTTGTATCAAATAACGAAGAATAAACCTCAGCTAAAATAAGGCTGAGGTTTATTTTTTATACTTTACTTTACAATGTGAATAGGATTTCCCATAGCTACTTCTGCAGCTTCCATTGTAATTTCTCCAAGAGTTGGATGAGCATGAATTGTCATTGCAATGTCTTCAGCTGTCATACCAGCTTCAATTGCTAATCCAAGTTCTGCGATCATATCTGATGCACTTGCTCCCGCAATTTGTGCACCAATTATTAATCCATCTTCTTTACGTGTTATTAATTTCAAGAAACCATCTGTGTTGTTTAATGCTAATGCACGCCCGTTTGCAGCGAATGGGAACTTAGAAGCAAGTATTTCGATTCCTTCTGCTTTTGCCTCAGCCTCTGTATACCCTACAGAAGCTAATTCAGGTTCAGAGAATACTACCGCCGGAATTCCATGATAATCAATCTCTGCTGGGTGTCCAGCAATTGCTTCAGCTGCAATTTTACCTTCGTAAGAAGCTTTATGTGCAAGTGGAGGTCCTTCTACAATATCACCAATTGCATAGATGTTAGAAATATTAGTACGACACTGCTTATCAATTTTAATAACACCACGGTCAGTCATTTCCACCCCAACTTGCTCTAGACCCATTTCATCCGTGTTTGGACGACGACCAACTGTTACTAAAACATAATCTGCTTCGATTACTTTTTCTTCACCTTTTACTTCAATTGTAACTTTTACACCTTCAGCAGTTTCTTCTACACCTTTAGCCATCGCTTTAGTGAAAATTTCAACGTTACCTTTTTTCTTTAAGTTACGTTTTACAATGGAGCTCATTTGTTTCTCAAAGCCTGAAAGGATTTCGTCAGCTGCTTCTACGATTGTAACTTCTGTTCCAAAGTTAGCATATGCAGTACCTAACTCTGTCCCAATGTATCCTCCACCTATAACAATTAGCTTCTTAGGAATCTCTTCTAAAGCTAATGCACCAGTAGAATCAATTACACGCTTTGTATATTTAAATGTTGGAATCTCGATTGGACGAGAACCTGTTGCAATAATACAGTTGTTAAACTTATATGTTTGTGCAGAGTTGTCATCCATAATACGGACTGTATTAGAGTCAACGAAGTAAGCCTCACCACTAACGATGTCAACTTTATTTCCTTTTAGAAGACCTTCTACTCCACCAGTTAATTTATTTACTACACTTGACTTCCACTCTTGAACCTTTGTGAAATCAACAGAAACTTTTTCTGCTTTGATTCCCATATCTTCAGAATGTAATGCAGTTTCGTAACGGTGACCTGCAGAGATTAGAGCTTTAGAAGGAATACATCCTACGTTTAAACATACGCCACCTAAGTTTCCTCTTTCTACAATCGTTACTTTTTGGCCTAGTTGTGCAGCTCGAATCGCCGCAACATATCCACCAGGTCCTGCACCAATGACAAGCGTATCTACATCAATTGCAAAATCTCCTACTACCATTTATATTACGCCTCCATTAATAATAATTGTGGATCGTTCAATAGACGCTTAATATGGTTAAGCGCATTTTGTGCTGTAGCACCATCGATCATACGATGATCAAAGCTTAATGATAAAGCTAATACCGGAGCTACTACAATCTCACCGTTTTTAACTACTGGTTTCTCAGCAATACGACCAATACCTAAAATAGCTACTTCAGGATGATTAATAACAGGCGTAAACCATTGTCCACCAGCTGAACCGATGTTTGTAATTGTGCAAGATGCACCTTTCATATCATCACCAGCTAATTTCCCATCACGAGCTTTTCCAGCTAATTCGTTAATTTCATTAGAAATGGTGAAGATAGACTTACGGTCAGCATCTTTTACTACCGGAACTAATAATCCTTTATCCGTATCAGCTGCAATACCGATGTTGTAATAATGCTTGTGGATAATTTCATCCGTAGCGTCATCTAAAGATGTGTTTAAAGCTGGGAACTCACGTAATGCAGAAGTTAGTGCTTTAACTACATATGGTAAGTAAGTTAATTTAATACCTTTATCTGCTGCAACATTTTTGAACTTTTTGCGGTGTGCAACTAATTCTGTTACATCGACTTCATCCATTAATGTAACGTGAGGTGCTGTATGTTTAGAGTTAACCATTGCTTTTGCAATAGCTTTACGAATACCGCTCATTTTCTCACGAGTTTCTGGATATTGTCCTGCAGGGATAGGTTGTTTTGCAGGTTGTTTTTCTTCTTGTTTTACAGCTTCTGTAGTTGTAGTTGTTTCTTGTGCTACAGGTGCCTCAGTAGTTGTTGGACCAGCTAAAGATGCATCAATATCATCTTTTACAACACGACCATTTTTAGCAGAACCCGCTACTTGTCTAATATCTACACCTTTTTCACGAGCATACTTACGTACAGACGGCATAGCTATAACGCGACGGTTAGGGTCAACTTCAGCTTGAGCTACAGCAGCTGCACCTGTTTCTGCTTTCGGTTCTTCTTTTGGTGTTTCTTCTTTCTTTATTTCTTGACCAGCTTCAGCAGTTGCTTGTACTTGCGCTTCTTCTTTTGGCGCTTCATCTCCATGGTCACCTTTAAACTTAAGGTTTTCATAGCCTGGAGCATCAAATGTAATGATAGTTTGTCCAACAGTTGTTACTGTACCTTCTTCTACTTTTAGTTCTAGTACTTTCCCTTTAACAGGAGAAGGAATTTCAACAACCGCTTTATCATTTTGTACTTCCATTAACACGTCGTCTTCGTTTACTTCGTCACCAGGTTTTACGAACCACTTTACAATTTCACCTTCGTGGATACCTTCACCGATATCAGGCAATTTAAATTCAAATGCCACCGTACTCAGCCTCCTACAATATAAGAATTATCTTTCGATTCTTTATAACAATGGTAGGACCCCTTTAAAAAGAGGGCCCTATATATTATTAAAATTCAATAACTTTTTTAGCAGTTTCAATTACATCCTTGTAGTTAGGTAACCATACACTCTCTGCTTGAGAGAATGGGAACACAGTATCAGGTGCAGCTACACGTAATACTGGAGCTTCAAGGCTAAGGATTGCACGATCGTTAATCTCTGCAACTACGTTTGCACCTACACCTGCTTGTTTTTGAGCTTCTTGTACAACAATTGCACGTCCTGTTTTTTCAACAGAAGCAATAATTGTATCAATATCTAAAGGACTAACTGTACGAAGATCAACTACTTCAGCAGAAATTCCTTCTTTTTCTAACTCGTCAGCTGCTTTTAAGCACTCATGTACCATCGCTCCGTAAGTTACCATTGTAATGTCAGTACCTTCACGTTTTACATCTGCTTTACCAATTTCAATCGTGTACTCTTCTTCCGGTACTTCTTGACGGAATGAGCGATATAATTTCATATGCTCTAAGAATATAACAGGGTCATTATCACGAATCGCCGCAATTAATAAACCTTTTGCATCATAAGGAGTTGCTGGAATAACAACTTTCAAACCAGGTTGTTGAGCAACAAGACCTTCTAAACTATCTGCGTGTAGCTCAGGTGTGTGAACTCCACCACCAAATGGAGAACGGATTGTAACTGGAGAAGTCCAACGACCGCCAGTACGGTAACGCATACGCGCTAACTGTCCACTTACCGAGTCCATTACTTCGTATACGAAACCGAAGAATTGGATTTCCATAACTGGACGGAAACCAGTTACACCTAAACCTACTGCAAGACCACCAATACCAGACTCTGCTAGAGGTGTATCAAAAACTCTATCTTCTCCAAATTCAGCTTGTAGACCTTCAGTAGCACGGAATACGCCTCCGTTATTACCTACGTCTTCTCCGAAAAGCAATACGTTTTCGTCGTTTTTTAATTCTGTGCGTAACGCATCAGTGATCGCTTGAATCATTGTCATTTGCGCCATAGCTTATTTCGACTCCTTCGCTTTGTAGATTTCGTTCTGTTCTTTTAAGTTGTACGGAAGTTCCTCATACATGAAGGAGATTAAGTCCGTTACTTTTTGCTTTGGTTGATTATCTGCTTTTTGAATCGCTTCTTTAATTTCTTCTTTGGCTTGATCCATTACTTCGTTTTCCATTGCTTCATTCCATAAACCTTTTGCTTCTAAGAATTTACGGTAACGAACGATCGGATCTTTCTTTTCCCATTCATCGTCCAATTCAGAAGTACGGTAACGAGTCGGGTCATCACCAGCCATTGTATGTGGACCATAACGATAACATAACGTTTCAATTAATGTAGGCCCTTCACCGTTAATAGCACGTTCACGAGCTTCACTTACAGCAACATAAACTGCTAATGGATCCATCCCGTCTACTTGAACACCTGGAATACCAGCTGCTACTGCTTTTTGTGCAATCGTTCCAGCTGCAGATTGCTTTTCAACAGGTGTAGAGATTGCAAAACGGTTGTTTTGAACAACGAAAATAGCTGGAGCTTTGTAAGCACCTGCGAAGTTGATACCTTCGTAGAAGTCACCTTGAGAAGCTCCTCCGTCTCCTGTATATGTAATAGCTACAGCTTTTTTACCTTTTTTCTTAAGCCCTAGTGCAACACCAGCTGCTTGAATAATCTGAGCTCCGATGATGATTTGAGGTGGTAATAGGTTTACCCCTTCAGGCATTTGGTTACCATGGAAATGTCCACGAGAGAATAAGAATGCTTGGTATAATGGTAATCCGTGCCAGATCATTTGAGGAACATCACGGTACCCTGGTAAGATAAAATCTTCTGCTTCAAGTGCAAATTGTGACGCTAACTGAGATGCTTCTTGACCAGCAGTAGGAGCATAGAAACCTAATCTACCTTGTCTATTTAAACTAATGGAACGTTGATCTAAAACACGTGTATAAACCATACGACGCATTAATTCTTGTAATTTTTCGTCTGAAAGATTTGGCATTGCAGCTTCATTTACTACTTCGCCTTCTTCATTTAAGATTTGGAACGTTTGGAATTGTTCTTCCACTTTTTTAAACTGCTGCTGTGGATCAAACTTTGCATTTTTTGTTTTTGCAGCCATGTTCGTCACCTCTTCCTTTCTATTAGAGAAATTCATTTGAATAATTGATTACACACAAAATAGATTACCCAAAAACGATGTATAAAAGACATTTTTCTAAAAATGAGCTCCACAAAGTATTTGCTCGCTTAAATCTATTTTACGAATCGGAATTGAATAGAGTAGCGATAAAGAATGGATATACGAGAATAAAGTTCCCTTTATACAAAGTATATTAACAATACCAATCCCCTATCATTAATCTGTATTAATAACTATACCGGTAATATTAATACACTTTTTCAACAATTTCAAGTGTATAATACTTGCATAGAAATAGTCAATTACTTTGTTTCATAAAGTGTTTTATGTATGATGAAACACAATATTTTAAAACCTGTATTAATACAATGTAACAACCTGTATTATAAGAGACACATGTTATATTATAATAATTTTTATAAAAAAAAACGCCAGCTGAGACAGCTGACGTTTAACAAGGTTTTAGTTTCTATATTCTACATCTAAACCGGCGTTTTGATAAAACGCAAATTTTTTATCATTATATTGTTCTGTGTATTCATTAAATTTATCGTTTAGTTCTTTTACATTGTTGTACGTTTCATTAATTTGTGTGATTTGAGTTTCTAATTGCTCTATTGTTAAATCTTCCTGTTGAAAAAGGTCATACAGTTGTAAGTCTAATTCTACTGCTTCCATATAATAATTGTATAATTCATCATAAACATTATATCTATTGTCCATAACTGAATATAAATCTAGAGCCTCTTTTTTCAAGTCTTCATTTTCTAACTGGTCCATTACCTCTTTCACACTCGAAAATTGTTCTCTAGCACTCTCGATACTTTCACGCTCAGCAACTATGTGGTTTTTCCGCCCATTCACTACTTCCTGAGCCTCTTTTGCTAAAACGACAATTTGTTCGTACTCTTTCATCCCTAATTGAATAATTTGTTCATATAGTTCTTGTTCCTTTTGTTCTAACACTAACAAAGGCTCTTGTTGTTGTTCAAAACTAACTTCGAGTTCTACCACATTTTCTAATGTATTAAAAATGACTTGTTCTGGTTGTTCTTTGTTAGATGTACACCCTACTAGTAATATGGATGAAACAAATAAAATTAAAGTAATTGTTTTTTTCCAATTGACCACAATAAATCCCCCTATCGTTATCACATCTTTTACTATAAATATTATTTCGACTTATTACAACATTTTTAGATAAATTGGAAAATTTGAGGATGAAATTTTTCTATTAATATAATACTTAAGCTTGTCCAATTTAATGACTGCTATTTTTATTTTTATTAACTTTTTATAAGTTTCTTGATAAAATTAAGAAAAGGAACAAGATAAGGAAGTGTGAAAAGATGTTAACATATAAAGATATTATAAAAGAAGGTCATCCTTCTCTTCGTCAAGTTGCCGAAGAAGTATCATTGCCATTATCTGAAGAAAATAAGAAAATATTAATTTACATGTTAGATTATATACAAAATAGTCAAGATCATGAATTTGCTTCTAAGTATAACTTAAGACCGGGGATTGGTTTAGCTGCACCTCAAATTAATGTAACAAAAAGAATGTTAGTCGTTCATGTGAGAGACGAGCAGGATAAATTGCATAGTTACGCTTTAATAAATCCAAAAATTATTAGCCATTCTGTTGAAAAAAGTTATTTAACTACAGGAGAAGGCTGTTTATCTGTTGAACGAGAAGTCCCTGGTCTAGTTCCTAGATATGCAAGGATTACTGTTAAGGGAGTAAATATAGAGGGAGAAGAAGTAAAGCTAAGAGTAAAAGGGTTACTTTCTATCGTTTTCCAACATGAAATTGACCATTTAAATGGAATTATGTTTTATGACCACATTAACAAGGAAGACCCTTTCACTCCCCCTACTGGTGCTATTCCAATTGAAAGATAATGAAGAAGCTGGACAAATTTAAAATGGAAGAGGCCATTAGATCGAAATTATTGACCTTTGGGGCCTCTCCTTTTCATACTAAATGTTGAAGAAATGTATCTTGTTCGATAAATTTCTGAGACCAGGTGAACTTCAGTCAGTCTTGTGAAGTTCATCTATGTTAAATTTTTAACGCTAAATGAACTTCATCAACCTTATGAAGTTCAACTACGATAAATCTTTAAGGCTAAATGAACTTCATCTGTTTCATGAAGTTCAACTTCACCTAATTTCTAAGGCAAGTTAAACCTCATTGGCTTTATGTTCCAATCTCTGTTTAAAGTTTTTTATTTAATTAGTCCAACAAGCTCTAAACCATGTTGAATTCCATTATCAGAAACATCTTTTGTTATGATGTTTGCAACTTTTTTTAACTCTTGATGAGAATTCCCCATAGCAACTCCAGTACCAACAAAACTTAACATCTCCAAGTCATTTAAACCATCGCCAAACGCATAAACATGTTCTTTTGGTATATTCATCTTTTCCATCATACGCTGAATCCCTATTGCTTTTGATCCACCAAAAGGTAAAATATCAGTTGAATATTCATGCCAGCGAATGAAATGAAATTCTTTATAGTTTTCTTGATATATATTTTCGTGTGGTTCCTCACAAAACAGCAAAGTTTGATAAATTTCACTTTCATTGTAAAAATGAGGATGTTGTTCAGGATGAACAAATTTCAAACTACCTAAACTTTCGTGTATATAGGAATGATCATTTACATTCGCTTTCATTGTCTCTTCATTCATAAATATTAATGGATGTTCTTTTTTACGTGAAAAGTCCGTAAGGTGTATTAACCTTTCTTTACTTAGAGGATTGGTATAAATAACCTCTCCTTCAAAAACTACATACTGACCATTAAAACTTACAAAAGTTTCAATACCTAACTCTTTCCTTAAATCTTCGTACATGAAAGGTGCTCTACCTGTAGCTATTGCAACGTAAACTCCACTTTCTTGTAATTGCTTTATACTTTCTTTAGTCGAACTTGGCAGTTCCTTATTATGATCTAGCAACGTCCCATCTATATCAAAAAACACCACTTTTTTATCCAATATATCCACCTACTTTTAATAGTCAATTGTGCTAAATTATACACTAGCTTTAAATTAAAGAAAATAAAAAGCAACCACTCTCCTCTTTTTTCCACTAAATAACTTGCAACAATTCAATTAATAATACACATACTAACGGTAACAATATGTAATATTTTACAAGGGTGGTTGCGATGTTAAAACGATTGCGTAAAGAATTACTTCGGAGATGGAATGATTTGTTAAAAAGAAGAACTATAGCGTAGTTACGTATTTATGGAAAAAATTGTTTTTAATAAAGAAATCTTGAGATGGATTAACTCTGATTAATCAAGAAAAATAATCTTTTAGCAAATATTTTTCCATAATACGTTAGCAAAACATGCATTATTGTTCAAAATTAGATATAATATAGAAAACTATGGCACGATATTCAATGTTCGGTTAAGATTAACTGCAATATAATTAAGTCAGGTCGGGTTTTTATTTTAATACGCTACTAATTTTCATTTTTACTTATACTTCCCTTAGAAGTATGAATAAATGAAAAAATAGTCATAAATAGATTATAGATAAGGAGAGGTAACACAATGATTTATAAGGTTTATTTTCAAGAGGATAGTAAGCAAGCACCAGTAAGAGAAAACACAAAATCGGTTTTTGTTGAAGCTGAGTTAGTTCGTGATGTACGTCAAAAGTTAAAGGATTTCCATTACAACATCGAAATCATTTTACCTGTTAGTCAAGAACATTTACAGTATGAACAACAATCAGAACATTTCAAAGTATTGGAGATATGATAAATGAAATTTGTAAAAAATAATCAAGCAGCAGTATTTGCCCTCGGTGGACTTGGTGAGATTGGCAAAAATACATATGCTGTTCAATTTCAAGATGAAATTATACTAATCGATGCAGGTATTAAATTCCCAGAGGACGAGCTATTAGGAATTGATTACGTTATTCCTGATTACACCTATTTAGTAAAAAACGAAGATAAAATAAAGGGATTATTCGTAACACATGGACATGAAGACCATATTGGTGGTATTCCTTATTTATTACGTCAAATAAATGTACCAGTATATGGTGGAAAACTTGCATTAGGTTTAATTCGTAATAAATTAGAAGAGCACGGGCTACTTCGCAAAACAACCATGATTGAAATTAGCGAAGATGAGGTTATTAAATTCAGAAAGACATCTGTTTCTTTCTTCCGTACAACACACAGTATTCCTGATTCATATGGTATTGTAGTGAAAACACCTCCAGGTAACATTGTACATACTGGAGATTTCAAGTTTGACTTTACGCCTGTAGGTGAACCAGCAAACTTAACAAAAATGGCTGAAATCGGTAAAGAAGGAGTTCTCTGCTTACTTTCAGATAGTACAAACAGTGAAAATCCTGAATTTACAATGTCAGAAAGAAAAGTCGGAGAAAGTATACACGATATTTTCCGTAAAGTAGACGGCCGTCTTATTTTCGCTACTTTCGCTTCCAATATTCATCGTCTACAACAAGTTGTTGAAGCAGCTGTTGCAAACGGGAGAAAAGTTGCTGTTTTCGGTCGTAGTATGGAATCTGCTATTAATATCGGTCAAGAGTTAGGGTATATTAGATGTCCAAAAGACACTTTTATTGAAACGAACCAAATAAACCGCATGCCAGCTAACAAAATAACCATTCTTTGTACAGGTAGTCAAGGAGAGCCGATGGCAGCTTTATCTAGAATTGCTAACGGTACTCATAGACAAATATCTATCATTCCTGGAGATACTGTCGTATTTTCATCTTCACCGATTCCCGGAAACACGTTAAGTGTAAATAGAACAATTAATTTGCTTTTCAGAGCAGGTGCTGACGTAATTCATGGATCATTAAGTGACATTCATACTTCTGGTCATGGTGGACAACAAGAGCAAATGTTAATGTTAAGACTAATAAAGCCAAAATACTTCATGCCAATTCACGGTGAATTCCGAATGCAAAAAACACATACAGACTTAGCTGTTGACTGTGGAGTTCCAAAAGAAAATTGTTTCCTTATGGACAATGGAGAGGTTTTAGCTTTAAGTGAAGATGAAGCATCTGTCGCTGGAAAGATTCCATCAGGCAACGTATATATTGATGGAAGCGGTATTGGTGACATCGGAAACATCGTTCTTCGTGATAGAAGAATCCTATCAGAAGAAGGATTAGTAGTTGTTGTCGTAAGTATCAATATGAAGGACTTTAAGGTTGCATCTGGTCCAGATATTATTTCTCGTGGATTCGTCTATATGAGAGAGTCCGGCGATTTAATTAATGATGCACAATCACTAATTGCTAAACATTTAAACAAAACGATGGAACGTCGTACAACTCAATGGTCAGAAATTAAAAATGAAATTACAGATACGCTTTCTCCTTTCCTATATGAAAAAACGAAGCGTCGTCCAATGATTTTACCGATTATTATGGAAGTTTAAAATAGGAAAAGAGGAACATGCATCATGCATGTTCCTCTTTTTATTCTTCCACTAAGTTTTTTTCAAACCTGCTTATATCTGTATCTGCACCAATGACGATTAAAATATCCCCTTGCTTTATTATTTCTGTAGCCTGAGGAGAGACAATTATATCTCTTCCACGTTTGAAAGCAACGATATTTATGCCATACTTTGCTCGAATATCTAAGTCGATTAATGAATTACCATCTAACCTTCTACTTGCAACAATCTCCACAATACTATGCTCATCTGATAACTCTAAGTAATCTAATACGTTGTTGGAAACTATATTATGAGCAATTCTTTTACCCATATCACGCTCTGGATGAACAATTTGATCAGCACCAATACGACTTAATACTTTTTCATGGTAATCATTTGTCGCTTTTACTGTAATATGTTGAACCCCAAGTTCTTTTAGTATTAATGTAGTTAATATACTTGCTTGTATGTTATCTCCAATCGCTACAATTACATGGTCAAAGTTTCTAATTCCTAAAGCTTTAAGAACCGACTCATCTGTTGCATCGCCGACTACAGCGTGAGAGGCTATGTTTGCAAATTCATTTACTTTATCTTCATCAGTATCAATTGCTAAAACTTCTACTCCTTCTTCACTTAACGCTTTACAAATGCTCCCTCCGAAACGCCCTAAACCGATGACTGCGAATTCTTTTCTCTTCACGAAAATTCCTCCATAAAAAGCAATTTAAAATATCTATTTTTGATGAATGGATAATCTTAAATATCATAATGCTATTTTAGCATATTTTTAGAAAGTTATATCATAAAAAAAGAAAAAGAGGCGCACAATGGCCTCTTCTCCGTTCTATTTTTCCATCATATTGAACTGGGCTTTTACTAAGTTATAGTAAATCCCTTCATGTTTCATTAGGGCGTCGTGATTACCCTGCTCCATTATGTTTCCATGATCTAAAACAATAATGTTGTCAGATTCTCTAATAGTAGATAAACGGTGAGCAATGATGACAGCCGTACGATCTTTTAAAAGTGTTTTTAAAGCATGTTGGATTTGCACTTCTGTCTCTGTGTCTATGCTCGCTGTTGCTTCATCTAAAATAATGATGCGAGGGTCTGCAAGTAGTGACCTTGCGAAAGAAATAAGTTGTCTTTCTCCAACAGATAAAACATTTCCGCGTTCTTCTACTTCCGTTTCATATCCATTTTTCAATTTACTAATAAATTGGTCTGCTCCTACTGCTCGTGCAGCAACTTTCACTTCTTCATCGGTTGCATCAGGACGACCAAATCGAATATTATCCATGATGGTACCAGAAAAGATAAAGGTATCTTGTAACACAACACTAATTTGAGATCGCAAGCTTTTAACTGATACATCTCTAATGTTATGTCCGTCGATTTTTACAACACCGCCAGTAGCGTCATAAAAACGGGAGATTAAGTTGGCGATGGTTGTTTTTCCTGAACCAGTATGACCTACTAAAGCTACCGTTGTTCCCGCTTCCATTTTAAGAGAAATAGAGTTTAACGCTTTACGAGTAGTATCATAAGAAAATTCAACGTTTTCAAATACCACTTCACCACGAATATCTGATAATTCAATTGAATTTTCTTTTTCATCCACCATCGGTTTTTCATCTAAAAATTCAAAAATTCGTTCGGAGGAAGCCATACCTACAAGTAATTGATTGTATAATTGACCAAGTCTTGAAATAGGCTCCCAGAACATTCCGAGATAAAATGCAAAAGAAACAAATATACCAATCGTTAATCCACTTGATGAAGATTGGATTAAATAGGCACCTAACCATATTAAGATAACTGTACCAACTGCATTTGTCATTTCAACGAAAGGTCGGAAAATAGCATTTTGTTGCGTTGCATTTCTCCATGATTCGTAGTTTTCCGTATTGATTCCATCAAAGAAAGACATATTTTCTCTTTCTTGTGTGAATGATTGAGTAACGCGGATCCCTTGTATACTTTCATTTAAATGAGAGTTCAACTTTGATTGCTTAATACGAACATCTTGCCAAGCTCTTCTAATCTTTCTTCGAAGACTTGTAGAAATAAAGAACATGATTGGCAAGATAATAAGTATAGCAGTAGCAAGTTCAGGACTAAGCGCAAACAGTATGATAACTATTCCTAATAAAAGAACAAAGTCCATTAATAAGTTAATTACTCCGTTCGTAAACAGTTCTTGTAAAGAGTTTATATCATTCATTATTCGAACCAAGATAGAGCCAGCAGAACGTTGGTCAAAAAATCGATGTGATAACCCCTGTACATGTGTAAACAAATGCTTCCTTAAATCATAGATGACATTTTGCCCTAACATGTTCATCCATCTAATCCTTAAAGCATTTGCTATATAGGAAATTATATATAACCCGGCAATAATAGCAACTAGTACTTTGACTAGATCGAAATCTTTTTGAGCAATTGCATGGTCTAGTAAATAAACACCGATTAAAATAGGTACCACTAACTTAACAGCTGTAGCAATTAACATAGTGATAATCGCAAGTGGTAGCAATGTTTTAGCGTATGGAGTCATGTATGAGAATAGTCGCCACATTTGTTTCCAGTTAAATGGCTTCTCAATTGCTTGATCTGTCGAATAAAAGAATCGTTTTCTAACATTTTCGTTTAATTGTAACTTTTTTGATTGTGGAGTCACATTTTTCACCTACCTTTTAACGCGCATGCGCTTCTAGTAATATTTTTTGATCTTTATATTGAATATCATAAATCCGTTTGTACGTACCAGTGATTTCAATTAACTGTTCATGCGTACCTCTTTCTACTACTTTTCCTTCTTCTAATACAAGAATTTCATCTGCATGTTTCAGTGAGGATATTCTGTGAGCAATGATAAATGTTGTTCTTCCATGTAGCGCCGATTTTAACTCATGTTGAATTTGCGATTCTGTTTGCATATCAACCGCACTTGTTGCATCGTCTAAAATTAATACACCGGGATTTAATATCAAAGCCCGTGCAATAGCAATACGCTGTTTTTGTCCCCCAGATAATCCCATACCACGCTCACCTAGTAACGTGTCGTATCCCTTCGGTAGTTCCATAATGAATTCATGTGCTTGAGCCATTTTCGCAGCTTTTATGATCTCTTCCATAGTAGCTTCCGGTCGACCATAAGCGATGTTAGATTTTATGGTTGTAGAAAATAAGAATGATTCTTGTGGTACAAATCCAATCTGATTACGAAGTGAATATAAAGTGTAATCTTTCACTTCTTTGCCATCAACTAAGATTGTTCCTTCTTGAGGTTCATAAAAACGTGTGATTAACTGAGTAATACTCGTTTTTCCAGAACCAGTCGCTCCAATAAGTCCAATTAACTTCCCTTGTGGTGCATCAAAAGACACATTTTGCAGGGCATACTTATCTTCATTTGGATATTTAAATGTCACATCCTTAAACGTTACATGACCTTTCATATCTTTTATATCAGTTGCATGCGGAAAATCTGTAATATCTTCTTCTGCCTCTAAAATTTCTAACAAACGTTCTCCAGAAGCTTTAGCTTGAGAGAACTGATTGATTACGAATCCTAAGTTTGCAATTGGCCATACAATATACCAAATTAAACTGAAGAATGCTACTAGCTTACCAGCGCTAAGATCTCCATTAATAACTAAATATCCACCGAAACCTAATAATCCAACTACACACGCATTCCCGATAAATTCCATTAACGGAAAGTATTTTGCCCAAATATTAGAAGTATCGATATACTTTTGGCGATAATCTCCATTAGAGTTATTAAACTTACCAGTTTGATAGTCTTCTCTAGATAAAGATTTAACAGTATTAATGCCACTAATATTTTCTTGAACGTTCGTATTTAGCTTTCCAAAAGATTTTCTAATTCCTCTAAATGCAGGATGAACCTCTTTATCAAATTTGTACGTTACGAAAGCTAAAAATGGTAATGCAGCTAACGTCACTAATGTTAATGGTACAGAGTAATAAAACATAACCACTAAACTAATGCTGACTAATAATGTAAAACGAATTAATTCGGCAAAACCGAATGATAAAAAGAATCGGAAACCTTCTACATCAGCTGTAAGACGAGACATTAAGTCTCCTGTTTTTGCATTATCATAATATCGATAAGGTAAAAGTTGTAGCTTTTTATAAAGCTCATTTCTTAAACGGTAAACAGATTTAATTCCGAACAAGTCACCTAAGTATTGATTATAATACGTAAATAGACCTTTGAATGACATGAGAATTAAAAACCCTACTGCAATGTAAGGTACGAAGTGGTAACTTCCCCCATAAAATACTTCATCAATTGTAACTTGTAGAATAATTGGATATACAACTGTTATTCCTGTAACTAATACTAGGAATATTAATGACAAATAAAAATTCTTTCTATAAGGCCAGTAAAACTCTTTTAATTTCTTAAAAGTTTCCATACATTTCCCTCCCTTTATTCATGATGCTGGAAACGAATACCATTCAATAGTTTCAAGTTGGTTGAAACTGTTAATAATCCTTTTAGTATTTCACCTTCTTTTTATTAACATAGTTACTAATATATCGGGTTTCGAAATAATTTTCCAGCTTTTTGTTGAAAAAATTAAAATATTTTATATTTTTATTCTAAACTGAACATTCATATTAGTAACGAGTAGGAAGTATGACTCTTTTTTACAACTTTAGACTGAATTTGAACTACCCTCCACTTACCACCCTTAGGGGCTGCTTGAAGTGGGGGATTCCTAAGAACACCAAACTAACGATTAGTTATGGATTAGGCTACGCCATACACACGCTTGAAGAGGGAGTTTTCTCGCCTATTTTAGATAAATTTTCGTTAAGTACCAATAAAAAGAGGTGGACTTTTTACAAGTCACACCTCTTTTTTAGATATATTATTTTTCCATTTCGCCTAATACACGGTTTACACGTTTTTCTAGCATTTTCATTCCACTTCCGCCTGCTTGGAAGTGACGTAAGTTTCCTTCTGCGTCAAAGACGTAATATGCTGGTACATATTGATTTTCGAATGCATCTGTTAATTTATGTTCATTGTCTATGAAAATTGGCTGGGTAATGTCATGTTCAGCTGCTACTTTTTTAATTTCTTCCATATTCAAGTCATCTTCAGATCGTGGCATGTGTATCGCAACGACATTTAATTTATCTTTGAATTGATCACGGAATTCGTTAACTTGAGGCATTGCTTCTTTACATAAATGACAGCTTATAGACCAAAAATGGAATAGAGTAGGTTTTTCTCCTACTAATTCTGACTTTGTCACTTCTCCATTTAACCATTCCGTTGCACCTGTTAGTTCAGGCATTGGTGAACGTAATTTCATACAAAAACCCCCCACTATGATTGATTTAAATAAACGAAAAGGCCTAACAATCATAGTTAGACCTTTCGTATAGAACATTTAATTAATTATAGAGTAGCTTGTCCTGGCTTCCAGTTAGCTGGGCAAAGACCACCAGTTTGTAATGCTTGAAGAACACGTAAAGTTTCCTCTACATCACGACCGATGTTGTTGTGGAATACAGTTTGGTATTGTAATTCACCTTCTGGGCTTACAATGTAAAGACCGCGTAAAGCAATACCTTCGTCTTCAATTAATACTCCATAGTCACGAGATACAACATGGTTTGTATCAGCTGCTAATGGATATTTTAGCTCACTAAGACCATTTTCCTTACGATCTGTGTTAATCCACGCTAAGTGAGTGTGAATTGTATCCGTTGATACTCCAATGATTTCTGCATCTAAGTCTTCGAACTCATCGTAACGATCAGACATTGCAGTGATTTCAGTTGGACAAACGAATGTGAAGTCCATTGGATAGAAGAACAATACTGTCCATTTACCATTTTTCATATTCTCTTCTAAACTAACTTTTCCAAATTCTTTGTTTGGCATAACAGCGTCCATCTCAAAACGAGGAGCTTGTTTACCTACCATACGTTCTGCCATTTAAAATCCCTCCAATTATTAATTACACGAGAAAATAGCTTGTACATTCTCATTTATTATTTTATCAACAGTTATTATTATATAGTAGACCTATTTTTGAGTCAATATTAAATAATAATAAATTTAATCTAGGTTATATAATAATGAACTATTTTTTCACCATTACTTGTTATTCCCACATTTAAATTACTTTAGTCAATTGAGTACGTTTCATAAAGTATGACTACTACATGAAAAACGAAGTGGGCAATAATGGTATTCCTATTCTAGTGTAACATTGTTTGATTCGGGAATAAAATATTTAGCATTATTTATCGAAAAAAGTCAATTTGTTTGGTTTTCCATTAATAATTCGTTATAATTCATTACTATATTTAGTATTAATAAAAGTAACTTCATGTAGAAAGGACATAAATGATGAATATTGACCTTACAAATTTTGATATCTATGCTGTACTAACAGCGCTTGGAATTATTTTTATTAGACTTTGCGTGATATTAATTGCATACTCAGTTATTAAATCATTAGGCAATAAATTAATTTCCAAACTATTTCAACGTGCACAAGATCGCCAAGGCTTAACAAGAGGACGAGCAATGACGTTGGAAAAACTCACGGTAAATATTTTTACATATGCGTTGATTTTCTTTCTATTCATCCTAGTCTTGGAGAACGTTTTTAATATTCGCGCCACTCCTATTTTAGCTGGTGCTGGTATTGTAGGATTAGCGGTTGGTTTTGGTGCACAAGGTCTTGTAAGTGACGTTGTAACAGGATTTTTTCTTTTGCTTGAAAAACAACTGGATGTTGGTGATTTTGTTACAACAGCTGGCATGTCAGGTATAGTAGAAGAAGTTGGATTACGCACAACAAAGTTGCGCGATTTTGACGGTACATTACATTTTATCCCTAACAGAGAAATAGCTAGTATGAGTAATCATTCTCGCGGTACTATGCGTGCGCTTGTTGATATGAGTATTTCTTATGACGATGACATTGATAAAGCAATGAAGGTACTTCAAGATGTATGCGATAAATTCGCCGTAGAAGAACCCGCTATAAAAGAAGGACCAAATGTTGTGGGAGTTCAAACATTAGGGGATTCTGATGTAGTTATTCGAATTGTTGCAAGAACAGAAAATATGGAACAATGGGCAGTAGAGCGTAAACTACGAAAAGCGATGAAAGAAGCGCTTGATGCGAACGGAATTGAAATACCTTTCCCACATCAAGTATTTATTGAAAAGAAGAACTAAAAAAGAAGAGCGAGATTTCGCTCTTTTTTTTTAATGATTTAATTTACTTTCCACTTGCTGACAAACTTCATCTGCAGAAAGGCCACTTGCTTCGATTACGGACCCTGCAGTTACACTATTCGTAATCCCCATTACATTATTATCAATACCAGTAATAACGCAGCAGTCACAGCCTTTTGCGTCATCTTCATTTGTAAGTTGTACGACATCGTACCCTTTTTGTTGAAGCGCTTCTTGTACTGCTGTTAACGATTGTTCTACACCAACTTTTGGCATAAATTCCACCTCCTCAAAGATAATTTCTCTCATAGAGTAAAATTTATGCAAAAATAATTTGGTGATTTATCGTGACATGTACTTCGTAATGAGAGCAATTGCTTTTTCTATAGCATCTTCATTAGGGTTAAGTTTGGAATGGTGTAACCCAAACGGGGAACCTACACCCAACCAAAACATAAAACCAGGTATGTTTTCAATCATGTATCCATAATCTTCACCAGTCATAGCTTCTTGACATTCGATTAACTTAATATCCGTCTCATCTTGAACAAAGTTCATAAATTCTTCCGTTAATGTATGATCATTATACACTTGGTGGTACATGCAACCATAATCGATAGTAGCTTGACAATTAAAACCAACTTCAATTCCTTTCACTACCGATTCAATACGGTCTTTTACGCTTTTCATAGATGTAGCAGACAGCGTACGAATGGTTCCTTCTAGCCTTGCTTTCTCTGCTATAATATTTTGAACTGTTCCTCCAGTTATTTTTCCGACTGTAATAACTGCACTATCTAATGGATTAACATTTCTTGCTACTATTGATTGTAACTGCGTAACAAGGTAGCTTGCTGCCACAACCATATCATTTGTATGATGAGGAAATGCAGCATGTCCTCCTTTACCGAGTAAATCAATAAATAGTTCAGATGTATTTGCAAAAAGTAATCCTTGCTTTGTTGCAATTGTCCCAACTGGATATTCAGGTGCAATATGAAGAGCTATAATGTTATCAGGTTTCCACTTATGAAAAGATTCTGCTTGAATCATCGGTAAAGCCCCACCAGGCCCCTCTTCTGCAGGTTGGAATAGGAACAATATATGATCGTTTGGCTGGTTATGAGCGAAATGAGTTAATATGCCTAATGCAATGGACATATGGAAATCATGTCCACAGGCATGCATCATTCCTTCATGCTTTGACATAAAAGGTAAATCTGTCTCTTCTGTTATTGGTAGTCCGTCCATATCCGCCCGATAACCGACCGTTTTATTACCAATAGATCCTTTTATAAATACGAATATACCAGTTCTCCATGTTTCTATTTCAAGATTATCATTTGGTAATCGTGATAGGTAGTTCAATAAATAGCTTTGTGTTTTATATTCTTCAAATCCTTTTTCAGGAATTAGGTGAAGGTCACGCCTAATTTCAACATACGATTTTTCAGTCATACTTCTCTCTCCTCATCTTACATATCCAAAATACACATACAACAAAGGCGCGGAAATTTCTCCACGCCTTTTGCCTATTTTTTATAATTGACGAAGTTCTTGTTTAATTTCTGTTTTTGACTTTGTTTTTTCATCAATATCTTTAATTTTTCTTGCTGGAGTACCAGCGACTACTGTATATGGTGCTACATCATCAATAACAATCGCTCCAGCAGCAACAACTGCACCTTTTCCAACTGTTACACCTTCTAAAACTACAGCATTTGCCCCAATTACTACATCGTCTTCTACTACTACGGGCTTAGCTGACGGCGGCTCAATAACACCCGCAAGAACAGTTCCCGCTCCGATGTGACAGTTCTTCCCAACAGTAGCACGACCACCTAATACTACATTCATATCAATCATAGTACCTTCGCCGATAACAGCTCCAATATTTATTGACGCACCCATCATAATAACAGCATTGTCACCAATTTCAACTTGGTCGCGAATGATTGCACCTGGTTCGATACGAGCTTTAATACCCTTCATATCTAATAAAGGAATAGCCGAATTGCGGCGGTCATTTTCTACAACATAATCTTCAATTTTTGCTTCGTTTTGTTGTAAAGCTTCTTGGATCTCTGCCCATTCACCGAATACAACTCCTGTATTTCCAGTGACGAATACTTTAGAAGCTTCGCCGAAGTTAATTCCTTCTAATTCACCTTGTACATAAACTTTTACAGGTGTAGATTTTTTACTATTTTGAATAAAAGAGATAATTTCGTTTGCATCCATCATTTTCATTTTTGTGTCCTCCTATGTATGTATTGCATAATGAAGGAGCTTTCACTAACTATGAAAGCTCATTATTCCTTTACTCTACCAAACAAAAAATAGTGTGACAAGTAATTTACACTCTAAGTTCTTTTTGAGATTTTAAATTTTCATATCATTCTTTCTTCCAATAATTCGAACAATAAAAAATCCAATTATGAAAGTAAGAATACTAATAATATTCATTATTATGTTTGATGATATTCCTGGAAATACAACAACAGCAGAACCCAGCACTAACCCTATAATGACTGCAAACGTCCCAACGGCAAAATGATTTAGCAAATACCTAACTATTTTGCTACAAAGAATAAAACCTATTATAATTCCTGCAGCAAATGTAAATATTATTGGAAAGTTGAAATTACTAATAGCTGAAATAGCTGATGCGTACGTGCCAATAACTAACAACACTAAAGAGCCACTTATTCCAGGTAATAATAGAGCCATACTAGCTATCCAACCAGAAAAAAAGAAAAGGAAAAAAGTTGAAAATGTTAATTCATTAATAATCACTGCCTCTGTACTATTTTTAAATGGTGCCATGGCGGCGACTAATAGAAATGCAATAAAAAGTAAACCGAAATGTCTCTTGGTAAAGTTATTCTTTATATCCGCTGTTTTTACTAACATCGGTATTATTCCAAAAATAAGACCTATAAACAAAAATGATGTTGGTTGAATAAAGTTTTCCATTAAGAATTCCATTAGGTTACTAAAAGCAAATATTGCAGCTACCATTCCAATACCTAAAGGTAGTAAGAAAGGTATTTGTTTGTACCAATCTCGGCTAAAAAATCGGTTGATAGAGTTAATTAATTGTTCATATATACCTAAAATAAACGCCATCGTTCCCCCACTTACACCCGGAACTAAGTCGCTGATTCCCATAATAACCCCACGATAGAGGTTTTTCCATTCCATTTTCATATGCTATGCTCACCCTTACACTTAATCTAAATTATACATTTCATAATGTTACTACTTTTCTTGTGATTAATCTACCAAAACTATTCTGCGAATTCTTCTAATATATCCATGAAAGCTTCTACTTGCTTTAATTGAAAAGTTGACTCGTATCCAATTAACCAAGTATCCCTTTTTAATACATCCGTTTCATTGTTTCCTAAGGGTATTTTGTTTATATGAGTATCATTGTCTTGTATTGTAACGGAGGGTAATATTGCATAACCTATTCCGTTCAATGCCATTTGCTTACACGTTTCAATTTGATCTACTACGATTGTTCGCTTTGGTGCATTCGGAAAATGTCGACGCCACCATACTTGAATCTCTTGATAGTATGTTGAATCACTTTTAAACTGAATAAAAGGTCTTTCTGTATGAGCCAACTCGTCTATCGTAGTTATGTCGGTATCGACTAAATAGAGTGTATCACTCAACACATGTTTCTTAACACCCTTCCACTCAGGATTTCCTCGAATTATTCCGACATGAACTTCATCTTCATATAAACTTTTTAATATATCACTACTCCATCCAGTTACAAGTGAGACTTTTGCTTGTGGATATTGTTTAATAAATCTTTTTAGTACTTTTGGCAACCAATATTGCCCAATAATAGTAGCTACTGCAATCTTTAACGTTCCATTTACTTTCTCATCATCCAAAGAATTAATTTCTTCTCTTACTTTACCTTCTCTTTGTAACACTTCATCAGCAAACTGTACAATCCTTTCCCCTGCAGGTGTAATTAATAAACCTTTTTGAGTTCTGATAAAAATTTTAGTCCCCCAACCTTTCTCAATAGATTGGAGTCGTTGGGACAAAGCGGGTTGAGAAACAAAAAGCCTTTCTGCTGCTTTACGCATATTTTTCTCTTTCGCTAGAACGGTCAAAATTTCAAATTCAGATGTATTCATTACTATCTCCTCCCTCATACGCAATAAGTAAATCTTATGTTATTTGTTAATTATTTTATAATTTCATTATGACTTAATAACACATAAAATAAAAGAGAAGTCGAGAGAAAAGGATGATATTAATGGAACAGTACCTTTTCATTACGTTAATTGGTTTTGTAGCAACATTTATTGGAACGCTCGGTGGTGGTGGTGGTCTTATAAGTTTACCCGCAATGTTGTTTTTAGGAGTACCTATTCATAGTGCGATTGCCGCTAATAAATTCTCCAATACTTTTAGTTCATTTAGTAGCTTTTTTGCCTTATGGAGAAAGAAAGAAGTAAATGCAAAACTAGCTTTTTCCTTATTACCATTTACAATGGCTGGAGGTGTCATAGGTGCGATAGGTGCATCCATTTTAGAAGAACATACTCTTTTATATATCGCGCTATTTTTACTTATTTTTTCTATTTTCTTGAATAACGCTAAAGATATGTTCCGTTTCATTTCTAGAAAGCAAAAGAAGTTATTTTCCCCTACTTATTTTATGATTGGTGCTTATGACGGTTTTTTTGGTCCAGGGCAAGCAATTATGTTAATGCATAGCTTCTTATCTTCTGGCTATTCATATGTTACCTCTATCGGTTTATCACGTCTTCAAACATTCGCAAGTTGCATTATGTCCTTTCTTGTTTACTTTTCCTTTGGTTATTTTGATTGGAGAGTTGGTGGGGCATTGGCAATAGGTTCTTTCATAGGGGCACTAACAGCAGTCTTAGTAGCTCCAAAACTATCAAACTTACCATGGAAACATATACTAACGTTTTGTTCTATTTGTATAGTCGTATATCTAATTTTCAAGCTATAGGAGAGATAGAAATGAATATTCATTATAAAAGAATTCACCATGTACAAATTTGTATTGATCACGGATTAGAGGATAAAGCAAGAGAATTTTACACAGATATACTTCAAATGAAAGAAATTGCGAAACCTGATTCTTTAATAGCAAACGGTGGCTTATGGTATAAAGTTGGTGACATTGAGCTTCATATCGGTACAGAATCTAATAAAACAGAGAGTAAAAGGCATCCTGCATTTGAAGTTCAAAATCTCAAACAGATTAAAAACTATTTTATAGAAAAAGGTATTAAGATCAACGAAGAAAAACCAATCCCAAATATGGACCGTTTTAGCTTTAGAGATCCATTTGGAAATAGAATAGAGTTTCTAGAAATGCAGTAACTTTTACTACTATAATAACAGTAAAAAGTCGTGCCGATTGTGTGGCCGCTTTCCACGGGGGAGGCGGTGCCTCGAACCCAAAGGCTCTGCGGGGTCTCACCAGCCTTTCCGCTCTCGCAGGAGTCGTCTACACAACCGGCACTATGTTTTAATTAAATACAATTTTTGTTTATTTGAGTCCGTTTCATAATGTATGATTACATACGAAAAACGAATGGTAGCATCGCGAACATATTATTTTGCATTACACTAAATTATTCGTTTTTCATTAAACGAACCGTAATTATGATATTGATTCATTTACTAATACTTTTCAAATCTCTTTTTTCCATTACTACTCTTTTTTCGGCAACAAGAGTATTAATAAGAAACTAATTACCGCGAATATACCTACTACCGCATATACAGTTTGTAAGGAAGTGGTTAATCCCGCTTGTAAAATAGAAATAAGACTATCGGAAAGTTGTGAACGTCGCTCTTCGTCTAGTAATAGAGTCGTAGAGTCTATCGATAGTTCATCAGCAACACCATTCTCTGATAAATGCTGTTGAAGCCTAGAGTTTAAAATACCACCTAACAACGCTGCACCTATCGTACTACCTAGTGTGCGCATAAACATATTAGAGGCTGTAGCTACTCCTCTTTGGCTCCATTCAACCGTTGACTGAATCGAAACGATAAATGCTGTAGTAGAGAAGCCCATACCTATTCCAATTAGGAAAGAACCAAACGCAGCCCATAGCGGTCCGTCTTCTGGAGAAAGAGTCATAAAGACAATACTCCCTGCGATTAATGCTACTCCACCAATAATAGAAGTTGTTCTGAAGCCAATTCTCAACAATAAGCGACCTGCAACAGTGGCGGCAATCGGCCAGCCAATAGACATCGTTGTTAATGTGAACCCTGCCACAATTGGTGGCCGTTCCATAACACCTTGAACAAACGCAGGAAGAAAACTAGAAATCCCTATTAACATAACCCCAGTCGTTAACGATACAACATTTGCCACTAAGATAGACCGCTCTTTCCATATCGAAAATGGCATCATTGGATCTTTCGCACGATTCTCTTGAATGATAAATAGCGTAAAAGAAATAATAGATAATAAAATTAAGCCAATAATCATTGCTGAATTCCACGCGAAGCTCACTCCACCTTCAACAAGAACAAACATTAGTGTACAAACTGAAACGAAAAGTAGAAGTGCTCCTCCATAATCTATAGACGGCTTTTTCTTTTCTACTTCTTCGTGTAAATAAAGCCATAAAACGATAATACAAAGTATACCAAGGGGAATGTTAATCCAGAATACATACCTCCAAGTGGCAAATTGTACAAGTAATCCACCAATTGCCGGGCCCATTACAGCAGAAATACCCCATACACTTGATAAATACCCTTGGATTTTTGCTCTTTCTTCTTTCGTATACATATCTCCGACAATTGTTGAAGCTATAGGCATAACTGCACCTGCACCAAATCCTTGAATAAAACGAAAAAAAATAAGCATCTCTATCGAGGTGGCCGCTCCACAAAGAGCTGAACCAATTAAAAATATGATAATTCCAAATGTGATAATTGGCTTACGGCCAAAAATATCGGAGAGCTTTCCATATATAAGTACAGTAACAGCGTTCATTAATAAATAGGATGAAAAAACCCAGCTATAATAAGAAAACCCACCAAGATCTGCTGCTATTGCTGGCATCGCTGTTGAGATAATTGTAGCCTCTACTGCTGCCATAAACATCGCTAACATAACAGCTGCTAGCACGAGAGGTTTCTTTGTTTTTTTAACTGCAGGCTTCCCCTTTTGCCCTTCGACTGCTTGTCCCATTTCTCTACTTCCTCTCTCTCTATGTACAAAAACGTTTTTAAACCTAAAAAAGGAAGACCTTTAGGAAAGGTCCTCGTTTACCGTTTACTTATTCAAACGTCTAATGTGACTGTTTAAACGTAGTAATATTGCTCTGCGCGTTAATATCCCCTCTAATATATGATCATCGTTTACAACGCATATAAAAGGATGGTCTACAACTAACTCCAATCCTTTCGTCACTTTATCATTTATATTTAAGAATGGGATATCTTTACTCATGATATCTTCTACAACCATTTGATCTAATCGTTCAAATTCTATTCTTTCAAGACCCAATATTGCGTCCATTATTTGAGTAGTACTAATTAATCCCTTAAGTTTATATGTTGGGTCTAATACAGGCACGGCAGTATAGCCTGTTTTTGTAAGTACTAGCAATGCATGTTCCAAGTTGTTTTTATATTGTACGTGAGCTACTCGTTCAGCAGAGATAATAAGGTCTTTCATTGTTGTTTCTAAAAATTCACCACTATGGAGGCTGATCATCGTTGTTCTTCCTCTCTACGTTTTCTCTCTAACATATTATGCATTCACATAAATTTGACCATATCCATTGTAGCACAAATTTATTATTTTATCTTTTATTACCCATTCCAAACAAGCTACTTTTATTTCGTATAGCGGTTCGCATACCCGAATGCTGCATATGAGTCTGGCTTTATTTTTGCCTCAATGCCCATTGCTTGAATTCTTCCTGTCATTTCTTGAATATAATCTTTTGTTTTACCTTTTGTACCAATATCAATGTGAATTTCAAATTGAAAATCAGCCCCAGCATCTAAGTTTGGTAATAGTAACTCTTGCAACTTTTCAAGCTTCTCTGCAGTAAACAAAAAGGCTGTTTCTTGACTTAATGCTGTTTCTAATGAGATCTTTTCGTGTAAATTACTTATTTTCCGTTTCACTACATGTGATTTTATGCACCCCCATGCGCCTTTACCTACTCGATGAAGGTGTATTGCTGTTATAAACCTTGTTTCTTTGTTATGAACATGTGAGTCTGTTCCAATGGAAAGAATATATGACGCATTAACATCACGTGAAATAAAATGGTGAATTTTCTCAAAAACTTCTTCAAATGTAATCGAACCTGAAACAATGTTATAAAACTTATCAGGATTCCCCATAACCCACACCCTTTGTAACATCCTACTACATTATATGTGAGCGGGTTCAAGGAAATTAATAGATTATCACGTTAGAAGAACTTCATAGAATAAAAGCATTTAACACAAAAAAACAAGCAACGATTACGCTGCTTGTTTTTTATTTTTAACCTTTACTTGTCTGAATGTTACGTTGAACATAAGAGCAGTTAGGGCACTTATATATAACATTCTGATTAGATTGAGCTGTTAAAACAGATTCCAATTTCTCTTTTTTATTACATTGAGGACAATGTACTAACGGAAACAAATCTTATCAACCACTCTTTCCATTTTTTATTTAAGAGTAAAGTTACTTGTCATACCTGAAATACTATTAAAGATTCTTCATAAATTCTTCATTCGAAACAAAAATGTCTTCTTTTCCTACATACGTAGGATTTGCAAGTACTAAACCAATATTTGTTGTAGAAGTTAAATCATCTATCATCGTAAAAGGAATAGAATTAGCATTTGCTAATCGAATATACTTAGATAAATATTGATAATTTAACCTACCATCTAAATAAAGATGAGAATTACGATTTTGCTTCATCAATGTTTCAATTGGTTTATATACTTTTGGCTTAATAACCTGCCCATCAGTTAAAGCAAGCAGAATTCTCTCTTTAAACTGAGTTAAATATTCTCTTCTTTCACTTGCTTTAAGTTCTGGAGCACCTTTTAACCCTCTGTCTATATAATCATCGATGTTTTTGCCCAAGGTTTCTCTCTCCTTATATTAGATAAGCATTAAGAAATTAAATCAAAAATTTCAATCGCAATCATATCAATATTGTCAAATTGGTATGTATCTGTGCCTTTACCTTCTCCATAAACTTCTAATTCGTACATTTCTGTTTTGTGGAAATACTTTACGCTACAAACTCTGTGTCCGTTCACTTCAAAAAAACGTTGAGACGGCTCTTGACCTTCTACTGCTGTTTCTTTTAAATCGTTTAGTCTTTTAATAATTCCTGAAAGTACTGACATTTAAAACACTCCTTTATTCCATCCTATCCTTATAATTCCTTATAGTTAATCACTTATTCGTATTATAAGAAATAGAATCTCATTAACTTTTTTAATTTTATTGCCAATTCAATATAGCTGAGTTACGATTTAACTGAGTTCGTTTCATAATGTTTTGCAACTAACCGAAAAACGAATGATAACAAGTAATAATAAAAAGTAAATTACTCGAAAGTAACGAACACATCAAAATTATAACAATATAATAATTCGTTTTTCAATAAACGAACCATATTTATGAAGTTAACTCAACTATATCATTTTATTCTAATTTAATCTAAAAATAAAGTAATTGCTCAAACTTTACATAGTTATCGTTAGAAAGGGGTTATTATGAACGTCACTGTTTATTCACAACCAGATTGTCCACCTTGTAAAATTGTGAAGGAATTTCTATCCTACCATCAAATTTCTTTTAAAGAAATAGATATTTCAAAAGATACAAATGCAAAAAAATATTTAATGAATGATTTACAATCCTATTCTACTCCTACTGTTGTAGTAGGAAAAGATGTTATTAAAGGATTTGATATTAGAACATTAGCTCAAATTTTAAATATTGAGGAATAAAAGCCCTACTCTTTTCCATGCTGTGTTAAAGTAGCTGTTGATTTCCGCGCAAGGCTTCGCTTTCCGCGGGCGTGTCTAGGTCTAGCGGGTAGCTCCGCAAGTCTAGCATGGTAATCTCGAGGGCAAAGTGTGCCCTCAAGCTGCCCCTCTCTTATGCTTGTCGGAGCTGAACGAGCCGCTTTCACTTTTCAAGGCGCCGGAGCCTCCTCGGCGCAAGCGCCTGTGGGGGTCTCCCGCTCCCCGCTTCTCCCGCAGGAGTCTCAGCCTTGCACGGAAATCAACAGGTTTTAATATTGAATTTTCTACATTAAGCTTTATAATAGCCTTTCACAACAAAAGAGAAGGAAACAAGAATAACTGTTTCCTTCTCTTTCGTTTTATTAAGCATTCATTTTATTAAGACTCTTCGTATTCATTTAAAAAAGAAGGAGTTTCTTGTTGCATTCCGTAATCATAAATTAGCCAGCCTTCTGGACCTTTCTTTATAGAAACCCATTGATAGTGGTCTGGGAACAAACTTGGTCTAGCCGTTTCTTTTCGGAAAAACTCATATATATGATACACATTATTCTTTTCATCAAATTTTACCTTTGTTTTGTCATCATAGGAATAAAACGGGACATAAAATATTGCAAAATCAGTTCCATAAGTTATGTAGCCTTGTTCTTCTTTAAATAAATGTTCTGTGGAAAACTTTTTAATATATTCTGTAGTAAAATAAGTACTTAGTAATTCTTCTATTTCATTCAAATCTCTGTATTTTTCACTTAGCATATACTGTGCATGAAACGCTTCTTGAAGCATGTCCAAAATTTCTTCGCGGGTAGGTTCATTCGCATTAGAAGACTGATTATCAGCGACTGTATATATATTACCTAAAAAGAATAGACAAAATATAGAAGCAATTAAAGCCAAACTTTTGAAGTTTTTCATGAATTGTTTTCCTCCCCTGCTTGTATATTTCCATTGTAACAACTTCATTCATTAAAAAGTTTACAAATCGTTCGTAAAATTAATGTCTGTTTTGACAAATTAAGCTTGTATTTACCATTTTCCCTCTTTTAAAAAAGACAAACTTTTTATTTCCACAAAAAAGAGCCCATTTTCAAGGACTCTAAGTATTACCATCTAGTTGTCATACCTGCATAAGCTATATAAAGCAAAACTAAAACTGTTCCGACGAACATTGCGATAAATACAGGATTACGTAGAACATAATGTTTTTGAACTTCTTCACTAATTTCCGAATCACGCTCGCTAGGCTGCGTGTCTGTTCTTCTTCCAACCATGTACGTATATACTATCGCAACTCCAACTAAGGCTAAAGCTAAAAAAGCTAGAGTTAAGTCGAACGGTCCCATTCATGCTCACCCCATTGTTTCAATATATTATTACCTTCTCACAATGACAGGGGAACTATTCCAATACGTCGAATACAAATAATGGTACCGTTACAAAAGATCATTATGTTCATATAAGTAACTGTAACTAATATCAACATATAAAAAAATAGAATGATTTATGGAGTAAGAAAACGTCCGGATTGTTTCTTGTGTTTCTATGTCACTATAAATGTCAGTCAGTATCCCTTTTTTACCTGTTCTCATTTTCATTACATTTTCTAAAAAGTAAGGTCTCCAGCTCCAATTTTTGAGATAATACTTCTCTTGAATTGTCCATTTTCCATCATCATTTCTACTGATGTTCGATGATTGTTGGTAGCCGTTTTCATCACATAGATACATTCGAAAGCTGTATGGAGTCAAAGGGATTGCTAGTTCCAGTAACCACTGATCAACTAATTCACGAGTTTCTGGCAATTTATTTTTCAAAGCAAATTGCTGCACTTTCTCTTGTATTTCGTTGGCAAGCTGAAAAATAGCTTCCAATTTTCTTTTTTCATATCTGACAAAATGTTGAAACTTCTCTGTCAATAGTTCTTTACCATAATAACAATTGATAAAGTTCGGTTCAGGTTTATGTAAGTAGTACCCTTGATAATACCTACCACCGTTTCTCCATGCATATTGTAATTGAAAAGAAGCTTCAACGTTTTCATATAACAACGTTGTCCCCATTTTCCTTGCAAAAATAGAAATAGAATGTAAAAAGTCTTGGTGCGTCTGAATATCATAAGAATTACGCAACATTTTTAAGTCAATTTTTAAAATACTTGGAGATAATAAAGAGAATTTGTCCATATTCATACTAGAATGGCCAATATGGGAAAGAGCTATTTGTATACCATATGTTTTATAGTATTGTATTAAATGTTGTAAAAGCTCTAAGTCATCATTAGAGTTAGGCACGTCAATTTCTATGACAAGTCTTGAAAGGTTTAATCCAGCTTTTTCATATTCCAAAAATAACTCTAACAGTCGTTCCCCTTGGTCTTTCAATAAGAGCGAGGCGTTTTGATTAATAAATAATTTCACATCCGTACTATCGTCCAAAATCAGCTTTTGAATGGCTTTGTAAATAATAAGGTGGTCCACCTCAATTTGATATTCTTCAGGAACATTTTTATCAGTAAAAAAAGAACCTAGACTTTTTACTTCATCCTTTAATGTAATGCGTCCTAACACTTCATATCCAATCACTGCATGGGCATCCGCACTAAATATAGCCTGAAAATGTGGAACTACCTCTTCAATATTTGACATAATATCTAATGGATCTAACATCTGATAATTCTCCTTCACACTCACTTCATGCTAAAAGTATATCACTTGGTAAAACTTTTGAAAAATAGGAAAAGAACGCATCCCTAGATACGTTCTAAAAAGATTAGCAAGGTTTTGGAATGACTAAATGTTGACCAGCTTTTAAACAGTCTGTTTGCAACTGATTGATTTCTCTTATCGACTCCATTGTTACATCATATTTTTGAGCAATTCTTCTAAGGCTATCGGCCGTGACTACAGTATGATGGTATATAGGTATTTTAAGTTTTGTACCACTCGGAACAAATGACTCTGTTAAATCGTTTATTGATTGTAATGTTTTACAATTAATACATAATTCTTCCGCAAGCTCATTTACTTTTACTGTTTTATTTGTTTTGTAATATGTAACATCATTATCTACTAGCGGACCTTCGTCATATTCTTTTGCTTGAAAGACACTTACTAAAAAATTTTGCATTTTAATTCGATACGTTTTTACTTTTTTCTTATCAACGAACTGGGAATTAACATATTCCCTTGCTGCTTCAAGTAAATTTTGTTTGACAGGTGACTCATTTTTCTTATTTTGTATTAAGTCCGAGGCAAGTTCATAAAATGCAAAAGTTTGGTTAATAAATAATGTTAATTCTTTATTTTCTTCGTCCCATTCATGTTTGTAAAACAAGCTCATTTACACTACCTCACTAACGGCATTTTCCGTTAGTATTTGATTAATTTAAGCAAATATATTCTTATACTTGTGGAAAATCTCCTAGACATGTTAAAAAGGAAACGGTTGGAGCCATTGCCCACCGTCCATTGTAATACATTCACCATTTATATATGCCGCCTTTTCTGAACTAAGAAAGTAGGCTAACTCTGCTATTTCTTCCGGTTTTCCGAACCTTTTTAGCGGTACACTCTCGACAATTTTCTTCGCTTCTTCTTCTGATTGAAGAAGCTTTGCCACTCCACCAGTCCTTTCAATTGGCCCTGGTGCAATTGCATTTACACGGATACCATATTTAGTTCCCCATTCAACTGCCAATGTTCTAGTTAGAGAAAGAACTCCAGCTTTAGCTGCTGCGGAATGTGCCACTCCAGCACCAGCGTTCCAAGCGTAAGTAGCAACCATATTAATAATGCTTCCTTTATGACCATTTTCCATCCAAAACTTGCCAACTTCTGATGAACAATAAAATGTTCCATTTAATACGATATCTATAACCGACTTCCATCCGTTTACCGACAATTTTTCCGTAGGGCAAATAAAATTCCCTGCTGCATTATTGATTAACACGTCTATTCGCCCAAACTTTTCACTTGTTTGTTTTACCATCAGGTTTACATCTTCTGGTAACCTTACGTCCATTTGAATAGTTAAAACTGAATTACTTTCCGTCTCTATTTCTTCCTTTGCTTCTAAAAGTCTTTCTAAATTTCTACCCGTAATAACGACATGATAATTTTCATGTGCGAATTTTTTTGCCATAAACAACCCCATACCACTTGATCCACCAGTTATGATAACAACCTTCTTTTCCAATAGCTCATCTCCTAACCAAATTCATTGCATCTTTTATTTTACATAAAAAATAAAACTATTTCGAATATAAAGATTATTATTCTATTTATATGCGAGCAAACAACTCTTAGTAATGATATAATCATGATGAATTTTAAAAGATTGGGTTTGGTATTATGACAAATAAATTAACTCGTAGAAGTTTTTTAAAATATATTTTCAGCTTATCCCTTACAGGTATCATTACGACTGGATTAGGATATTATTACGCGCGCTATTTGGAACCGAAGATGATTACAACAAACCATTATTCCATAAAAAATAAGCATATCCCAACCAGCTTTGACGGCTTAAAAATTGTACAGTTTTCTGATACTCATGTTGGGCACACATTTGAAATAAATGATTTAAAAAACGTTGTAGAGAAAATTAATAAAGAAAAACCTGATGTAGTTTTTTTTACAGGAGATTTAATGGATGACCCACTTGAATTCGAAAAAGCTGAAAAATTGATACCGATATTAAAGGCGATTGATGCTCCATTTGGAAAGTTTTCGATTTTCGGAAACCATGATCATGGTGGATACGGAACAGAGACTTATGTGGAAGTTATGAATGAGGCGGGTTTTACATTGCTAAAAAACGAAAATACAACAATTGAAATGATAGACAATAGCAAGATTTTTATTGCTGGTGTAGATGATTTAATGTTAGGTAGACCAGATTTCAAGCAGTCTTTAAAGAATATACCAGAAGGTGCATACACCATTTTATTAGTGCATGAACCAGATGTAGCGTACGAAATATCAGAAGAATTTTCGGTTAATTTACAACTATCTGGCCACTCGCATGCTGGGCAAGTTCAAATACCTTTTTTTGGCCCCATTATAACTCCTCCGCTTGGGAGTAAATATGTGGAAGGTTTTTATGAACTAAACGATTTAACTCTTTACGTGAATCGAGGGTTAGGTACTACTAGAGAGCCGTATCGATTTTTTGCACCACCAGAATTAACTGTATTTACGTTAGAATCATTGGATAATTAGACATTCTCTTTGTTATATAGTTATACACATAGACATGCGCAAATCCCAACAAACCTCCATATGATAAATAGAAAATATAAAAGGAGGCGTATGTCTATGCATTACCGTAATTATCAGGCTAGCGACCAGCGCTATTTCCCATTATTGCCATTTGTGGCAGGATTAGCAGTTAGTCCTTTGTTATTCAGACCTAGATATTACTACCCACCGTTCCCTTACTATTATCCGCCATATCCATATTACCGGCCATATCCGTTTTATTATAGATAGGAGATAGTACCGAAAGCATGGCTAATCCATCTTTCGGTTTCTTTATATTTTTTCTTGTACTTGGCTGTTTACTAAGTATTGAGGTGAGCAGATTTCTTGCTAATCAAGCCCGATCTATTAAAGATTAATTTATTCCATAAGGAGATGAGCTTCTTGGCCATTCATATCGTAAGACCAGGTGAGACATTGAATTCAATCGCTCTAGACTATCGTAGAACCTTCCAACAGCTACTACAAGCTAATCCACTTCCCAATCCAAATCTTATATATCCGGGTCAACAAATTATCATTCCAAATTTACCACCAAAAGAATCTATTCCATATTCTATCGAAGTTTCCATAAATGGTAGAAAACTAACTTTGAAAAAAGACGGTGGAGTCATTCAAACTTTTCCGATTGCAGTCGGAAGAATGTTATTTAATACTCCCGTAGGAGATTACGTAATCGTTAATCGCGCCCCAAATCCTGGAGGACCTTTTGGAGCTATGTGGTTATCTCTTTCGAAACTATCTTATGGAATTCACGGAACGAATGACCCTTCTTCGATCGGAAAAGCCGTTTCAAGAGGTTGCGTCCGAATGTATAACGAAGATGTTTTAAAACTATCTTCGATTGTTCCAAACGGGACTGCTGTATATATACGTCCATAACAAAAAATCATAATAATGTTACGAAACTGTTAAATATCACATTTTTACTAGTAAATTAGTAACACAAAAATCTCCCACTTTGTATCAATTAATATTATAATAATCATCATAAATATATTAAAAACGTAACTGATGAAATATCACAATTGCTTGTTTTTTGGTAGTGACCAAGAAACAAATTATCTTGGGTACCTAATTAGTTTGAAAAGAGGGGAAAATGGCAACGTACAATCGATTCGTTAAGCAATTAATCTTTAACTATATATTCGGCTCATCCATTGCAGTTATCGGCATTGGTGGAGTTATGATTTTTACTACGTTAGATCTATCATTTATAGAAATTAATATTATGGCATTTATTCTAGTTATTTCATTTTCTGTCATGTGTATTGCAGAACTAATAATGTTTAAAAAACACCTTCAGCCGATAAAAAGCGTCTTTACATCTGAATTACCTTCTTATTCAGAGTTAAAGGAGAAATTTATCTATACGCATCAATTTCCAACCTTAACAGTTAAACGTATTTTAGGACCGCACTTTCTAGGTATTACCTTACCAGCGATAATTTTAGCTGTTTTATTTATTCACATAGGATGGCTTGAGATGCCTTACAGATATGTTTTACTTGCAACTACTGGAGCAATGTTAATTGCAGGAATGCATGCTTTTATTGAGTTTTTCTTGACGACAAAAGCTATTCAGACTGTACTATTACATTTTAAAGATTTATCAAAAAAACATTATAATATGTCCCTTTCACTAGAAGGGGAAGTACTTGTTTCAATAAAAAATAAATTTTTGTTCAGTACACTATTTATCGCTATTTTCCCTTTGATGTTGTTTAGTTTAGCTACTCAGGTTAGATTTGACATGATGCTGATTGACGCAAACTTTTGGGACTGGGCAATCATTATTTTAATAATGGCCATATTCTTTTCTTTTTTGGGTGCATATATTTTATTCAGAGACATCATTCAGCCTATTAACCAGTTAATTGAAGGTATGGAGAATGTAAAGCAAGGAGAACTTACTCGTTCTACCGATCTATATGGTGACGAATTTTCTCGAGTGATTTCCGGCTTTAATTCAATGGTAGAAGGTCTGAAAGAGCAAAATGAAACCAATCAATTACTTATTGAAAGTTTTTATCAAACTTTAACTACTACTCTTGATGCAAGAGATCCGTATACGGCGGGGCATTCTTTAAGAGTTAGTAAACTATCTGAATTAATAGGACAAGAAATCGGGTTAAATGAAGAAACGTTAAAGCAACTAAAAACTTCCGCCCTACTACACGATATTGGCAAAATCGGTGTAAAAGATCAAATATTATTAAAAGATGGGAAACTAACAGAAGAAGAATTTAACGAAATAAAACGACATCCTGTATTAGGTGCAAAAATTTTAGAACAAGTTATGCCGAAAGATGCAATGGCACCATTAATCCCTGGGGTAAGGAGTCACCACGAACGGTTAGATGGAAAAGGATACCCTGATAAATTAATTGGTGATGAGATTCCTCTTTTCGGTAGGATTATTGCAGTAGCAGATGCTTTTGATGCCATGACTTCAGACCGACCATATCGAAAAGGAATGAGTAAGGAAAAAGCATTATCGATCCTTATTGAAGGAAAAGGTTCTCAATGGGATCCACAGTTTGTAAATGCCTTTTTGAAAGTGATTTGTAACGAGGAGCTTGGACGCAAACTTTAGTGACGGTTTAAGCTTCTTTCTTTTTCATGCCAAAAGTAGTATAATAAATTACAAAAATGAAAGGAGCAAACACTTTTATGCCAAATAGTTTCCAAAAGGCTGATTCCTCCATACAACCTTCTGTTGAAAACCTCTCTCGCGCGATATTTACGGTTAATAAACATGCGAAAACTGCGCCAGACCCTTCTTTTTTATACTTATTAAAAAGAAAAGCGATTGAAAAGTTGTTATTAGAAGGAAAAGCAATTAAAAAAGGACTACATTATTCAAGAAATCCGAAAAAAAGTCATCAACAATCAGATGTATTAATTCAAGCAGGAGATTATTTTTTCCACATTCCTTCTACAAAAAATGACTTCGCCGAATTACCTCATCTAGGGGAGCTGGATGAACAATATCGAAACCCAAAGACATCCATGTCACTTTCCACAGCAAAAAAATTATTACAATCCTATGTAAGCATATCACCACCTAGCGAAACCAATAATCTTGCTTCTAACCATAAGCGTACTACTTATCAAAAACCTGTCTTCAAACGCTTAGGAGAAAGTTATCGTTAAAAACAAAAACTACCCCATTTCGTAAACAAATGAAATGGGGTAGTTTTTTTATATTTTTGGCTGTGTTAAAGTTCGCTGTTGATTTCCGTCCAAGGCTTCGCTTTCCGCGGGCGGTAAAAAGGAAGGTTATTTTCACTGTCGTGAAAAAACCTACTCCTCGGCGCAAGCGTCTGTGGGGTCTCGCATTCCCCGCTTCTCCCGCAGGAGTCTCAGCCTTGGACGGAAATCAACAGGTATTAGTATTTAATTATCAATACTAAACTTAACAAAGCTATATTTTTAATATTTCATCCATAACCTGTATTAATGAACTAACTTCTGGTTTACTTATTTGTGCATCTGCACCAACATAATTACCTTTATGTCGAAGCTGTTCACTTATTAATGAAGAGAAAATAATCACAGGAGTTGCTTTTAATTCCTGATCTTCTTTTATTCTTCTTGTTAAATTATGACCATCCATCTGAGGCATTTCAATATCTGTTATTAGGATATCCAATTTCTCTTTACCCTCTTTCACTTTTTCCTCGAAATAATGCCATGCCTCCGCACCATTTTCAAATAACTTAACGTGTGTATACCCCGCTTCTTGCAACGTGTCTAACAAAAGCTGACGTAACATAGGAGAGTCTTCTGCTAGTGCAACTTTTTTAGTATTTCTTTTTTGTTTATGTTCATTCGTCATATTCACTTTTGTTAAATTAGGATAAATTTCATACATTACTTGTTCTACATCTAATAATAGCATCATCTTATCTTCTAATTTTACAACACCAGTAACATAATGATTTAGACCACTATTAATTGTTGTTGGCTTCTCCATCTTCTCCCATGTTAAACGATGAATCTGTGTGACGTGATCTACTCTCAAGACAATTTTCATCTGGTTAAATTCTGTAATAATATATTTGTCATTTTTTGCATCACTATTATCAGGAAGATTTAATGCTGTTCGTAGTTTAATTACAGGAAGAACTTCCCCTCGTAATTCTACAATTCCTTCTATAAAAGGATGTGCATGTGGAATTTTCGTTACAGCTATCGGTTGAATTATCTCTCTTACCTTTAACACATTTATACCAAAGCTAGAATTCTCTAAATAAAATTCTAAAAATTCTACTTCGTTTGTCCCTGTATCTAATAAAATTTCTCGTTTATTATTCATACTGTACGCCCTTCCCCATTCGATGTTTATCTTTATTATATATCGGTTTACATAGTCATTTTTCAAGTTTTGAAAACTATTTAGTATAATTATATCTTTTCACACAAAAACAACTCTACATCCAACCAAATGGGATGTAGAGCTGTTATTTCACTTCACTCTTCTTGCAAAGTCTACAAATTTAAATTTATCTAGTCGATGCCTTGATTCTGTATACTGAAAAAGTGTAGCGTCGTCTAAATAAACAAAATTTTTCACGACTACGATATGTGTATGACCATTTAAATCTAATAGACGTTTATCCTCTTCCGTTACTTCTTCAATTGTAACTTCTTTCTTCGCAAAGCTTATTTGTAATTGCAGATCCTCTTCTAAATATTCATAAATAGAAGTCTCACAAATTTCTTTTGTAAGCTGTTCCACGTGTGTTTGTAAGAAAAAATCTTTGTCTAGTATTATTTTTTCCCCATCCACACTTCTAGTTCTTATAACACCCCATACTTTTTCATTTTCTTTACATTGTAAATTGGTTTGTAACACGTTGTTTGATTGGATAATATCCAATGCATGAACTTCTGTTACCCACTTCCTACCCATTTTAGAGGAAAGCTCTTTAAAACTAACTAAACCTGAAATCGGAAAGTTGTATTTATTAAGTTCTAATACAACTGACCCTTTACCACGTATTTTTTGTATATAACCATTTTGAGCTAATAAGCTTAATGCTTTTCTTACTGTTTCTCTTGATGTATCAAACTGCTCCATTAACTTATGTTCTGATGGCAGTTTAAAACCAGGTTTCAAATTTTTATTTTCTATTTCATCTACAAAATATTCATAAATGGAACTGTACTTATTATTCATTATTTTAATCACCTGTGTTCGTATCATAATAATTGATGCATCTGAATGTATCTTATCATTACATCGTTAAATGATAAACAACAGATTCGTAAGGTCGTAAGGTAAATTGGTTTATGTTCGTAGTGCTATCATTATAATTAGAAAGTAAAACGTTTACTTTATGGGACCCTATTTCAACATTACTAGGCAAAGTAAATTGTGTTTCTTTACCGTAGTAATTGTTTATGACAATAAGTTTTTCATTTTCTCCATTACGAATATAAGCAAATATTTCTCGGTGATCTTTTAAAATTAATTCGAAATCACCTGTCGTAATAATATCGTACTCTTTCCTCAACCTAATTAGTTCTTTGTAGTGATAAAAGATGGAGTCGTGATTTTTTAATGCTTCTTCTGCATTAATCTCCTTATAATTAGACGCAACAGGAATCCATGGTTCATGCGTTGTAAACCCTGCATGTTTTTCTCCATTCCATTGTACAGGCGTACGTGAGTTGTCCCTTGATTTATGACGAAGGATTTCCAAAACCTCTTCTTCGCTCATACCAGCTTCTGTTTTTATTTTAAAAATATTTAATGATTCAACATCGCGATAGTCGGAGAGTTTTACATAACCAGGGTTTGTCATTCCAAACTCTTCGCCTTGATAAATATAAGGAGTTCCTCGCATTAAATGCATACTAGTTGCAAGCATTTTAGCTGATTCGATATGGTGCTTTTTATCATCACCATACCTTGAAACAATTCTCGGTTGATCATGATTACACCAAAAGAGTGCATTCCAACCGTCACCTTTGTACATTTCCTCTTGCCAAGTTGATAAAATATCTTTTAGTTGTAGGAAGTCAAAGTCTGCCACTGTCCATTTATCTCCGCCTGGATAGTCTACTTTTAAATGGTGGAAATTAAACGTCATACTTAATTCATTTCGGTCAGGTCTTGTATATTTAATACAATGGTCTATCGTTGTTGAACTCATTTCCCCAACCGTCATACTATCATATTTAGAAAAAACCTTTTTGTTCATTTCTTGCATTAACTCGTGTACACGAGGTCCATCTGTATAAAATTTCCTTCCATCACCTGGGGGAACGGAACCGTCATCATCTGGAAAGCTTTGGTCCTTTGAGATTAAATTAATAACATCTAGACGAAATCCATCGACCCCTTTTTCAAACCAATAGGTCATCATTTCATATAGTTTTTCTCTCAGTTCTTCGTTTTCCCAATTTAAATCAGCTTGTGTTACATCGAATAAGTGCAAGTACCATTGACCTGTTTTTTCGTCATATTCCCATGCATTTCCACCAAACTTTGACTCCCAATTTGTTGGCTCGCTTCCATCTGTCTTACTGTCTTTCCATATGTAGTAATTTCTATAAGGGCTATCATGAGATTGCTTTGCTTGCTGAAACCATTCGTGTTCAGTAGAAGTATGATTAACTACGATATCCATAATGACTTTTATTTCACGATTGTGAGCTTCATGTAATAACTGTTCAAAGTCATCCATTGTTCCGTACTCTTCGTGAATCGAGAAATAGTCACTAATATCATATCCATTATCACGTTGTGGTGATTTATAGACTGGTGTAAGCCAGATCACATCTACGCCGAGCTCTTTTAAATAGTCTAATTTTTCTATAATGCCTTGAATATCTCCTACACCATTTCCGGATGTGTCGTTGAAACTTTTCGGATAAATTTGATAAACGACCGATTTTTTCCACCATGGATTATGTTTATTTTGTAAGTTCATTTTTTCACCTCTAGTTAAATTTAGGAAGTAGACCCCTCGCGATGTGTACACAAGGGGTCTGGTTTTTTTATTTTAATGTTGGGTTAAAGATCGCTTTTGATTTCCGGGCAAGACTTCGCTTTCCGCGGGCGGGCCGGAAGCCTCCTCGGCGCGCAAGCGCCTGTGGGGTCTCCCGATTCCCGCTTCTCCCGCAGGAGTCTCAGCCTGCCCGGAAATCAACAGCTTATAATTAATTAAAATATACCTTAAGCAATAACATAGCCAAATTTAACTGCCTTTTTCTTTTTTGAATTTTGCAATGATAAATGTAAGTGTGAATGGTACTACTAGTACAATCCCCATTCCTAAGAAGAAGATTGGCCAAAATTCATTCGGGATGGAGAAGAATGCTGGTAGTCCACCTACTCCGATTGTTGGTGATAATACACCGGCAATTGTAATGATAATACCTGCTGTTGCTGAACCAATCATTGCTGCAATAAACGGATAACGATATCGCAAGTTTACTCCGAACATAGCAGGTTCTGTTATTCCAAGCCATGCAGATATAGAAGATGTTAAAGCTAAACCTTTAAGCTTTTCGTCTTTCGTCGCAAACATCATTGCAAATGCTGCAGATCCTTGCGCAATGTTAGACAAAGCTACCATTGGCCATAAGAAAGTTCCGCCAATCGTTGCAATTAATTGGAAATCAACTGCTAAGAAAGTATGATGCATACCTGTAATTACTAATGGTGCATAAAAGCCTCCATAAATTAAACCACCTAAAAACGGCACAGCTTCGAATAAGGAAACGAATCCTCCTGTTAAGAAATTACCAACTGTAAACGTAATAGGACCGATTGCTATAAATGTTAAAAATCCAGTAAACAATAAAGTAATTGGTGGTACAACTAACAAGTGAAAACTATCTGGCACACGTTTAGCTAAAAACCTTTCTACTTTCGCCAATACAAAGGCTGCAAATAAAACGGGTAAAACTTGTCCTTGATAACCAACCTTATCAATTTCGAATCCAAACAAGTTCCAAACTTCCATCTCACCTTCAAGTTGTGCTTCTGCGTAACCCCAAGCATTTAATAAACCTGGATGAACTAGCATTAGCCCTAAAACGATACCAAGTAACTCACTTCCGCCAAATCGTTTTGCAGCTGACCAACCTATTAGCCCTGGTAAGAATACGAATGCTGTATTTGCAATGAGATCGATAATGTTAGCTAAGTCTGCCCACTGTGGATGCATTTGTATCACAGAAGCATTATCATAAAAAATACCTGCATTCGTTAATAAATTGTTTATCCCCATTAATAGACCAGCTGTAACGATTGCTGGCAAAATTGGAATAAAGATATCTGCCAATACTTTTATTGCGCGCTGTATTGGATTTAAATTTTTCTCAGCAGCCTTTTTCACTTCATCTTTTGAAACTTCACCAATCCCAGTAAGGGTTACCATTTCTTTGTAAACTTTATTAACTGTTCCATTACCAATAACAATTTGATATTGTCCATTAGTGGAAAAAGAACCTTTTACAACATCAATTTTTTCTAATGCATCTTGATCTACTTTACCTTCATCATGTAAAGCTAATCGAAGTCTAGTTACACAGTGTGTTGCAGCGCTAATGTTTTCCTTTCCTCCGATTGCTTCAATAATTTGCTCTGTTGATTTTCTAATATCCATTAATAGCTCCCCCTGTAATTTATCCCTTTACAGAAAAATGAATTATTTCTGTTTCACCTTTTATTGCATCATTTGTTGTTTTCTTTTCCATTTGGTCAATTATTTCTCCATTAGTAATTACGATTGGAGTAATGGTACTTGCTGCTTTTTCTTTAATCAAGGCTAAATCAAAAGTTATTAGTAGATCTCCCACCTTAACTTTGTCTCCTTCTTTCACATGGCCTTCAAATCCTTCTCCATTCATAGCTACTGTTTCTAAACCAACATGAATTAAAATCTCAGCACCCGCTCTTGATTTAACTCCAATAGCATGTTTTGTATGAAAGAATTGAACAATTACACCATCAACCGGCGAAACTACCTTACCTTCTGTAGGTTCAATGGCAAGTCCGTCGCCCATCATTTTTTGAGAAAAAGTTGGGTCAGGAACATTTTCTAATTCCACAACCTTTCCAGACAACGGGGCAAAAATCCCTTCTTCTTTTACTTGTGTTGTTTCTTCTTTTAGTCCGAATAGTTTTTTAAACATATATAAAACCTCCAGTAGTTTGTAAATAACCGCTTACATTTACAACAATAAAAACACGAAACTTGTATATACAACTCAAAATAAATATTATCTTGTATATACAAGATAGTCAACTCTTTTGTTTCTATAATAGTTTGTAATAAATACTAAATTCCATACCCTATGTAAGATAGTTTCTAACTCACACAAAAAACTCCCAGAAAAAGCATGATGTTATAACATACTTTTTCGGGAGCTAATGTGTATATTATTTTTGCGAAAAACCAATTTGATCAAGATAAATTAATCCATTATTTCCATGATTAAACTGAAACTCAATTTCTACAATGTCATCGTAATTTTTAGACTTAAAAGAGTCTATTATCGTCGAAAGAGGTATTTCATAAGTTTGTAATACATGTTCATACTTATTGCCTAACAAGTTATTCCACCAGTTCCATTTATAAAGGTTGGATGAATAGGTTGGTTCAATCCATATATTTGTAGCAATTCTACTATCATGTCTTTGAACACCAGAAGGTCTTAACGCAACTGTAATTGGTATAGCTTCATTTTTCACTTCTTCCTTCAATGGCACCCCGAACTGTCTATACTTCTCTTCATGTAATTGAATGGCATCAAAACGTAAAACAGTATCGCTATTTGCATTTACTAATGCTTCTATTGGAAGCTTTACAACATACCTGGCATTGGACTGTTGCCATCCTAATTTCACTGCTTGATTTTCTTGCGGTTCACTATTTCGCAGTAAAATAGCAGCCTCTCTCCATACACGCATACCTGTTCCAATAATCTCCCCACCATCGATAGTTGTCGTTGTAACATCAACATCTTCCTCAAACGTAGCAATAGGTAGGAACGTACTATCTTCATAGCGTATACGTAAAATATCTGTTGGAATGTTTGATAACGCACTTTGTTTATTAGAGAAATATCCCCGGAACTCTTGTTTATCATTTAACGTTGCTTCTAAAAAAGAAAGTATATAAAATTGTGTAATTCTTCTTTGCATATTAGGGTCAATTACTTCTGTTCTATTCACTATCCATGAGTACGGAGCCGTCCGGTCTGTTTCCCAACTTGTATTAAACTGTCCATGATTTCCACCATATATATATATGCTACTTTTAAACCCGTCAAAGTCATCCGAAAAACTTACTTTCTCGTATTGCCTCATCCCGTTAAACGTTGTATGGTCTGTATCATTTGATCCTTGCAACGTTAAGTAATTTATATTCTGTAGTTCGGTTGGCTTTCCTCCTGGTTGAAATCGTCTATCACCAGGGGATAAGCCTATGATAGACTTTATATTAAAGTTAAAGTCTAACGATACTCTTGCATTGTTAGGAAAGAGAGTTAATTCATTAAACAAGGCAGCAAGGCTAACAGCTTCCCCACCTCTTGAATGCCCGATTAGCGCAATTTTTTCAAAGTCCACTTTATTATACAGCTCATGGTCCTTGTCATTATTCCATTTTTCCCACTGTTCTAAATGCTTTAATAACACTAATGCTCTTGCAGCATTATCCCAACCAACATGGCCAAGTTTACTCGAATTTAAAAAATTTTCATCCACACTTACTGCTATATAGCCATTGCTAGCTAAATGTTCAGCAAGATATTGGTACCCTTCATCTGAAAACTTCACCATGTTATGATTTCCATGAACGATTAGCACTAGTGGTAATCGTTCGATTTGTGATTCTGGCATCCAAACTCGTCCGTTTAACGGAACTTTAGAAAAGTCAAAACCCCAAAACCATTCTCGAAATTTTTTATTCAATCCTTTCGGTTGAACAGTAAAAGAACGTATATTTACTTTATCTGACTGATATGTAATACCATCCTGATATTCGCTTCGCTGTTTATCATCACCACTACCATATGTAAATGCCTGTACATTGTATGGACCACTGTCCAGTAATTGATTATATTCTCCCTTTTCTTTTATGTTTGTATTGTTCCATTGTCCTTCTGTACCAGGGTTGGCAACGATCCAAATGCCTAATATGTGAATGGAAAAAACGAATAATCCAATAGCACATTTGACAAAAATGTTCAATTGAATATTTCTTAAGAGATAGAAAATGACTGCAGTCAATCCACTTATACCTATAATTCCATATGCAATATAGGCAAAAAACGGACCTAAGAATAGGCTAACTACATAAGAAGTTAGAGTAACTGCAGCTAGTAAAGCTAAGAAGTAATTGGGAAAGCTTTTAAATATCCAAATAATAAAATAAAATCCATAGTAGGCAACAAAGGTTGTAAGTAATGCGGTTAAAACGATAAATAATACATCAAACCACTTTCCTACTCCTATTGTTAAATAAAAACTCATAAACGTAATAAAGAAGAAAATATAAAAGAGAATAATTGCTCTAATATTGTTTTTTCTACTAAGCAATCGATTGTGCCATCTTTGTGAAAATTCATTAAAATTCATATACACCACTCGTTTTTTTCAGATTATGTCTATATACAAGGTTTGCTACTATTAACTACAACCTATGGTAAGCCGTTCTTTACTAATTCGTCAAAAAGAATGTTCTTCCTTTTCTAATCATCATAAAATTTCGTATACAAAGCAAAAACACTAAGTCATTGGCTCACTTAGCGTTTCTTAATGTTCATTTTTTTCTTTGTTCTATTAACATTGAATATTTTGTCGCCTTCTTTAACAAAGACGTTAAGGCCATCGGTTTATCAATCCAAAAGCCTTGCAATTCGTCACATCCATATGAAAACAACGTTTCAAATTGTTGTTCGCTTTCCATTCCTTCTGCTACTACCTCTAGATTTAAACTATGAGAAAAATCAATTATTTTTCTAAATATTTTCCTTTCTTCTATGACAGTTTGCAAATTTCTAGTGAACACTTTATCTATTTTTACTTTATGACACTGAATTTCTTGTAAGTATTGTAAAGAAGAGTATTTTGATCCAAAATCATCCAATGTAATGGTGAATCCATATGATATTAACGTTTCCATACCTTCTTTTATACTTTCATTAGCATGTACAAATTTTTCTGTTATTTCTAATTCAAAAGAAGAAGGTTGCACTCCAAAATTATTTAGCAGGGAAGGAAGGCTGTTTATCCACTCTTTCTTTGTTAACAAATCTGGAGAAAGGTTTATCGCTACTACTGCATTAGGGAAAGTTCCTGATAATACAGCATATTCAGATACAATTCTTTCAAAAACATAACTAGTAATTGGTTCAATTAATTTATATTTCTCTGCTAATGGGATAAATTCTGACGGCTCAATCTCCCCTATTCTCGGATTAAACCAACGAATTAACGCTTCAAAGTTTACTTTATTGGCCTTCATATGTAACTTAGGTTGGTAATATACTTCAAATTCTTTTTTGCGGATAGCTGTTTTCATTTCATACTCAAGAAGTAAAGCGCGTTGTAACCTTTTTAATCCTTCTTTGTTTTCCGCCTCTTGTTGAACCTTTTTTGTTACATCCTTACATAATATAACAAATAAAAACTCTTTTTCTATTTGAAATGGAACGATGTTTATATCTATCACGAGTGATTTTTGATTACTTATGATCGATTCACGATATGTAGATGTTTGTAACGAAAACATCACATTTCGTAGCTTTTTTTGTAACTTTGGAAATATACTTTCTACCACAATTTCATTACCTACCGTTGGAGACCATTCTGTAAATGTACCAATTCCTACTTTTTTCTCCATGACGATAAATTCATTTGGTGGGACAAATTTTAACGTAAACCAATTCTCATAAAGTTGTCCTAGATTTTGAATTAAATTTGATATGGATTTCTCTATTTTTTCTCCATTACAGTTACTCACTATAATCACTCCTACAAACAAATACCATGTATCAATTCGCCTTTTTTCGACATTTCTCCTTTCATTTTATCAAAGAAAAAAAATATATAAAGAAAAAACATAGAAATTTTCAAATAATTACTACTTTAATACTATTTATAAAGATTATATAGTGTATATAAAAAACGAGCCTCTGTGTAAAGGCTCGCACAAAAGTATTAGTTTTTTAACATTTCATAAACTTCATCATCGAGTTTTTTCGCTAATTCTGCATCATATGTTTTTTCATAGTTTGGTTCTGATGTGATTTTTCCACCATAAAAAATAACATCTTCTACTGATTCTACTTCAACGGTTACCATTTTGTATTTCATCGTTTTATCAATGGTATCCGATACCGTTCCTTTACCATTTATAGAGTAGCAGCTCCCTGCCCCAATTACACCTAGTATTAGGTCAGGGTTTTTCTCAATATTAAATGCGCTTTCTGCTTTATGGCCAAGTGCAAATTTAATTGTCTTTCCGTCTTGATGAGCTACTAACCATGATACGATACTTAAGTTTGGCTTATTTGACTTACTATCTGTTGTAATTAATGAAACAATTTTCTCACCTTGTAAAAGGTCTATTAATGATTGATTTAATTTTTCTTCAGCTTTAGGCAAAACTAATTCCTCCTTTATTTCATGTACTATAGGTACATTATATACAACCTTTTCTTGTTAATCCAAAATATACTACTTTATTTTACCCTTTTCTAACGTAAAAAACCTTATACCATAAAAAAAAGAGAAAGCAATAAACTATGCTTACGCTTCTAAAAATTCATTTTTCGATCTTACGTGATTCTTTGACTATTGCATTAGCTACTATGTTTAACGTGTCACTATATTCTACTAGTTCTACTATACAATTTTTTCCTAGTGTAACATTGTTACCTTTTACCAGTTCTGCCTTAGTATTTTCTAATGTGATGGTTTCACCGTGAATTTCTTCGATTTTTAACCTTCCACGAGAAGTGCTACTTGAAAATATTGATTTCAACACTTTTACTAACGTGTTGTCCTCTTGCATTTTAACATGTACTTTCTCGGCAAATATTTTTTCTACAGAGCTTTTTGAATGATTACGCATAATTAATTCCACTGAGTTAGCTTTTAGAGTATCACCAATTTCAAAATAACCTTCTGAATAAAAATCTTCTGCTTGGCAATTCTCTCCAACTCTTAACCTACCATATGTTTGAATATGTTCAGCAGATAATGATTCTCCGACATCACAAGCCCCTTTCACGTTAATAATAGAGGCGAACATATTCCCTTTCATGGAAGCATTTCCGTAAATATTAAAATCGCCAACATATAAATCTTCTTTAATTTCAGCGTTACCACGAACAGTACCCTTTTCCGTTTTAAGACTTCTTTTTACTTCACATGTACCATTTATCTTAAATTCTTTACAATGAATATCTCCGTTCAAAGTAGCACTACCATTTACAGCTACAGTGTTAAATGTCCCACCTGTTACAACCATACTACCGTTTATTCGTAAATCATCGTATTTTTGTTCCGTTTGCATTATATGATTCTCCTCCCAAATTCTCATCTAAAACTTATTATGTATAGTTTATTACAGAGTTGGAATTAATTCTTCGTATACAAGAATGAATATTTATCCGTCTGAAGAATGAGATTATAGTTAAGAAGGAGTGTTAATGATAGAAAAGACATTTGCATCGTGAGACTTACCACCTTGGAATAAATAATTACGGAGCAGCCCTTCATGTTTAAATCCTATTTTTTCTAATACCCTTCTTGAAGACTTATTTTCTGGAAACACGTTTGCACCGATTCTATGTAATTTCATTTCGGTTAACCCGTATTCAACTAACTTAGTAATAGCTTCTGTTGCGTACCCACTCCCCCAACTAGCTATGTCAATCTCATAACCAATTTCTGCACGCATATGTTTTTCTGAAATAGCATGGTATCCACATGTTCCAACTAACTTATTTGTGCTTTTCTCCACTATTCCCCATCTTAAAATAAGCGTATATTCATCTAAAAAGTCTTTAATGAATTTTTCTGCTTCAATAATTGTTACAAACGGTTCCATTCCATAATATTTCGTCATTTCAGGATTTGAGAAATAACGAAATATTGTTGAAGCATCACTCATTTTCAATTTTCTTAAAAGCAATCTATCTGACTCGAGAGTTGGCGTTTGTTTCATCTTCTTATCCCCCTGTGACTATTTCTGCAACTACATAATGGTTTGTCCATTTTTTAATGGTAACTATTTTTACTTCTTCTAACTTAACATATAAAAATAAATTGCCCGTTTGCTCTTCTAATTGCCACCCATTTGTTTCTAATTCGTTTAGTATAGTAAATAGTCCTTCCCCATCATCCCATTTACTCATTACTGTTTCCTTATTACCTGAATCCGTAAGTAATGCATAAGAAGAATTCGTAGCGTGTATCTTAACAACACCTCGAACATGAGGGTTCCATAAAAGCAGAAAACTTGCTACTAATATTACACCAATAAATGTAAAAACAATAGATTTCCCTCTCATTTTCTATTCACTCCTAATGATGTTTTCTATTAGTCTATCTTTGATACACTATGAAAGTAGATTGATCGTTAAAACTTAGCTGTCTCTTACAATAAATACTAGTTGTAAGATAGGATAAATTAATATGGCGATACTTAATTGAATATATAAAACCGATTCTAGTGTCATTTTTCCCATAACAAAAAACAGGATAGAAATAATAGTCGTGATAAAACTTAATATGTAAGTTCCATATCCACTTTTCTGGTTTATCTCCGTTTGTTGCCTTCTTGTAAGCACATATTGCATTCTAGCAACAGAACGAACTAATTCAGCCAAACCGAGTAAAATAAAAATCGTAGGAATAAACTGCAGTGCTCCGTTCCGTGCATTTGTCATCACTAATAAAAATACTCCACCTGTCATAATTAGAGTCGGTATTCCAAAAAGGCATATAGGATGGTCCCAAATAGTAGGTTTCTCATTAATCATGTATTTTTTCCCCCTATAATAATTACTTAGTAAGAATAGTAGTTGAATTGTTTATAAATGGGATTTTTAACCGACGCACATAGTTAAACACTTATTTTTTCAACAAGTTGTCCAAAAATAAAAAAGAATCACTACATTATATGCAGTGATTCATAGAAAAAATGATAGTTTTCTTAAATTGTTCCTAGATTAAGGAGAATGAACATCTCTCACGATAGCAACTAAATACCAATGTCTTCGCTCTTTTTGAAATACAAACCGAAGGGCCTGCCAATCTTCTTCAACCATTTCTCCTGTTGAAGGACTATAAAATTCAACGTAGAAAGCTTCAGGGTACACTTCATGAATATTATTAATAATGCCTGCACTTTTCACTTGAGAAGTGTTAAAGGCTGTGTCACTGTATTCAATTTCCTGTCCTTTGTTTATTCCAATCTCATGACGTAATAATACTTCTTGAATAAATTCTTTTGCGGTCATTTCATACGTATGATCTGTAGCAAAGTGATGACCGAAATTGTATACTTCAGTGTCTTTTTCAATATGTGCCACTTGCTCTTTTGAAAAGACAACGTCGTTTTCATATACATTTGCATATAAAGAGAAAAGTAAACCTACGTCTTCATGTACATGCTCTGATAGCTCTTCCCATTTACTGCCCTTTATATAGTCCATAATATGAAAAGCATCCACAATAATTTTGTCTTCCTCTTCCATACTTATTTCTGCACAAGCAGAAAGTAATAAAGTAATGAAAGTTAAGATGATTAGTTTCCTTAATAACATATGTATAACTCCCTTTCATTTCTCTATTAATAGTTTACAGGAATGTGAATTACATTTCTATTGTTTACCTATCATAAAGGTATGATTTAATAACAGCTATGTATTCTCTACTCCATGATTTAGGTTTAGCGACAGTTGGGGTTTTGGCTGGAATGGTGTATGGATGTATACCTAACCGTTTAGCAATAAAGCTTGCTCTAAATAGATGAAAATCATTACTTACAATACCAACTGAAGATCCTTCACTTATATATTCATTAGAGTACGAAAGATTTTCTAAAGTGGTAGTAGATCTTTTCTCCTCTATTATTCTTTCTTCTGCTATCCCATTTTTCACAAAATATCTTTTCATCGCTTCCGCTTCCGTAATGGTTTCGCCAGGACCTTGTCCACCAGATGCAATGACATACGTATTTGGATTTTCTTGTAAATATTTCAAAGCTGCTTCTACTCTATATAGCAAGGCAAGAGACATTGTTTCGCCATGTAACCTCGCACCAAGCACAACGATGTAATCTAAATCATCTGGCGGTTGTTTATTTGCTGTATTGCTAATAACTAAATGAATTGTTAATACATATATACTACAAAAGATTACGAGTGGGATTCCTATTACTTTAATAAGTTTTAATAACTTCTTTTTCAATGGTTCTCCTCTTCTCAACCGTTCTACTATTCTAGTATATATCATGCTCCCATAATCTGTAATATCAACTTTCAAAAATATTCAAAAATATGATATTCTTTTTTAAAAAGGAGTGCAGGATTATGATTCATCATATTGAAATATACGTATCTGACTTAAAAAAGAGTCGACTGTTTTGGGATTGGTTGTTAGGAGAAGAACTAAACTATGATAAATATCAAGAATGGGAATTAGGTGTTAGTTGGAAGAAGAATGAAACATATATTGTGTTTGTTCAAGCTGAAGCAAAACATTTAGGAATTCCATATCACCGATGCCGTGTTGGATTAAATCACCTTGCTTTTCACGCACAATCAAAACAACAGGTTGACGAGCTAACAACTAAATTGGAAATGAAAGGCTACACCGTTCTATATAAAGAGAAGCACCCATATGCTGGTGGACCAAATTATTATGCTGTATTCTTTGAAGACCCTGATCGAATGAAAGTAGAGTTAGTGGCACCAAAGGATTCGCAATAGCACAAAGGATGAATCTATTTAGCAGATTCATCCCTTTACTAGAATAAATTATGAATTTGCTTATATATATCGGTAATCTCATCTATACTCATTCTAACTAATCCGCTTGAAGAAGGTGCTACAAAATCAATCGTCCCTTTTACGATGGAAACATCTTGTCTTCCCCATGGAACAGATTTTTTTTGCGCAAATTGCTCATAAACACCTTTTCCAACGAAACAAACTACTTTCGGCTTGTACTTTTCTATTTTCTCCTTTAGGATAACTCTTCCTACCTCATACTCTTCTTTCGTAATGTCAGTTGCTGCTTTGGTTGGCCTAGCCACAATGTTTGTAAGCCCACATTCAAACTCGAGCAGCTTATAGTCTTCTTCACCTTCTAATAAGATTGGCGTAATATTAGCCCTGTATAAAACTTTCCAAAAACGATTAGTTGGATTTGCGAAATGATGACCTGTTTCGCCTGACCGAATGCTAGGGTTGAATCCAACAAAAAGGATATTCAAATTATGTTTTAAATGGTCTTGAATTTCATCAAACATTTTGTTCCTCCTACTAACCGTATTTATTTACATGTTTCCTTTTAGTTTTTTTATAATGTATATAGATGTACCTGAAATGAGTCCAATACCCATAAAGAGAAAGCCAATAATTCCAACATCTAACCCAGTCCATCCTCTAATAATGAAAACTGCGATTGTCAGTAAAAACGTTCCAATTTGAAAAAACAAAAAGGGTACTATATAAATTTTGTTATAAAAAAACACTTTCACCTTAAACCAACCGTATATGGAAGAAATGATACTTACAAATAAAATTGCATATAAAACTACATGTATAAAAGTTTCCAAGTCCTTCACCCTCAACCTTTTTATTATATTTATTATAAAGAAAAGAAAAATAGAAAACCACCGAAATGGTGGTATTTGATTATGGACTTTTAAAATCAGGAAAATCGAAAATCCATTTCATCCAGAACGATTGCATCCTTGACTGCAATCTCTCGTACGTTGTAAATTCTCTTATATAGCTTTGCTTAAAAACGTATGGAGTATTTCCAGACTCTTCAAGTTGGATATACTGTTCCTCTAACACTTCCATTTTATCTATTTGAGTCTGGATACTTGTGTACGTTAAACCAGCTAATAGTCCATAGAAAAACAATAATATGAACGAAAGCAACAAAAGCATATGACGAATTTCTTCCACTTATTAACTCCTCCTTCCTTAATACAAGTTATGTATGAAGGAGATCATTTGACAGAATATTTTACGAAATATTTACAGAAATATTTCAATTATTACAACATAATACTTACTTAACCTTGTTTCTATTATGTTTCATTAGTAAAATAAGAGTTAGTGAATATAACCGAAGGGACAAGAAAACATGCAAATTTTAATTGATATTGTAATAGTAACAGCGTTCGCCTTTATCTTTTTCGGAGCATATAAATTCATTAAGAGTAAGCTTATTAAATAAAAGGTTGTGTTAAAGCTTAGTGTTGATATTTATATACTTACCTGTTGATTTCCGTGCAAGGCTGAGACTCCTGCGGGAGAAGCGGGAGACCCCACAGGCGCTTGCGCCGAGGAGTAGGTTTTTTCACGACAGTGAAAATAACCTTCCTTTTTACCGCCCGCGGAAAGCGAAGCCTTGCACGGAAATCAACAGCAACCTTTAACATAGCCAAATAAAAAAGAAAGGTGATGGCAAATTAAACTTGCCGGCACCTTTCTTTAGTTGCTTTCTTGTTGTTTCTTAACATTTATACTCTTTTTCCAAATGGGGGAAAAAGGGAGATATAGTAAGAAGAATACTACTAGTACAACTGCTTGTAAGGATAAGATATACCACGGGTATGGACCTAACAAATCAATTAAACTAGGGTTTTCGGGTTTTCTTGCTAAAAACATGTAGTTTCCTAATGTCCACTTATTGATTAAAAATACAAAGGCAGCGACTATTTGTAAACATAAGAACGCTTTCCACAAGGAAGAAAAAGTTATTTTATACTTTTCCACCCAAACCATATATAACACTGCTAAAATAATACAAATATGAGCAATAAAAAAATGTAAAAATCTAAAATGAGGAAAGTCAAAAAATAGTTCTGGAGTAAGTAACGCTTGAGTTGCTCCACCTAACCCTAGAAAATAAACCATTTCAAAAATAAGTTTCTGTTTGAACAGGAGCATCCATACGCATAAATAAATACTAATGGAACATAATTGAAACGGTAATGTATACATAACGTTCCAATAATCTGTTGAGAAATACCAAATATTCAATCCAAGCTCCGTGATAATAAGTAATAGTAAAATCGCCCACCTTATTTTCGACTTCATCCACTTTTGTTTTCTAAAGATATACAATAATGAGATAAGTATGCACATAACACCAAGTACAACAATATGTGAAGTTGAAAAAAAGATAGAACTATTAGAGGCATTACTCGGATCAAAAAAAGGATTCATTTTTATCTCCCCACTTTTACAAATTCTATTCTAGAAAACGCTCTCTCATTTCTTTCGTTGGAAGCATACATTCTTCCTTCTTTCCGAACCATTTGTATCTATTCCTGGCTATAAATTTATAAATTAAATCGCGAAGTTTTCTTGGAATGACGATAAAAATAAAAAACAACTTCCATCCACCGTCCAGCTTTTTAGCTATATGCAGGGCAGCATCTGAAAAATAATACAGCTGGCCATCACGAAGTAAAACAACACTATCCACCTGTTTTCCATGATGTTCTTTAAGTATTCGTTGTCCTCTATCACTCTGTAAAGAAGCAAAATAAAACTCTCTATCTTTATCCCTTTTAAAAATAAATTTAACAACACCATTACACATATTACAAACACCATCAAAAAGTACAATCGAAGGCATTTTGCCACTTCCCTTGTTTTAATAATATTCTCTATAATTTATCTTATCCCATTTGGTACAAATTTTTCAAAGTAGGTTCTTTTAAACACGCTGTTGATTTCCGCGCAAGCCTCCTCGGCTTCGCCTGTGGGGTCTCCAGTCCCCCGCTACTCCCGCAGGAGTCTACGACTTGCGCGGAAATCAACCGCTTGAAATGTATTAATAATAAAAACTACCTTATCTATTTTGTTGTCTTTTATATTTTGATAAATATTGAAATGATTCTATTGAAGATAAATATTTTGCTACTTTATTAACATCATCTATTGTAGCATTTTCTTTTTCTTGACGTGTCTGTTCTGAATATAACATAGCATGTACAGTCTTTATATCCTCATATAAATACTCTAGCATTACTCCCATTTCTTCGTTATACTTTCCATCTTTCCAAATGCCATCTACCTCATTAGAATTAATTATCCCCCCGTATAAAACGAAGAGTATAATATAACTAGCCCCATAACCTCTATATAGATCCTCATTAACATAGACACCTGACCTAGTTATATGTTCTAGCTCTCTAGCTTTCTGATCTATAATTTTAACATTTTGTTCTGTTAACTCATTAGTTGGATCATTTACTATTTGCTCTATTGAATATAGCAAACCATCAATCGAATAGTACAAATGGTTAACATATAGGCTTAATTGTCTTTTTTCCCACTGATTTGTTTCGTATTGTTTAAAGGTCAAAAAAATAACACTTAAAGACAATATAATGATGGAAATATTTTTCCAATTCTTCATGCTAAATCCTCCAAAATTTTACGATTTTTCCAAAACAAATATTAACACAACAACTTTTTGTATATATTTAGTTATTTTTCTATTATTTAGTAAGAAGTGGTTTCTTTTTCATAGATTGTAAGAAAATATTCATATTTTCCTAGTATGATAGGTTGAGAAACCTATACAATTTTGTGTATACTGTATACTAAATGTTTTAAAATTATCAGTAAGGGTATTAAATATCGTTTATATAAACTTAATGACAGTGAGGTTCGCTATGCACTATAAAACAATAAAACATGCAACTTCAAAAGAATGGATTATCTTTTTACACGGTTTCGGCGGAAACGCCTCCATTTTTTATAAACAATTAAAACCACTAAGAGAATCTTATAATTTATTATTACTTGATTTACCTGGGCATGGAAAATCACCATTTATAGACGGTGCTAATCTATTTGAATATGCTTCAGAGCAAACCGTTAAAGTGATGGATCAACTTAAAATAAAGTCTGCCCATTTTATCGGCATATCTTTAGGAACAATTATCATGCAAGAGGTAGCTATACTTGCACCGGAAAGAATTAAATCGATGATACTTGGTGGTGCAACACCAAAGCTAAAAAAATGGGGAGAGGTTCTCGTTAAGCTTTCTATGCTTTATCCTGTACGAACTATTTTACCTCATATGGTGCCTTATAAAGTATTTGCTAGAGTTCTTTTACCTAAAAAAAATCACTCTAATTCTCGAAAAGCATTTGTGAAAGAAGCATATAAACTTTCAAAAGAAGCTTATATCAGTTGGATTCATTCAGGATTGAAATGCTTTAAGACCTATGAACAATTAATGAAAACGAAAAATACGATTCCAAAGATTTATATCTCTGGCTCGGAAGATCATATGTTTTTAGATAATACCGTAAATTATGTAGCAAATGAAGATAATTCCATTATGGAGATAATCCCTAATTGCGGACACGTTTGTAACATTGAACAAAGCGATGTCTTTAATGAACTTTGTCTAAACTTTTTAAAGAAGGTTCAATTAAATGAGACGAGTAAAGCAGTCTAGCTAATGCTATGGCTGCTTTTTTTGATTGCCTCAGTAACTATAGTAAACTAGCCATCTAGCAAATTCACATATTTCTTTTTGGACTCTCCCTCTATTACAATGATAAAACTATCTCTTCCTTCTGCACGATAAATTTCAGTGCCAACGGGAAGGTGAGTAGAAGTTCCATTTTTAAAGTTCCTAGCTCTTTTTGTTTGTTTGGTCACTTTTCCAATCTTTTCACCTTGCTCAAGATCAATGTTTTCTAACCATTCCACATCCGTAATATATATTTTTTCTTCCCACATTAATATATTTGCTTCGGGAAAAAGTCGTAAAATATCTCTTGCTTCTGAATTAGCTTGTTTACTATAACTACTTAGTGAAATTACTATTAATACGATAAATGCAAAAGAAAATATGTATTTTTTCATTATACCAGTCCCCCCATAATATTAGACGAAGGAACTTACAAAAAGTTACAAAATATTGAAGAAGATTAATAAATTATTTTAATTTCGAAAAAATTGTGTCATATAGATACAATTACTTGTCATAGTAAGAAATTCCAATTATAATGAGGATGTCTTAAAAGACTTTGCATTTTTTTGACACACGAGGTTTGCCCCTCCACTTTATGCAAAGTCATGTTTTAATCCCTTTTTTTGACTTAGGATGGAGTAATCTATCCTAAGTTTTTTTATGATTTCATACATATCTCTCTCGATTATTGTGTAAAATAATAAAACATTATTTTTACTTTAGAAGAATACGGAGGCATGTAAGAATGGGTTTTCTTTCAACGGTACTGTTTTTTCTACTTTTAACTTTCCTCATTTTTTTTGGAAGCTATTGTTTAACTCATCTCTTTCAAAAAGTATCTTTCCTCACACTACTTCTTTTTTCAGCTACGTTAACGATACTCTTTAGTGTATTAGCAAAATTAACACATATATTACCTACCCTTATTTCAATGGCTACTTTAGTTGTCATTATTGGTCAATGGTCTTTTCATAAACTAACACTTTCTAAAAAAGATACGAAGCAAGGATGAAAAGGTGCAGATTCTCTAATCAGAAGAGCCATCCTCTTACAGGGACTCTTCTTTTCTTTTTAGCTATATAAAGCTTATGGTTGATAATTAAATACTAATCCTGTTGATTTCCGTGCAAGGCTGAGACTCCTCGAAAATGAATACGCATTTTCTTACGAAGGATGTGTCGCTTCGCAACCTTCCTTGTGCTGCGGGAAAAGCGTGGAGCGGGAGACCCACAGGCGCTTGCGCCGAGGAGTAGGTTTTTTCACGACAGTGAAAATAACCTTCCGTTTTACCGCCCGCGGAAAGCGAAGCCTTGCACGGAAATCAACAACGAACTTTAACATAGCCTTCTATTTATACATGTAAAAAATGTATAAATAGCTAAAATACCAATTAACAACCCATTCATTTCATAGTAGATTAACATTTTAGATTGTGTTAATACTAACTCTAAAGCATTAGAGTTTCGAAATGTGATTAGAGGTAAGATAGATAGAAGCAATAATGGTAACGACCAACTGAGAAATTTCATTCGATTAAAACACCACTCTCCCTCTTTCCATAACACTTCTTTTAATAGATGAGGTATAGAAAAATACATTCCTAATACGTAGGAACAAATAACAGTAAAGACAATATAAGGATAATAGGAAAAATTTGATATACTATATAAAGACACGTCTCTTTGTAGCTTGACAGCTAACCATAATACAAAAAATGTCATAAAAGCATATAGTACATATCCAACAGTTGTAATTTTTTTATTTGTCATCATAATCCCTTCCTTTCATAACAACATATGCACACTTTTACCATTGTATTTATGTTTAAAGAAGTTTTGAGAGGGAATGGAAAAACTGAATTATACATAGAAAAAAATATTTAAAGGAGGATTTTTTTGAGTGCAAATATGATCGGTTTTAGTTTTGTCGTTTTAGGAATATTATTAGTTTTAGGAAAGATCATTCGTGTAAAAACACCACTTTTGCAAAGATTATTTTTACCTAGCTCTATTATTGCAGGTATAGTAGCTTTGCTAGTTGGACCAGAAGTTTTAGGAAGAATAATAAATCCTTTTATTGATGAAAGTTCGTTTTTTTATGATGGCGTTTTTCCTTTATTCATTTTAGATGTATGGCGGACTTTACCTGGTTTATTTATCAATATTGTTTTTGCTGCACTTTTCTTAGGGAAAGTTGTACCTAATTTGAAGAAAATATGGTTAATAGCTGGACCTCAAGTTATTATGGGACAAACCGTTTCTTGGGGACAATACGTTGTAGGGTTACTATTAGTAATTTTAGTTTTAACACCTTTTTTCGGGGTCAATCCGCTAGCTGGGGCTCTCATTGAAATTAGCTTCGTGGGCGGGCATGGAACAGCAGCAGGGTTATCAGGGACTTTTCAAGATTTAGGCTATGCAGAAGGTGCTGATCTTGCGGTAGGTTTAGCTACTATCGGTATTATTTCTGGTGTCATTATTGGCATTATCTTAATTAACTGGGGGGCAAGAACTGGTAGAGCTAAATTTGTAAAAAATGCTGATTCTCTTTCAGAAGAAAAACAAGAAGCAATAGTTGAACTAGAAGAGCGGGAAATGGCAGCAAAAGAAACGAAAAGGACCGAATCGATTGAACCGCTAGCTTTTCATTTAGGAATAGTTGGTGTTGCTATCGCTCTAGGATATGTGTTGCTTGAACTATTAATATTATTAGAGAGAGTAACATGGGGAGCTTGGACAGGAACATACCTCTTTCCGTACGTCCCACTTTTCCCACTTGCAATGTTTGGCGGAATGCTCATTCAGATTTACTTAGATAAGACTGGTAAAGCAAGCTACATTAATCGAGAAATTGTTAATCGAATTTCTGGATTTTCATTAGATGTTTTAATCGTTAGTGCTCTTGCTTCCCTTTCGTTAGCCGTAATAGGAGATAATCTTGCTCCGTTTCTCATTTTAGCAACTGCGGCAATTATTTGGAATGTTTTCGCTTTTGTTGTGCTAGCTCCACGAATGATTCCTCAATATTGGTTCGAACGTGGAATTGGAGACCTAGGGCAGGCGATGGGAATGACAGCTACTGGACTATTATTAATGAAAATTGCCGATCCTGAAAATAAGTCTCCTGCATTAGAAGGGTTCGGATATAAACAACTTTTGTTTGAGCCGTTTGTCGGCGGAGGGCTGTTTACCGCTGCATCATTGCCGCTAATTTATCAATTCGGACCAGTGGCCATTCTAATTTTCGCAACAATCGTTATGACAATTTTCTTACTAGTCGGTTTGTTTTACTTTGGTGGAGGCAAGCCAGTACAAAATAAAGGCTAGTGTGTTATGAATGGTAAAAGGGATGACTAGGCGTCATCCCTTTTATTATAATCACATCGATTTTCTTAGTGCTTGAAATGGTTTAGAAACTAGAAATACGATTAGCTTATTCCCTGTAAACCAAGTAACAAAAATACTCAATAAGAAAAGTAGAAGGTAATCAAAAACGGACTGAATGGATTGGCCAAAGTTCGTTTCAAAAACCCATTTAATGATAAATCCATGTAGTATATAAACATAAAACGAACGTTGTCCGATAGCAGTGTAGAACCTCTCTTTTATCGGCACGACTGTAAAGAAAGAAAAAGTTATAAGTAAACTAATTGTATACATAACTAACCGAATTACGATATCGATCATCGAACTTGAAGTATATGTGCCATATAGAATGGATGCTCCAACTATATTACCCAGTATAAAATACACCACAGTAAAAGAAATAATTAATGTTCCTACTGCAGGTACTAACCATTTCTTCTTTTTTATTTCCTCGAAAGCAGAAGTATTAAACAAATAATAACCTATTAAAAAGAACGGAAAAAAATTGAACGTTCGGTCTAAGCTTAAGAACCTGTCAGGTACCTCGATAAACCCTGCAGAAATACCAATAATAATGGAGAGTGTTATTGCGTATGCAGGTCGTAATTTAGTGAAAAGAGGTAAAAGTAATTTCCATGCAATCATACTAAGTAAAAACCACATTGCCCATCGTGGAGTAAAATATTGTAAAGTAAAATCAGTATTCGAATACAAGTTGTTATAGTAAACTGTGTAAACCGTTTGTAATATTAAATACGGAAAAAGTAATTGAGTAACTATTTTGGTATAGTACTTTTTCTTTTGAAAGTTTTGGCTAAAGTAACCAGCTAATAAAATAAAAGCTGGCATGTGAAATATATAAATAAAATGATAAATAGCTCCTAACCATTCCTCATTCCCTCGATACGGGGATATTACGTGTCCTAATACAACTAGGAAAATGAGGATAAACTTTGCATTATCAAAAAAAGCGTTTCGGTTGTTAACCATCTTTTTCCTCTCCTTTTTAATAGGTGTGTTCCATTCTAGTACGAAAAACTATTCGAAGAGATGTAATTAAAGATGACTGTATTGTAACTGGAAAATTCCACAATAACGATATACGAAAAAAAGGAAAAGAGGAGCAAAATGCCCCTCTCTTCCTTAACCGATTTTTTATTAACTTAAACTTATTTCATTTTTCAATAAAGATGAAAGAACTTCTACCGCTTCTTTTTCATCTAATCCTTCTGCTTTTATCGTTATTACATGACCGTTTGAAATACCTAGGGAAAGCAAACCCATAATACTTTTTGCATCTATCGTAGCAGTATGCCTGACGACTTTTATGTCTGATTGAAACTTATTAGCTTGTTGTACAAAAAAATTAGCAACGTTTGGAAACAAATCTTCATTCAAAGTGATAGTAATTTGTTTAGATACCATTCGCCTCTCCGCCTTCATTCTAAATTATTATATCGTATGTTATTTGTGACAACTGTTTAACAAATAATAATAAAATGGGCGGAAACAGTATCATTACAAACAAAACAGAAATATTACAGGAGTGTTAAAGGTGCCAGGCACCTTTAACACTCCTGTAATAAAAAAGGGAGAAGCAGCTAGTTAGCTTTTTCTCCCTTGTTGCATATTTGTTTATTTTTCTTCTTTGCCTAATACTCTGTTTAAGCGTTTCTTTAGCATTTGCATTCCTGTTCCACCAGCTTGGAAGTGACGAAGTTTTCCTTCTTCATCAAATACATAATAAGCTGGAACGTATTTATTTTCAAAAGCATCTGTTAATTTATGTTCACTATCAACAAAGATTGGTTGTGTAATATCGTGTCCTAAAGCCATTGAACGAATTACTTCAATGTTTAAATCATCTTCTGATCTTGGCATGTGAACAGCAACCACATTTAATTCATCGTCATAGTCATCACGTAGTTCATTGATTTCTGGCATAGCTTCTTTACACATATAACAGCTTACCGACCAAAAATGAATTAATGTAGCTTTCCCCAATAGCTCGTCCTTTGTCACCTCATCATTTATCCATTCTGTAGCACCATTTAATTCTGGCATTTCTTCTCTTAATTTCATTACATACATCTCCTTACAACAATTATTAGTTCACCTTTAAATTAGAATAATTATTATTTAATATAGACTTTATTATAAATCCATCCTTCTCCCTTGTCAACTAGATTATAATAATTTTAAATAAATAATAAAAATAATATGCTCATGAACGAATTCATGGTTCACTAAAAGTTTCATCTAAAACATTCCGTAATATTCTTATTGATAATTAAAATAAACATTCTACATTTCTTTCGTATGAAAGACGATATGTCATTTCATACTAACCATATATAGAACCGAAAGGGATGTTTACTATGAATGAAAAAAAACTAATGATGACCATTAGCATTTTACTTATGTTAATTATAAGCACTTCCTGTTCACCTCGAGCAGATAGGGGGGGACCAGATGCGGTAACGAATACGATGTATGATGGTCAAAGACCAACTAATAATGAAGTAATAATTGGAGCTAAAAATCATGCCAAAATTGATCTTGAAGACAAAATAAACCCTAAAAGTTTTTATACTAAAGAGGAAGGAAAAGAACTTGTTAGAAAACATATTAATTTACAACCAACAACTGATTCTAAAATTACATTTGAAGGTTTGGATGGAAAACTTTATGTTTACCATGTATACGATGAGATTACAATAAACAATGAAACAAATAAACTTACAAGAGGTTGGTATACGGTAAATCCAAATAAAGGAGAAGTAAAAATACATTATCGAAATGAGTAAGTTCCATTTCCTTATATATGAGTACTAAACAAACGCATTTATAAAAATTGCTCACATAACAAACGGGAGAGTATGTATTTCTAACTCTCCCGCTTTCTTTTTATCGGTAGTGTAATAAAAACATTAGTACCTCAATCAAGTCCATAATTACGGTTCGTTTAATGAAAAACGAATATTTTAGTGAAATACAAAATAATATGTTCGTTTATTAAAGTGTATAAATACAGAATTCGATGCTATCATTCGTTTTTCGTATAGTAGTCATACATTATGAAACGGACTCACCTACTTGAACTGTGCTCAGGTCAAGACAACTACATTTTTACTATCTTGTGCATGCAGAATATGGTGAAATTTTTATCATTTTTTGAAACTTAGTCTTTCCATAAGTGTAAAAGTTCATTGTTCTCTCCTCGAGCAAATACATCTAAGCGACTTTGGCCCCAGGAGACGGCAGTTGGCTCAGAGGAAAGTTGGCCACCTATTTGCTCCCACTCACTCCAACGCTTTCCATTCCAATTTTTATAAATCAACTCAAAGTTTTCTCCACGAGCAAACACATCTAAACTATTTACACCTTTTGAAGCAACACTAGGACTGGAGCTTAAAGTACCTCCAAGGTTCTCCCAGTCGCTCCAACTGCTTCCGTCCCAAGATCTATGAATTAAATTTTGATTACTTCCTCTTGCAAATACATCTATTCTATTTGGCCCCCATGATACAGCGCCGGGAGCAGAAGTTAAAGTGCCACCCAGACTTTCCCAATCACTCCATCTTGTTCCGTTCCAATATTTATGGTACAACGTTCGATCTGTTCCTCTCCCAAAGACATCTAATCTATTAGTAGACCAAGAACTAACAGCAGGGGATGAAGTGAGTACACCTCCAAGTGTTTCCCAATCATTCCACTTTTCGCCATCCCACCATTTATGAAGGAGAGCTTGATTCTCCCCTCTTGCAAACACATCTATTCGATTTGGCCCCCAAGACACTGCAGCAGGAGAAGAAGTGACTGGCCCACCTAATACTTCCCAGTCGTTCCACTGCGCTCCATCCCACCACTTGTGAATAAGTTCTCTATTCGTTCCACGAGCAAATACATCCAGTCGATTTGCTTCCCATGAACTTGCAGATGGTCCTGAGGTTAGCTGTCCCCCTAAACTCTCCCAATCGTTCCATTCTTTCTCAGGTGAATAGTCTAAGTTTTCTAATGTTAATCTAAACCCACGTTTTGTTATTTGTTCAACTTCAGTACTTGGTACACGATAAGATTCTAATAATTGAACTACCCACGAATTTTGATTTTTAAATTTATCCCATAACTGATTAACTTTTTGATTGGTTGATCCAGATACACTCTTTGCATTTACTACTGTAAATAAGACCATCTGTTGAATGATTGTTCTAGCAGTTAATCGATTCATATTATATTCCATTAACTTTGCATAAATTGGCTCTAGTTCATCTTGTATTACTCCCCACACCTTTTGAAAAACTGGTTGAAACTGTCTGTAAAAATGTACATGTTCAGCATTCGAACTACTTTGATTTCTATGGTTGGTAGGATATTGCTGATAATATTGAGGGGAATGATAATACGGATAATAATAATACATCCCAACTTCCCTCCTCTTTTTAATAAATAATTAAACTTCTCCACTATTAACATATGTATATGAATAAACAAAAAATGAATGAATTTAAAAAACCGCATGAGAATTTATCTCATACGGCTTCGTTTTATTTATTAATGTGCAGGAAAAAAGATCATTTGAATTAGGAAGATTACTCCGAATACGTAAATTAACGGATGTACTTCTTTTCCTTTCCCATTCACTACTTTTAAGATTGGATACGTAATAAATCCGATAGCAATTCCTGTAGCGATACTGTACGTTAATGGCATTGCTAAAATGACTGCAAATGCAGGAAACGACTCGTCAAAGTTTTTCCAATTAATTTTCGCTAAACCTTCCATCATAAAACATCCTACTATAATTAAAATTGGCGCAGTAATTGCTGGTAAAGAAGAAATAGCCATAATAGCAGGTGAGAAGAAAAGTGCCACTAAAAATAAAAGCCCTACGACAACAGAAGTTAGTCCTGTTCTTCCTCCAGCTGCTACACCAGAAGAAGATTCAATGTACGCACAAGATGGGCTTGTCCCTAGTGACGCTCCAACTGTTGTTGCTACGGCATCCGATAAAGTTGCTTGTTTTGTACGAGTAAGTTTCCCATCTTTCATTAATCCAGCTTGTTCGGATACTCCAACTAATGTACCCGTCGAATCAAATATCGTAACAAGAACAAACGCAAAAACTACTGCATACAATCCATTTGCAATAACCCCTTCAACTGCAACTCCAATAGGGATAAACTCTAAAGATGGGGGTAAAGAAAACACACCGTCAAATTGTAACATATTAAATGCAAAGCCAATAATAGCAGTTGTTAACATCCCTAAAAATAATGCACCAGTTACTTTTTTAACCATTAACACTAGCGTAATTAATAAACCAGCAATTGACAATGCAGCAATTGGATTAGTAAGGTCTCCAAGGGTCACTAATGTTTCGGTACTAGGTTGTACAATACCAGCCATCTGCAAACCAATAAATGCAATAAATAACCCTATCCCAGCCGTAATACCGTATTTTAGCGGATCTGGTATTGCTTCAATTAAAAGTCTTCTCAATTTCGTTAGACTTAAAATAATGATAATAATACCAGCTAAAAACACTGTACCAAATACTGCTTCATATGTTAAACCTTGCGTAATTACAACACTAGTAAAATAAGCATTTAAACCCATACCAGGTGCAATAGCTATCGGATACTTTGCGAAAAGACCCATCATTAATGTTCCAATTGCAGCAGCGATGATTGTTGCTACAAATACTTGCTCAAAGGGAACTCCTGCAGCTGAAAGAATAGCAGGATTTACTATAACGATATATACCATAGTCAAAAAGGTAGTGAAGCCGGCTATTATCTCTGTCTTAACGTTCGTTCCGTTTCCTTTTAAATCAAAATATTTTTCTATCAATGATGACATCCCCCAAAATCCGAATATAAAAACCAAACACAATCTATAATATTCGTTTTTTATGCATTATTCAATAGAATATGTAAAAAAACTTCTTTAATCCATTAAGTTTTATTTTTTTTATTTCGGGTATTAATAAATATCAGAAAACAAACAATAATTCGTACTTATTTTAGAAAAATCTAAATATTCTAAAAATAACACTTCACAAAGAAGCTTTATTATACGATAATAGGAGTAAGAAAAAAATAACCTTTAAAGGGGGCAAATCAAATGCATAAACATTTTTCATTCTATCGTGAGCAAACAACAACTCATAACGACATTGACATGACGAAGGAAGAAAGGGCAGCCCAATTAGTTGTGGATCAATCCATATTTTCATTCCACAAAGCTAGACTAATGAAGGAAATTGATAACGCCCTAACTGAAGGTAATAAACCAATATTCCTTGAACTTTCAAAGCAATATAACGAATTAACGGAAAAATATGCTCATCTGTAAAAAAACAAAGAAGCGGTTTGTATACCCGCTTCTTTGTTTGTGTAATATTTCCCCCCTAATCCAAACACACTCATTCTGAATCAGTAACATTTTCCTGCTCGCGTTCCTTCCATTCCCTCTCTCTATACAAACAACATTCACACTTTTTCTTTTTACTTAAATCTGTTCTTACTAGATAAGCAAGTACACCTATGACTAAGAACGATACAATTCCACCGTCTTGTAAAATAAGATCTTCTGCGTAATGTTCAAAGAGGCGAATCCAAATTTCAAATATTAACTCCATTTTCTCTTCCCCCTTCATAAAACGGATTCCAACAGACAGCAACTGTATACCCATGTTGAAAGGAGTTCTAAATCGAAGAGCTACATTTAATAGTTAGAATATTCTGTATTTAATTTCTATCATACACCACTTGTAATATTTTTCCTATCCAACTTGTATCATATTTTTCATAGGACTAACATAGTAAGTTTTCATTAATTCATCGAACATACGTCTGCAATAGGTAATTTGTATTCCCTCAGGCTACCTGTTTATATTACTCTACTGTTGCCGTACCTCTAAATAAAAATAACAGAATCCTTTGGACATCTAAAAAAAACTAATCTATACTTTTATTTATTAGATTAGACGCTGTAATAGATTGAATTTACTAAAGGAGTAGTAGCTTATGGAGCATTTACTAAATCACCATGTTAAAAACATTGAAATTTCTGGAATTCGAAAATTTTTCAATTTGGTTTCCCAATATGAAGATGTACTTTCTCTTACAATTGGTCAACCTGATTTTCATACACCTGAACATGTAAAAGACGCAGCAAAAAACGCAATTGATTCCAATAAAACTACTTATACTCATAACGCAGGAATTATTGAATTGCGTGAAGCAATTTCTGCATTTGTTCAAAAAAAATATAGACAAAAATACAATCCAAACAAAGAAGTTATTGTGACAGTTGGGGCTAGCCAAGGAATTGACATTACCTTTCGAACAATATTAGAGCCTGGTACGGAAGTTATTTTACCTGGACCTGTATACCCTGGCTATGAGCCGTTAATTCGATTATGCGGAGCCTCTCCCGTTCATGTAGATACAACAGAAACAAATTTTCTTTTAACAGCATCCCTACTAAAGTCATACATAACTGAAAAAACTCGTTGCATCGTACTTCCATATCCTTCTAACCCTACAGGAGTAACATTGCCGAAAGAAGAGTTAGAAAAGATAATACAATTACTCGAGGACAAAGATATATTTGTTTTGTCAGACGAAATTTATAGCGAACTAGTATTTAACGGAACTCATTGTTCAATTGCAAATTACGCTTCCATGAGAAATAAAACCATTATTATAAATGGTGTTTCTAAGTCTCACTCCATGACTGGTTGGAGAATTGGTTTTGTTTTAGGTCCAGAATATTTAATGGAACAAATGTTAAAAGTTCATCAATATAATGTTTCTTGTACATCTTCTATTTCTCAGTATGCTGCTATCGAAGCACTTACGGTAGGTATAAATGATGCGGATGCAATGAAAAAAGTGTATGAAGAAAGAATGGAGTATGTTTATAATCGTCTAGTAAACATGGGAATCGACGTGATAAAGCCGAGTGGTGCATTTTATTTATTCCCTAACATTGAAAAGTACGAATTGAGTTCTTTTGATTTTGCGTTAAAGATGGTGGAAGAAGCAAAAGTTGCGGTCGTTCCAGGAAGTGCTTTCTCTTCATTCGGAGAAGGTTATGTAAGATTGTCCTACGCTTATCATATGGATCTTCTAGAAGCAGCAATGGACAGAATGGAAAACTTTATAAAGCAACTATAAACAAACGAAAATGCCATGATTTTCTTTTTAAAAAAATCATGGCATTTACTATTATTATTGTAATGCTTTCTCTACGTTTATAACACCGTTACCGTAATAGAATGGATCACCTAAGTAAGTAGCTGTGTTTTTTAATCTATCACGAATCTGTGATGCAGAAAGGTTCGGATATTTAGCTTTAATTAACGCTGCGGCACCTGCTACATGTGGAGATGCCATTGATGTACCATTATATGAAGCATAACCTCCACCTGGTACTGTACTTAAAACACTTACACCAGGAGCCATTACTTCTAGTTCAGCACCTACGCTAGAGAATGATGCACGGTTGTTGTTAGAATCTACTGCACCAACAGCTATTACTGAACTATATCTTGCAGGGTAGCCCATTGTATTCTGTCTTCCTCTCGTTCCACTATTACCTGCAGCTGCAACTACAACAATTCCGCTAGCATAAGCATTATCAACCGCTTGTTGTAATGCTGTAGAACCAGAACTACCTCCAAGGCTCATATTAATAACATCCATGTTGTTAGCAATTGCCCATTCAACACCTTGTGCTATTCCACTTAACGTTCCACTTCCTGAAGCACTTAATACTTTAACTGCATATAAATCCGCATTATATGCGACTCCTACAACCCCGATTGTATTGTTTAGTGCAGCTACAGTCCCAGCTACATGTGTACCATGGCCATTCGTATCAACAAGTGCATTTGGCTCTCCAGATACAAAACTTGCTCCGCCTTTTACATTTAAGTCTGGGTGACTAGCATCAATTCCAGTATCAAGAACTGCAACTTTCACACCAGAGCCAGTAATGTTGGAACTGTGTGCTTTATGTGCATTAATATGTGTAATACCCCAAGGAGTAGTTTGTGCATAAGCTTGAACTTGTTTATCCTCATCTACAAATTCAATGTTCGGATTGTTTTTTAAAGCTTCTGCTGCTTTTTCTGGCAGTGACACATGCAAAACGTTCATATATTGATATTCATGATGTACACTACCACCTAGTGAGTTTACTAGATTTTTAGATTGATTCGTTACTTCCGTTTTAAAACCAACTAAGTAATCTTTCTTAGTTACACCATTCTTCCCACTAGCTTCAACAGATCCGATTGCTAATGATAAAGCTAAAATTGTGATACAAACTACCGATAATACTTTCATCCACTTCTTCAACACTACACCACTCCTTGAAATTTTTTAATAATTCTTAACATTAGAACTATTACCCAAGATATTAACATAGAAAACCTATTTCACCTATTGGGAAAGTAAGGTCAAAAATTGCGTAAACATTTCACTTTTTGACTTGCACTTTCCCAATAGAAGATAATGTAATATTAAGAAAAAATTAGTGAATTTTCTCTTTAGAACCAAGAGTGTATTGGAGCGGAAGGCACTGGACTCCTTGCGGTACATAGAGGAAGGAGTGAGACCCCTAGACGGTACGAAGAGGAGGCTCACCTTCCTCCCGCGGAATGGAACGAACAAAAACAAATCGATGCGTAAATAACAAAAACTTAAAAACACTGAAGCCAAATGCGCTTCAGTGTTTTTGTTAAGAATTTATCCTTAATGAATATATAAATACTATTAATATACCAACTGGTACGATATATCTAATTGTTATATACCAGATAGTAAATAACGATTTTTTCGCATTAGATCCTTGAAAAAATTCATTTTCTAAAATGTTTTTCGGTACCCTGAAGCCTACAAAGATAGAAATAAGAAATGCCCCTAGTGGTAGCGCGATATTACTTACAAAAAAGTCTGCAAGGTCAAAAATCGTTAAACCTAATATCGTTGTATCTGAAAGTAAACCAAAAGATAAAGCAGATGGAATACCTATTATAAATATGATAAAACCACTAACCCATGAAAGTCTTTTCCTTTTTTCTTTATTACCTTTAATAAGAGCAGCAACTATTATTTCTAATATGGAAAATGCAGAAGTTAGAGTTGCAAAAAGTAACAAGATTAAAAATAAAACTAAGAAAAACCCTCCAAAAGGTAATTCATTAAAAACTGCAGGCAAGACAACAAACACTAATCCTGGACCTTCATCCGGTTGAAGCCCTAGGGCAAAAACAGATGGAAATATCACTAATCCTGCTAATATAGAGATAAAAATATTCAAACTAACGACAGAAGATGTCGATTTAATTAAGTCTTCTTTTTTCGATAAGTAAGAACTATATGTAACCATTGTAGAAATACCAACACTAAGAGCAAATAAAGACTGCCCTAATGCCATTAATATTGTATTGGATGTTATTTCCGAGAAGTCAGGATGCAAGAAGAAAACAATCCCTTCCCACGCTCCTTCTAATGTTAACGATCTAAACAATAGTATGACAAATAAAACGAATAATAATGGCATTAATACTTTACTTGCTTTCTCAATTCCGCTTTTAACACCTAGCTGAACAACTAAAATCGTTATTAGCAAGAAAATCCCTTGTGCCACAACCGCTTCTATCGGATTAGAAATTGTATTATCAAATAAATTCCCGTATTGTTCCATCGTTAAGTTAGACATGTGACCTTGAACGCTTTTACTTAAGTAAGTAATGATCCACCCACCAACAACACTATAGAAAGAGAGTAAAATAAAAGATGCTACTACTCCTAAAATACCTATATATTGCCAGTGTCCTCTATTATTCGTTAATTGCTTGTAACTCGATACAGCATCTTTTTGCGAAGATCTACCAATGATAAACTCAGCTAATAGCATAGGGGCACCTATAACAACGGTGAAAAATAAAAAGATTAAAAGAAATAAACCTCCTCCATTTGTTCCAGCCATGTATGGAAATTTCCATATTGCACCTAAACCAATAGCTGATCCTGCTGCAGCTAAAATAAATCCAAGTTTTGAGGTCCATTGCTCTTGTTGTGACATCTACATACCCACCTATATCTTTTTAGAATATTTAATTTTTCATTCTACCTATTAATCTATCAAATGTACAGCGGAAATCTTTTGCAAGTGAATCAATTTCATAATTACGGTTCGTCTAATGAAAAACGAATAGTTTAGTGATATAAAATAATATGTTTGTTTATTAAGGTGTATAAATACAGAATACGATGCTATTATTCGTTTTTCGTTTAGTAGTCGTACATTAATGAAACGGACTCAAGTGTTAAAGTAATGTAGTTCTTACTTAATTAATAGGTAAGTGAATATCAAACTTGGTCCCTATCCCTTTTTCACTTGAAACGGACACAGAACCTCCATGGTTTTTAATAATATTATACGTAATCATTAACCCAAGACCCGTTCCGGTATTTTTAGTTGTAAAAAAAGGTTCTCCTAGTCTATTAATCATTTCTTCTGGGATACCTTCACCTTGATCTACTACAGAAACAAGTATACATTCATTTTCTAGCTTTGAAGTTATTTTTATTATTCCACCGTTATCCATTGCTTCGATACCATTTTTCAAAAGGTTTATAAACACTTGTTTTAATTGATTTGGATCGGCTTTGATTTTTGCTAATTTACTAGCATCATCTACTACTAGCTCAAACCAAATATTACTTAATATAGATTGAGTTTCTAATAGTGTTGTTACATCTTTTAAAATGGATTCAATAGAAACTTCTTCAAACTTTACTGCATTAGGTTTTGCTAATAACAAAAGCTCACTTAAAATTAGTTCAATTCTATTAAGCTCAGAGTCAATGATAGGATAATATTCTTTTTGAGTTTCTGCTTCTTTCTCTAATAATTGAAAGAACCCTTTAATTGCTGTTAACGGATTTCTAATTTCATGAGCTATTCCTGCAGCAAGTTGTCCAGCGACAGTAAGCTTCTCTGATTGTAGAACAAGCTCTTCTGCTTTTTTACGTTCTGATATATCACGAATAATTACTTGAAGTGCCTTTTTTCCTAAATATGTAGTAGGAATTGCAACCATCTCTGTATGGAGTATATTCCTTTTATTTGTATTCCAAATTTGTTCAAAAACTGGTAATTTTATGGTGGGGGTTTGGTCTTTCGCACTTACCCATATGTTTAAAAATTGCTCCATGTCTATGTTGTTATAAACTGTTTTGCCAACAATATCACCATAATTGTCTGCTTCAAACATTTCTAACCCAGAGTCATTCATAAATACCCATCCATCTTCACAAATTACTCCGATCGTATCAATTGAGTTTTGTACGATTGTACGGAATCTTTCTCTACTTCTTTGTAAGATTTGGTGGAAATTTTTCCTGTGTGAAATGTCAATTAATACTACAAATGAGGCAGCTTTCCCATGAAAAGTTGTAGGATTAGCGACAACTTCTAAATCGATTGATTTCCCATCAAAACGATGCCATTTTTGCTCCATTAAACCAACCTTATTACCATTTTGAATAGAGCGTATACGTTGCTGAACTATATCATGATAGTTTCGATCGATAAATTGCAATACAGAGTGCCCTAATACCTTTGACTTGCTTGTACTACCTAATAGCTTTACTCCTGTATCATTAATGTATTTAATACAACCATCTACCGTTATTAGTACACCATTAGGTAAAGTATCTAACAAAACAGATGGTGAGAAAATGTCTTCATTCGTTTCTTCTATTTCAATGTCTTCACCTATTAGCAATTTTTCTGATACTTCATTTTCATATGTAGGTAAAGTTAAGTGGAGTAATACTTCCTTTGAATGGTTGTCTTTAGGAGAATGTACACTCTTTATTTCAGCGTCTAACCATATGTATTGATGATTCTTTATTTTAAAACGAAAAGAACATTGAGATTGAAGTGAAGATTGATAAATTAAACTTTCTATTAAAAATAAATCTTCTTGATGGATAAACTTTTCAATCTGATAACCGATTATTTCATTCACTTTATAACCTAGGATTGCTTCAGAAGTAGAACTAATATATTGGATACTACCGTTTCTTGATAAAACTAATACAATATTTAATTGTTTGACCATATTTGCTAATTGTCGATCTTTTGTTTGCACGAAATAGTTTTCCACTGCTTCTACTCCCCTCCTATCATTAGGTGGTAATTCATTAGATGGTTATTTTTCTATTTAACTGAATCAATTTCTCATTTTCTGTTCGTTTAGTGAAAAACGAATGTTCCGTTTATTATAATTAAATAACGTTCAATATAAAACGTTAATTAGAATAAAGAATAGGTTTAATATTCGTTTTTCGTTTAGTAATTGTACATTATGAAACTCACTCAACTAGTTATAATTAATTATACATGAATTTGGTTGTTTTTTCTAAATATTTTGTAAAATCTATAAGAATAGTAGAATATTAAATTTCTTTTATTAAAGCTCATCTCATTTTTGATGAGAGAGCTTTTTATCGTTATCCTTTAAATTGCCCGTTATTTTTTGCTGCTTTTTCTTTTTTGGCTTTTTCCTTATGCTTTTGATTAGCGTTTGCACTACCAAACTCATGGGAAAACTCAGAGTCCATTACACTTGAATCAAAACCTTTTTTATTCTTTTGATCAGCATCTTTCTTTTGTGCTTTTTTCACCATTTGAATTCCTCCTTTACAATGTAGTCTAAGGTAGTTTTTCACAAAAATGTATCCATATACTCTATCGTTGAACATATACAGTTAAATGAAACATAGCTATAATTGATAAAGAACCATTATGAAAATTAAGGGGATGAATTTCAAAATGAATAAAGTATTTTCCACTATTACCTTTATTGGAACTGGTGTTATGGGTAATAGCATGGCAAGTCATTTACTTCTTGCAGGGTATAATGTTCATATATATACACGCACAAAAGAAAAAGCCAATAATTTAATTCTTAAAGGTGCAAAATGGTTTCATTCACCGAAAGAAGCCGTACAAGAGGCTGATGTAGTTATTACGATGGTTGGTTATCCATCTGATGTTGAACAAGTATACTTAGGACAAGATGGAATTGTTCAACATGCAAACACAGATACTTTTTTAATTGATATGACTACTTCCACCCCTACTTTGGCAAAGGAAATTTTTGAAAAGGCGAAAGAGAGAGGGTTAAGAAGTTTAGATGCTCCTGTTTCTGGTGGTGATATCGGTGCTCGTGATGCGAAGTTAACAATTATGGCTGGCGGAGATGAAGGAGATTTTCATGCTGTTGAATCTTTATTAAAGCATTTAGGTACTAACATTGTGTATCAAGGTCCTGCTGGAAGTGGCCAACATACGAAGATGTGTAACCAAATTGCTATTGCAACAAATATGATTGGGGTATGTGAAGCACTAGCCTATGCAAAAGCAGCAGGATTGAATCCAGAAAACGTTTTGAAAAGTATTTCTGCAGGAGCTGCGGGTAGTTGGTCATTAAGCAACCTTGCACCACGTATGATTAACGGAAACTTTGAGCCTGGTTTTTATATTAAACATTTTGTAAAAGATATGAAAATAGCTATTGATGAAGCAGAAAAAATGGACATACCTGTACCTGGATTGCAATTAGCAAAAGAACTGTATGAAAAACTAATTGTACTCGGAGAAGAAGATAGTGGTACACAAGCACTTTATAAATTGTGGTGATTTTTTTATGAGGCTGGAAAATAACTAAATATTAATCTTTAAAGCCGAACTATTAGTGTCAGGATTTTATACCGCAGATGATTGGAGTGCAAACCTTCACTTTCCGCGGGCGGTAAAAAGGAAGGTTATTTTCACTATCGTGAAAAAACCTACTCCTCGGCGCAAGCGCCTGTGGGGTCTCACTTAACACGCTTTCCCACAGGAGTCTTCGGTTTGCACTCCAATCATCTGCTAAAAAGGTGTAAAAAAATCCGACTTACCCTTATAAATCAGGGATAATGTTAGGATTATTCTTCGTTCAATAAAGTTCTGTCCCAGCCTCTTTTTGGTTTTATTTTTTTATTCCTCGTAAAAACTCTAAGATAACATGAACTGCTACTCGGCTGGTCATATCTCTAAAATCGATTGTAGGGTCGATTTCCACTATATCTATAGCTTGCACATTTTCTAAACCACTTAGCATGTGAACAGCTTGAAGTAGTTGTTCAGAGGTTAATCCTCCTGGCCCAATGGCAGGACACCCAGGTGCGTATGCTTGATCTAACACATCCATATCTACTGATATATAAATGTAGTCCACATTTTCTTGTAAAATATTTATCGCTTGAAAAATAACATTTTCCATTCCTAACTGACGAACATCTTCCATTGTAAACACGGTAATCCCTTGTTCTTTGGCGTAATCATAATAATATTTACTATTAGAGTAATTTCTAATACCAATTTGGACAATGTTTTCACCAGAAATGACACCTTGTTCGATTAATCTTCTAAATGGCGTTCCATTCGTCGGTCCACCATCTTCCACATTTCTTAAGTCATGATGTGCATCAAACTGAATAACACCGTACTTTCCAGGCTTAGCAGCTGAAATTCCTTTTAAAGTAGAGTAGGTGATGGAATGGTCACCACCAATAATGACTGGCTTACTTTTTGGATGTTTACCTACAACGTCTGATAGGCTTTTTTCTATACGCAAATAACTTTCGTTCACATCCGTTACATGCATCTCTATATCCCCAAAATCGACGTAGCTTGATTCACTTAAATCAACATCTTCTTCGATTACATAAGTGGAATACGACTGAAACAGCTTCCTTACCGTTCCTGGAGTAAAACAAGCACCAGAATGACTAATGGATGGCTTAGAAAGTGGCACTCCAATTAGTGCAGGACCACTAACACTTTCTTCACCATTCCAATCTGTAAACAAAGTTGTAGCTTTTGGAAAGTAGCGATCGGTAAACAAAGGGCTACCTGCCTTTTGGAGAAAATTAGATTTCACCTAAGGCCCCTCCTTCCGATACTAACTTTCCATTTACGTATACTTTGTTCGTATGGTTCACTCCGTAATGATATGGAACATACTGATAGTTTGGGGCATTCCAAATTACGACATTTGCTTTTCTTCCTACTTTGAGTTTTCCTGCAACATCTCCACGATTAATAGCATAAGCAGAATTTACGGTTACAGCATTCCAAATTTCTTCGCATGTCATTTTTAACTTTAACATGGCAAGATTCATAATAAATTGGATGTTTTCAGTTGGAGAGCTACCTGGGTTAAAATCAGTTGCAAGGGCTACAGCTGCTCCATTATTAATCATTTCTCTCCCACGAGCGTAACTATCTTTATTTAAATAAAAAGTAGTTCCTGGTAATAATACTGCAATCGTGTTCGAACTACCCAATTCGTTTACCGCTTCATCCGACGCTGCAATTAAATGGTCTGCAGAGGTAGCTTCTAACTCTATCGCTAACTCCGTTCCACCTAGAGTAATAATTTCATCCGCATGGATTTTCACATCAAAGCCAGCTTCTTTTGCCGCTTTTAAATATTCTCTAGATTGTTCAATGGAGAACACGCCTTCCTCGCAAAAAATATCCACAAATTCGGACAAATTTTCTTTTTTAATCTTTTTAAATAAATGTTTCATTGTTTCTAAGAAAGCTTCTGGTTTACTCTTGTATTCTTCTGGGATTGCATGGGCACCTAAAAATGTAGAAACGATGTCTATATTTGTATCTTCGCCTAACTTTTTAGCAACTTGTAATTGCTTTAACTCTGCTTCCTCGTGAAGTCCATACCCGCTTTTTGCTTCTACCGTTGTCGTTCCGTAAGATAGAATACGTTGCAAATGGAACTTTGCTTTTTCATAAAGGACTTCTTCTGAAGATTCTCTTGTCGCTCTTACCGTGGAGTGTATTCCGCCACCTTGTTTTAGAATATCTAAGTATGGTACACCTTGTTGTTTAAGTGCAATTTCGTGTTCGCGTGATCCGCCAAATACTAAATGAGTATGTGGGTCTACTAAACCTGGCGAAACAATCTTCCCTGTGCAATCAATCGTTTGAGTACTAGTGAATCCTTCTGCTTCTTCCGTTGAACCAACAAATTGAATGACCCCATCTTTCCAACCAACTGCTCCGTTTTTGATTAGAGGAAGCTGGTTCATCGCTTCCCCTTTTAAAACACCTTCCTCATGGTCCATCGTCAAAAGTTCGTTACAGTTTATAAGTAATACATCTAATTCCATTTATTCTACACCGTCCTTTTGCATCGGAATGTGTACTCCTTTTTCTTTCGCTACTTCTTGCGCTAATTTATATCCTGCATCTGCGTGGCGTACTACACCCATACCAGGGTCAGATGTTAACACTCGCTCTAATCTTCTTGCGGCAGCTTCCGTTCCATCTGCAACAATTACCATGCCTGCATGTAAGGAGTAACCCATTCCTACGCCACCGCCATGGTGAACAGATACCCAACTTGCACCGTTTACCCCGTTGATTAATGCATTTAAAATTGGCCAGTCGGCTACAGCATCACTACCGTCTAACATTCCTTCTGTTTCACGGTTAGGGGAAGCAACCGAACCACAATCAAGGTGATCACGTCCGATTACGATTGGCGCTTTTAATTCACCTTTTGCTACCATTTCATTAATGATTTTTCCAAAACGCGCACGCTCACCGTATCCTAACCAACAAATTCGAGATGGCAATCCTTGAAATGCTACTTTTTCACGCGCCATTTTAATCCAATTACATAAATGGGTATTATAAGAAAATTCTCTTAAAATCACTTCATCTGTTTTGTAAATATCTTCAGGATCTCCAGACAAAGCTACCCAGCGGAAAGGTCCTTTTCCTTCGCAAAATTGTGGACGAATGAATGCTGGTACAAAGCCTGGGAAGTTAAACGCGTCTTTCACTCCTTCGTCAAAAGCTACTTGACGAATGTTATTTCCATAATCAAATGTAATGGCACCTTTTGCTTGCATATCTAACATCGCTTGTACGTGAATTGCCATACTTTGTTTAGAAAGTTTTACATATTCTTCTGGATTTTCTTTCCTTAATTGGTTAGCTTTTTCTATCGTTAAACCAACTGGCACATAACCGTTTAATGGGTCATGAGCAGAAGTTTGGTCTGTTAATAGATCAGGTGTAAATCCTCGCTCGACAAGCAATGGTAAAATTTCTGCAGCATTGCCAACAAGACCTATTGCAAGCGGCTCACCTTTTGCCTTATATTCTTCTGCTTTTGTTAATGCTTCGTCTAAATCATGAATGATACAATCACAATACCTTGTATCTAAACGACGTTTAATACGCTCTTCATCTACATCAATACCGATCACAACTCCACCGTTCATCGTCACAGCAAGTGGTTGAGCTCCCCCCATTCCACCAAGTCCAGCTGTTAATGTAATCGTTCCTTTTAACGTGTTGTTAAAATGTTGTTTAGCCGCTTCTGCAAATGTTTCATATGTTCCTTGTAAAATCCCTTGTGTGCCGATATAAATCCAGCTACCTGCTGTCATTTGTCCATACATCATAAGTCCTTTTTTATCTAATTCATGAAAGTGTTCCCAAGTTGCCCACTTCGGTACTAGATTAGAGTTTGCTAGTAACACTCTTGGTGCGTCAGAATGGCTTTTAAACACTGCAACAGGTTTACCTGATTGAACGAGTAGTGTTTCGTCTTCTTCTAAATTCTTTAGTGTTGATACAATAGCATCGAAGCTTTCCCAGTTACGAGCTGCCTTACCAATTCCACCATATACAACTAGGTCTTCTGGGTACTCCGCTACTTCTGGATCTAGATTGTTCATTAACATACGAAGGGCTGCTTCTTGCACCCATCCTTTTGTATTAAGTTCGCTACCGCGTGGTGCACGGATTACTCGATTTTCTGTCATAATTAGTCACTCTCTTTCTATAAAATTATATTTTTGATGTAAATATGATAGGTTGTTTATGTTTAAGTACAAAGAAAAGTCTAAGATGTTATTGCTTATGTGTACTATTCTTTGATAATAGTAAATTTGGTTTTGAGAGAACATTCCATGGACGGTTTCGCTTGTTTTTTGGCGCGTACCGGCCTTGAGTTCACTTCCCATGGACGGTTTCGCTTGTTTTTTGGGGCGAACTGGCCTTGAGTTCACTTCCCATTGACGGTTTCGTTTGTTTTTTGGGGCGAACCGGCTTTGAGTTCGCTTCCCATTGACGGTTTCGCTTGTTTTTTGGCGCGTACCGGCTTTGAGTTCACTTCCCATGGACGGTTTCGCTTGTTTTTTGGCGCGTACCGGCCTTGAGTTCACTTCCCATGGACGGTTTCGCTTGTTTTTTGCCGCGTACCGGCTTTGAGTTCACTTCCCATGGACGGTTTCGCTTGTTTTTTGCCGCGTACCGGCTTTGAGTTCGCTTCCCATTGACGGTTTCGCTTGTTTTTTGGGGCGAACTGGCCTTGAGTTCACTTCCCATGGACGGTTTCACTTGTTTTTTGCCGCGTACCGGCCTTGAGTTCGTTTCCCATGAACGGTTTCGCTTGTTTTTGATGTACCGACCTTGAAATCTTTTTCATAAAGGGTGTCGCTTATACTAGAGCCCTCTCTTTCCCAACTATTGTTTCTCTTAATCCTTCATATATTTTTTGCTCTAAGTTTTCGCATGTAAAAGTTCAGTACCGTACTCTTCTTTCATCCATTTAGCCAATGCTTCGATGTCGGTTGAGAACACTCTATCTTCGGTAATGCTGGGTACGATTGACCTACCTTTTTGGTACCATTCTTGCATTTTAGGTGATGCGAGCTTTACCCCACGATATTCTAAGGCTTGCATTCCACAAATCCATTCAATCGCTAAAACCCTTCTTACGTTTTCAATGATTTGGTATGCATGTCTTGCCCCAATTGTTCCCATGCTTACATGGTCTTCTTGGTTTGCTGAAGATGGGATAGAATCCACACTTGCTGGATGAGCTAACGTCTTATTTTCTGAAACTAACGAAGCAGCACAATACTGCATAATCATTGCACCTGATTGCAATCCTGGCTTAGCACTTAAAAATGGTGGTAAGTCGTTTAGCTGTGGATTAACTAATCTCTCCACTCGACGCTCAGAAATATTGGCCAGTTCCGCCATTCCTATTTTCAAAAAGTCCATTGCAAAAGCAATCGGTTGACCGTGGAAATTACCGCCAGAAATGATTTTTCCTCCATCATCGAACACAAGTGGATTATCCGTTGCTGCATTCATCTCAATTTGTAGCTTTTCTTTTACATATACTAACACTTGCCACGATGCACCATGTACTTGTGGAATACAACGTAACGAATATGCATCTTGAACTCGCAACTGACCTTGTTTTGTCACTAATTTACTACCATCTAACAAACCTCTTAATCTACTAGCTACATCCACTTGCTCGTTATATCCTCTTGCTGTATGAATGCTTTCATCAAATGCATCTGTAATTCCTTGAAGTCCTTCCATCGTTAGCGCAGCAACATAGTCAGCTTGATACGCTAATCTTTCCGCTTCTAAATAAGCGATAGCACCAGTTGCGGTCATTGCTTGTGTCCCATTTATTAATGCTAACCCTTCTTTTGCCTTTAACTCGATTGGTGTAATTCCACACTCTTGTAACACTACAGCTGATGCACGGCGTTTTCCTTTGTAAAAAACTTCTCCATCACCAAGAAGCGGTAATACTAAATGAGATAATGGTGCCAAATCACCGCTTGCGCCAAGTGACCCTTGTTGTGGAACAACTGGTATTATCCCTTCGTTCACATATTGTAGTAACCGTTCTACAACAACTGGCCTAATGCCTGAAAAACCTTTTAACAATGCATTTGCGCGTAGAACTAACATTGCTTTGCTAATGTGAGGTGAAAATGGTTCGCCTACACCACATGCATGAGAGTAAATTAGATGTTTTTGTAATACTTCCGTTTCACTTTTATCAATTTTTACATCACTAAATTTACCGAAACCTGTATTAATGCCATAAACGATTTTTCCTTGTTCTACAATTTGTTCGACTGCATTTCGGCTTGCAGCTACTCTTTGTAGTGCTTCTTTACATGCCATTACCTTTTCTTCCTGAAAAATAATTTTCCCTAACATTTCTAACGTTAAATTACTACCGTTTAACGTAATCATGTTTCGTTCCCCTCTCATCCGACTAAAGAGCAAACAAAAGGAGGCCATACTTTAAGAAGACGAAAATGGTTCGTCTTTCAAAAGTACAGCCCCCTATTTATCAGCTACTATGGGCGTTTACTTATTAATTTGGTTGTTACTATGATACAATTAGTTTATTGATAAACGACCTTTTATGAATAAACTTAATTACTCTTTTGCAATTATGTTAAAAGGTAATTTAATAAGTATTATGTTTTATAGTTCGTTTTTCGTCTAGTAATCATATATTATGACAGGCACTCAAATGTGATTAATTCCTAAACCGATTGTTTCATGTTCAGATCCCCTTACTGGTGCACCAATTGTTCCGTATAGTGCTACAGCAATCCAATCTCCTTCTTGCTCATCATCATAGGGATTACCCCTCACTACAGAAAACCTTAAACCTACTGTACGCATAAGTGATCCGAGTTGCACTTGCCCTCTCGTTACGCCACTTAATGCATCCATAATGGCATGATATAAAGCATGCGTTTCTCGGTACCCTTCTGCCCGAATGATACCTTCTCGTTTTGCCGCTGTTTCGATTGCTGCTACTACTTTTTGTGAATCCATGGATCCTACTTTCCCAACGCACCGTTTCCAGTTGTTCGGAATTTGAACCATTTCGTTTTCATCTGTTGTTAAGGCTAACATAATCGCATGTTTGCCAATTCTATTGTCTACAGTCAGCATTTTAAACTCTCCAAAAAAATAAAAATTTTCTAATAACTATTGTCTAACTTAAGTGTAAAGGTGGTTATGCTACTATGTCAAGAATTAAAAAGGGTTGTCTAGAAAGTAAGTTCTAGACAACCGATTATTTTGTTTCTAAATACGTTCCCGTGGTGTTGTCGCTTTCCGCGGGGGAGGCGGTGAGCCTCCTTGAGCCCATAGGCTCTGTGGGGTTTCACCAGTCTGCCCTCTCCCGCAGGAGTCGACAACACCCACTGGAACTTTTAATGTTAGCAAACAAGTTAAATTCTTATTACTATTTAATAAAATACTTATTCATACTCTTTAGAAAGGATGTAATATTGCAACCCTTTCACCGAATCTAACGCTTTTTGTTGAAGGTCTTCAGCTAATTGATGATTCTTTTGCTTTTTCGCATACTCAGCTTCTAAGCTATAAATCATCCACTCTTTCTTCAGATGCTTTTTGTTGTCTTCATATGCTTCTTGATCTTTTTCATGAATGGCAATTGCTGTTAAGAAATAATGACGAAACTCAGGTTGACTAATATACTCTAACTCATCTTTTACTCTATAAAAGTTTTTCATAAGTAAGTAATAGTTAGCAATGAATACGGCTGTTTTCTTTTTATTTTTCCACTTAGCTTCGATGTTTTCCAATGCTATTTTTGCGCCTTTCATATCTTTGTTTGCTAGCTTTAAAACAAAGTCATAATAAGGCTCTTTCTTTTTCTTTTCTAAGTACTTCTCAATTTTTTTTACATCCTTTGATAAAAACATGTACTGAATGTCTTTATAAGAAAAAAGAATAAACGCAATGATCAGCAAAAATACAAAGTACCAAAAACTAAATTGTACGTTAATAATTCCAAGAAAAATTCCTATTAGAAAGCCACCGATGATGATTGCTGTTAGCTTTTGAAAGTTCATAGCATCTACCTCAATTCAAATAATCACTTTCCTTTACTTTAACAAACTATAAGCAAATTGAAAACACTAGTATTTCTTCTTCCAAACCATAGATTGAAAGTTTAAATCACTATTTCCAATTACTTCTTTTGGAATACCCTTAAACGAGACAAGTTCAAAGTATTCTCCAACAAACTCCACTATTTCTTCATTTCCAAAAAACGAGAAAAATCTCTTTGGTTCGTAAAAGTCATTTTCCCAAACACCCTCGGAATTTTTACCACCGTATACTCCGTAGTACAATAATCCACCTGGTTTTAAAACGCGCTTAATCTCTTTCAACACTTTATCTAATTCGTTTTTCGGAACGTGGAGTAAGCAGTTTAAGGCCCACACATAATCAAAGCTATTATCTTCAAAGCTCATTTCATCAAAAGACATTACTTTTGCATTTAACCCTTTTTCTGTACACTTTTGAACCATCTCAGGAGATAGATCAATACATGTAACTTCTAGCCCTTGTTCAAGAAAAAATTTGCCATCATGCCCAGGTCCCGCTCCAATCTCAAGTAGCTTTCCCTTTTTATTAAGTTTGGCTAAAAACTCATTTCGCTCGATAGCTTTCCATCCCTCGACTTCAGTTGTGTTACGTTCACTGGCTTTATTATTGTAAGCTTCTAAAAGACTGTCTTTATATGAATCACTCAAACTACTCTCTCCTAAAACCCGTAATTTTTTAATGGTACTTTTATTGGTTCTTTTAAATGAATTACCCTTGTTATATTGGCATTTGTTAGTACGATTTCTTCTGGCATATTTTCTTCAATAATTAACTCGATGTGCAAAAATATTCCAGGGTCATTTTTTAGTGGATCAAAATCTAGCTTGTTAGTACTATGAAACCATCTATTCATTTCGTTATTTGTAACGGTCCAATTAGTATAAGCAGAAAAAACATTTTCATCTACTCCTGCATCTTTAACAATAATTTCATAACTCCCTCTAGAGTGATTACCGTTCGGTTCCAACTTGCGAACAGTTAACGTCTCTAACGTTTCACCATACATCGTTTTATCTAGCGCCAAGTCTTCCACTTCTCGTAATGGTATTTCAAGCGATTTAATTAGTTGAGTGGAATAGTATATCTCGTTTATTTGAATATTTAGCTCCGAATCTTTGTTAATTTTATCCTCTATAGTCACGCCTGAACTAGCTTCTTCAAATCCCCAGAAGTTTAAATTAATTCCACTAATGTCCGCTAAAAATGGGCTAAAGGTAAAGCGTTTTTGTGTACTGTTTATATTGCCCTGTTCTGTCATATAAACCGGCAGTAATCCGCGTCCATTGTAATCTACCATTGAAATAAATGATTGAAGCACTAAGTTTCTGCGGATAACGGATTCTCGTAAATCTTCCCCATTTTCTATTTTCTCTCCCAATAACCTTTTTACTTCACTATCTGTAATATCCATTTCTAAGTCTAACAAAATGCCAGTTGGCGTATAAACTAGTTCATTCAACTTTAGTTCGACTATATCTAAAACGTTGTATGTCTCGTCTATTAAGACTACCTCTCTATTATCTTTAAAAGGAGCGTACGATACGGGAACCGTAACATCCCAATTACCAATAACATTTTCTATTTCCCTAATTGCAACCTGCAAGTCAAAAGCTTGAGGTATATCTTCCACTTTTGTTAATGAATAAACAAGAACTTTCTCTGATTTGTCTAAATAAGGTATATTAACAGCACCGAGGAAATGCTCTTTTTCGCCATCTATTATCTTCCCCCAATATTGTGGTTTCCGATCTAAGTTACCCCTTACTTCTCTTTCTTCCCCTAATTCATCTAGTAAAGAATAATGAACAATAAGATATTCTGGCGATACATCTACTTTGTTAACGGTAAATGTAAAACCAGCATCCGAAACGGAAAACGTATCTTCTCCCCATGCATTATAGAATTCACCGTATTTCACATAGTTTGTGACCGCTGTTTTCCAGTTTGATAAGTTTGGTAACAAAAAAATAAAGGAAGCAAACACAGCTACGACAATACTAGCTAAAATGGCTTGTTTTTTCCAAGATCGTTTTTTATTCGTTTGAGATGGCAACTGATTCATTAATTTTGATAAGAAATTATCTTCTATTACCCTTTCGTTCATTGCTGCAACATACTTCTTCTTCATACTTTTGATTTTCTTAACCTTTTCACGGCAGTTAGGGCAAAATTCGAGATGGTCTTCGATAGTTTCATCATTATTGTTACCGGAAAATGCTAGTAATCTATCGATTGGAATACAGGATTCTGTAGTCTTTATATTTTGTAATACTTCCCCGCAAATATTCATTAAAGCGGATTGATAGTTGCTATCCACTTCGTCCTTAGTAATACCAACAATATGAGATATCTCTTCTGTACTAAAGTGTTGGATTTCAGATAGAAGAAAAATATACGTTTCTAAAAAATTCGGAAACAGCGGGGAATTAGTTTGGATGCTGTTCGACAGTAATCTAAAATGTTCCTTAAAAACAAGGCTCACTATGTTCTTTTTTTCAGACAAACTGTTATATGTATTCGTAAAGGTTATTAATATTATTTCATCCACTTTTTCAGCGTTTAGTGGGAAGGCTTTTGTTATACAATAAGCATTTTCTATGTAAGGGGCTATTAGTTTAATAAATAATTCTTTGTCCCCAGCCAATATCTTTTGAACTTCTGTTTCAGTAATCATACATTTCACCTCTTTTGAAAAGTTATACTATTATTATATCATTCTTCCAATATATGTTTTCGAAATGTTTATATTTCACAATAAATAAAAGTGCCCTAAAATACATAGGACACTTACACTAAATACTTATTCTTTTTTGCCAAGTGAGATTTTTAATGGCTCTTCTAATTGGATTATACGTTGCATTCCAGTTGACTTTATTTCCACTTCTTCTGGTGTATTTTCATCAATAAATACTTGAAGATGGAAGCCAACTGTGTCTGTTTCATAAGTATGATTATTTTCCCCGTAAGTATAGCTAACTATTGGTTGCCATCCATCTCTCATTTCTGTTTCATGGACGTTCCAATGATATATGTTTTTATCGTGTTTACTTTGTTTGGATCCTTTCATCACAATATCAAAGCGTTCGGGATTATATTCTTCTTTATCTACTGTAACTTTTTTAATCGTAATAGTTTCAAAAACGTCGCCATTCACTTCAATGTTTAGTGGATAATCTTCCACTTCTTCTAACTTTATTGGAATGGAGATGTCTACAGGTATATGGTATTGAAAGCCTTGTAGTACCATATACGTTGTTTCATCTGTATCTAATCTTCCCTTTACAATAGACTCTCGCCGATTATGCTCACCATTCTCATATAATGCACGCAATTCTTCCATATCATAATAATAATCGCTAAAAGCTGACTTTTGAGGTTGGCCATATACCCAATTCCGGTTGTATTCTATTATATCAATAGGGATTAAATGTAAATCATTACTACTTTGTATGGATACCATTGGATACACATTGTATTTTAAATAATTTGAGTCAAAACCATATTGTTGTTTTGATTCTTCACTTGTGGATGCCGTGATTCGATCTACTTCTTCGTCCGTTAAGCTCACTTTATATTCTATAATATTTCCAAGAGAGGTTTTCAAAAATTGCTCAATGGAAAATTCTATACTGTTAGCAAATGTTTCTTTTACATCCATATTAACAATTTCAATATTATCTTTAAATGGAGAAAACTTTATAGGAATGGTTAGATCCCATAACCCTCGTCTATGAGCTATTTCTCTAATTGTTATTTCTAATTCAAATTCATCTGGAATTTTTTCAATAGAATCAAGAGAAAAAATTAGAACATTTTCACCATCATTTAACATGGGTATATTAGAAATTGCTAAGTCGTACCTGATATCATCTTCTGTTTTCATTCTGAAGACACTATCTCCCCATGGTTGCACAAGGTTTACATAATAGTTATTTTCATTTCTATAAAATCTATCTTTCGTTTCCTTATCTACATCATAATGAACATACAAAAATAAAGGGGAGACTTCTACATGCAAAACTTCAAATTTAACATTACTATCCTCTACCGCATACGTACCAGATCCCCAAACATTATAAAATTGGCCATACTTCACATAGTTGGAAGCAGCTGAAACCCACGTGACAACGTTTGGTACGACGAACATAAAGATGGAGAAAAGTGCAACAACGGAAAGTGCTGCTAAATATTGATATCTCCATGATTGTTTCTTCTTTTTATATGGAATTAGTTCTTCCATTATAGTTTCTGCAATCTCTACATCTAAATGCTGGTTTCGCCAAGCTTTTAATTTTACCTTTTTTAATGATTTCATAGAAAAGATTGATTCTCTACAGCTTGGACAAAACTCTAAGTGATCTTCTACTTTTGATTTAATTTTCTCATCATTTATTTTCTCCACGTATTGAAGTAACTCTTCACTTGATAAACAACCATCTGCCAGCAATCCTTCTGTCAACTCATCCACATAAAAATATTTGTTAGCGTTAGTTAAAGCTAATTCTACATCTTGATTAGAAATGTTTAACGCTTTACTAATAGTTGATTTACCAACATGCAGTAATTCGTGTAATAAGAATATGAACGTTTCTTTGTAGGAAGCGTTTAGTAATGGTGCTTCTTCCATTTTAATATTTTGCTCTAATACTTTGAATAAGTAAGCAAACTTTGTTGTAGCAAACCACTCCGAAAATATTTCCGATTCTTTATAGTTATGTAACTGATTATATGTATATATGAAACTATCTTTCACTAAAGTAATAGCTGTTTCTTCGTTTATGTGAAATGTCTTTACAAATACATATAAGTCTTGTTCAAATGCTTCAGCAACTTTAGAAAACAATTGCTTTTCACCTAATAAGATTTTTTGTACTTCGATGTTATCTAACAATTATTTCACCTCTAATACTTCATCTTACTATTAATTCTTTCATTTATCATACCATTTTCTTTCAAAATATTGTAAGCAATAACAGAAAATTAAAAAGTGTCCTACTTGTGAATAGGACACCTTTAGTTTCATTTTACTCGTTAATATGTAACGGTATTCGTAACGGTTCTTCTAGGCGAATGATCCTTGTGGCTCCGTGAGTTCTTACAACAGCTTCTTCTGGCGTGTTGTCATCAATATAGACTAAGAACTGAAAACCAACCTCATCATCTTCGTATGGGTTATTATATTCGTTTCCGTACTCATAATTGATATATCTTTGTTCATAAGAGTTATCATCAGCTTCATGGATACCCCAATGATAAATATTTTTCACTTGTTTATTATGGCTAGAACCTTTCATTGTAATTTCAAAGCGTTCTGGATTGTGGTGGTCGTTTTCTAACGTTATTTTCTTAATAGTAATCGTTTCAAAAACGTCGCCGTTTACTTCTAAATTCAAAGGCATATTATCTACTTCTTCTAATTTAATTGGAATGGAAAATTCTATTGGGACATGGTATTGAAAACCACTTAATACCATATACATTGTATCTTCTTTAGTAAGTCTTCCCTTCACAATTGAATCTCTTGGATTATATTCGCCCTTCTCATATAAAGCTTGTAACTCATCTGGATCGTAATAGAATTGGCTATATGCTGCTTTTTGTGTTGTTGTTTCAAGTGCCGGGTTATTATGTCTGTAGTTGTCATAAATATGTATAGGAATTAGATGAAAGTTGTCGGCACTTTCAATCGTTAACATCGGATTAACATCATTTTTCAAATAACTAGAATCATAACCATTACTTTTTGCCTCTTCAGACAATGAATCCATAATTCTATTAACTTCTTCATCAGTTAAGTTCACCTTGTACTCTATGACACTTCCAAGAGGTGTTTTAATTATCTGTTCAATCGATAACTCAGTACTATCTGCAAAGGTTTCTTTTAAGTTAATATCAACTATTTCAATGTCATTCTTAAAAGGCGCATATTGTATTGGAATGATTAGTTCCCAATTTCCTTGAGTATGAGCAATTTCTCGAACATTTAGTTTTAAATCAAAAGAATCTGGGATTACATCTGTAGAATTAAAAGATAGAATTATAACATTTTCTCCATCTTTTAATGGTGGCATATCCGAGACGCCTAAATTATATGTTTTATTATCTTTTGTTTTCATTTGAAAAGTACTATTTCCCCAAGGTTGTATAAGGGAACCAAAATAATTTTCTTGTTCAAAAAATTTTTCTTTTGTTTCATTATCAACATCGTAATGTACATACAGAAATTTTGGAGAAACTTCTACATGTAACACTTCCAATTTAATATTTCTGTCTTCTACTGCATACGTACCAGATCCCCAAACATTATAAAATTGCTCATACTTAACATAATTGGAAGCCGCTGATACCCACGTGACAACGTTTGGTACGACAAACATAAAGATGGAGAAGAGTGCAACAACGGAAGTGGCTGCTAAATATTGATATTTCCATGATCGTTTCTTCTTTTTGTATGGTATAAGTTCGTCTATAATGATTTGAGAAATATCTGCCTCTAACTGCTGATGTCGCCAGATTTTTAACTTTGTTGCTTTTAACGATTTCATTGAAAAGACAGACTCTCTACAGCTTGGACAAAATTCCAAGTGGTCTTCCACTTTTATTTTTGATGAACCCTCTATTGTGTTTTTGACATATTGAAATAGTTCTAGAGCTGACAAACATCCTTCTTTTTCCATTCTTTCTTCTAATTCTTCTTTGAAAAAATGTTTGTGTGCATGAACTAATTCTTTTTCTACATCCTGTACCGAATTATTTAACACCTTACTAATTGTGTATATTCCAACCTGGAGTAAATCGTGTAATAAGAAGACGAATGTTTCCTTGTATGTAGCATTTTGTATTGGTGCCTCTTTGTCAGTGAAATGTCTTTCTAATTCTTTAAATAAATAAGAAAATATTGTAGTTGCAAACCATTCAGAAAAGACTTCTGTTTCTTTATAAAAATGCAGATGATTATATGTATATATGAAACTATCTTTTACTAAAGAAATGACAATTTCTTCTTCTATGTTAAATGCCTTTACAAACATATATATATCTTGCTCAAATGTTTCCACAACTTTAGAAAATAATTGCTTTTCACCTAATAAGACCTTTTGTACTTCGATGTTATCTAACAACTTATTCACCTCATATGGCTCATCTTTTTCATTTCATTATCTTAACGTATTATACCATTTTATTTCAAAAAATTGTAAGAGATTAGCGGAAATTAAGTTTAGATAAAAAGAGTTGTCAGAAGATTATTAGTGATATTAAAATTTATATAAATCAAAAAAAGTGTCGGATATGTAACCGACCCCTGTGGGAGTGGGCAGGCTGGTGAGCCTCCCCCGCGGAAAGCGGCTACATATCCGACAAGGCTTTAAATTCACTAAATTCTGTTTTACATATATAAGTGAATTCATTAAAACTTATTTGTGTAAAAGTATTTTAGATATATTTCTCTTCTTACTTCATCCATTGAGGCTTCCATACGTTTTGGTTGTTGTTTGGATGACTTTCTCTTGAAGAAAATGGCTAACATGTTCATCCCTCCATCTATTTTAAGTTTGGCTTATTTGTTTTGCTTACAATGTAAGTGTACGATTTTCTCCTTTTTTCTTTAACCGCTTGAAGTAGTAACTTTTCTACATCTTACACCTCCATTTATTTCCTACTTTTACTCGAAAGATACTCATACTTAAGACGGAAAACTAAAAATGCAGACAGCTTAAAATACGCTGTCTGCTTAGGTTTACATATATTTATACTATTTGTTAAAGGGGGTAAGATAACAAAATAGCCTTACAATCACATAATACATCGTAATTGTAAGGCTATTATAAAGAAAGTATTAACTTTTTGTTAAAACTTATTGAATAACGCGGACAGCTTTTACTGCACGTGGTTTCCAATACGTGTTATAGTTTGCAAATGCAACTCCTGTAGATGATGCAGAGTGTAATAAAGTATTCTGATCTACGATAATAGATACGTGATTAATTACTCCGTTTCCACTCGTGTCAAAGAACACTAAGTCACCTTTTCTTACTTGTGAAAGAGGAATTTCTGTTCCAACATTCGCTTGTTGGCCAGATGTTCTTGGTAAATTTATACCAATCTCACTAAAAACTCTTACTGTATACGAAGAGCAATCAAAAGCATCTGTTCTCGTTGTTGCTGCACCGTATAAATACGTTGCACCTAGATATTTTCTCCCTGCATTAATAACAGCATCTGCTCTTTGCTCCCAAGTAGGTGTTGCAACAACAGGAGCAACTTGTCCACCACCTGATGGTATATTAATAACTTGTCCTACAAAAATGCGATTTGGATCTGTTATAGATGAGTTTGCAGCTAATAATGCTGTATATGTTACACCATGTCTTTGAGCAACTACTGATAGTGAATCACCACTACGAATTGTATATGTGGTAGTCGCAGTTGGAGTACTTACAGTGTTTGAACCTGTAGAAGGTACATTCAACACTTGTCCTACGAAAATTTGATTAGCATTTTGAATGGTAGGGTTTATGTTTAATAAGTTTTGGGTAGTAGTATTATACTTTCTTGCAATAACCGACAAAGAATCGCCTGAAACAACGCGGTATGTTGTTGTAGAAGCTTGAGCACTTACTTTTAAAGTTTGCCCAGGAAATATTATATCGTTCGTTAAGTTGTTCCAGTTTCTAATATCATTTACTGTCACTTGGTTGTCATTCGCGATTTTCCATAGAGAATCACCTGATTTAACTGTATAATCTGCTGCCATTGCATGTGATGAGAACAATAACGTTGCGACAAATGTACCTGCAATAATGGTTTTTTTCATATGTTAGGAATTCCCCTTTGTTGAGCAGATTTTTCAATCTATCTACTACTTTGGTATTTTATACGTTGACTGACAATTAACTTACAAGTTAATGATAGCACTTTCAACTCCATAAAAAATTGGTGAAATAATGGGTATAAAACCTATAAATAGAAAAAGAGCCAGCAATTGGGCTGACTCCCGTTTTTATACATTTTAAATTCCCGCTTGTCTTTGTAACCTTTTAGCAATTTCTAAGAAGTCTTCACGTGAGATACCTGGTGCAAACTCTTCCGGTAAGTCTTCTAAGTCTGGAATTGGCCCTCCTTGTGGAGTACCTTGAATAACTTCTAACTTCCCTCCATCTTCTGGATGACTACCTTTCCAAATTAACGCTACGTCTTTATAATCATTTTCACTAAATGTATATAGTTTACGATGTACTCCTTCAGCTTCAAACTTTCTAGTTGTTTCAAAAGCACTATTAGCTAAATTCGGAATCGGCACCATTTTTGTCACATCTGCACCGGTTGCGATTTCTAAAGCTTTCGCATACGCAACAACGTGAACTCCACCACGCACTAACAGGTAGCCAATCAATTCTCTGGCTACTGGATTGTCCGTCATTTCATAAACACGCATTTTGTGTGTTCGTGCACCACATTCTAAGAAAAAGTTGTGAAGAAGATCTAATATTAAGTTACCACTATTGAATACATTATCTCCTGTCCACGGTCTTCCCATTGAATCACCAGGTAGTGATGTTTGGGCATTCACAATATAATGGTATGAATTTCGTAAATCCTTTGTATTTCCGAGTGGTGTAGCGTCTGGCGGAGCATACCTTGTTGTTCCTTCTAACATTAAGTTTATTGTGTTGGACACTAGTTCAACATGCCCAAATTCTTCAGCTGTAATGCTTGCTACTAAATCGTAAAAAGGCTTCAACTTTCTTTTATTACGGAAGTTGAATGATTGAAACATGTAATTGTTCAATGTAGACATTTCCCCGAATTTCCCGCCTAACAGTTCTTGAACAGCCGCTGCACCATTTGGATCAGGATTTTTTGGTCTTGGAAGATCAATTTGCAATTTATTTATTCGTTTAATCATAGGACGTACTCCCTCCTTTTATAAATCTTCGTTATAAAAATCGTCACTATTACGTTGTATGAAACGTAAGAATTGTCCTATGACATAAAGGAGAGAATTTATCGAAGCTTTGTAGCAATGATAAGCTTTCCTCTAGTTTTCATTACTTTTTAATTTACTGCGTTAAAGTTGGCTGTTGATTTCCGTGCAAGGCTTCGCTTTCCGCGGGCGGTAAATAGGAAGGTTATTTTCACTGTCGTGAAAAAACCTACTTCTCGTCGCTAGCGCCTGTGGGGTCTCCCGCTCCCCGCTTCTCCCGCAGGAGTCTCAGCCTTGCACGGAAATCAACAGGTGATAGTATTTAATTATCAACACTAACCTTTAATAGCTTTTTAATTAAAACAAACTAGTATATATTCACTTTTTATAGGCTATTGCCTATACCAGTTAGGTGAAATACACATATTGTATTAGTATCTTATCTTTGAAAGGAGCTGCGAGCATGAGTAAACATCATCCAACACCAACACCTGATTGTCCATCAACAGGATACACACTTTACATTATTTTATTTATTTTGTTAGTAATCATCGGCTCCGCATTCTTATACTAAACCATTATTAGTTAATAGGTGTCTGGCCCAAACAAGCTAAGGCACCTCTTTGTATCCTTTTTCACAAATGAATAATTCGAATCAGCACAATATCTCTAAAAACACAAGTTGTGAATTTTTTTCCTAATTAAGTAGAACTATTATTTATAGTATGCTTTCGAATATTGCTTTTTATGGACAAGCTATTATTATCAATTCTTGAAATGTTAAAAATCAAATTAATAAGTTGGTTCGCTTAGTGAAAAACGATTATTTCTTTATAAAATTACATTGAATTTTCGAATATTGAGTTGTTATTAAATTTTTAAATTCGAAATAATAAATCGTTTTTCGTTAAGTAATCATACATTATGAAACGAACTTAACTTATTTCTAACTTTGTTTGTCATATTTTATGTACAAGTAGGTCAATCTAACAGTAGATAAGTGTTGGAGGAGTATACAGTGAACTATTTAAAGCCCTGTTATTATTATAAAAACAATTCCCTAATTATTCTTAGTTCGAAAGAATACCTTTATAACATTCCTCTGTTTGTAAGGAACCTTTATGGTTGGTGGTATGATGAATAAACCGATGGAAAGGCTTTTATGGAGCATTGCCTTACCCGGATTCGGACAGTTGTTAAACAGGGAATATATTAAAGGGATTACGTTTATCATTTTGGAGATTTTAATTAATGTACAAGCTAATTTTAATACGGCAATTTTACTAAGCTTTAATGGAGAAATACAAGCAGCGTTCAATTCCATAAATTACTTATGGCTTATGTTTTACCCTTGTTTGTATTTCTTCGCGATGTGGGATGCGTACAAGGATGCAGGAGGTAATCACGACTCTTATCAGTTTTTACCTTTTGTTAGCTGCGCCTATTTTGTAACAGTAGGCCTAATGTTATCAGCTAAAGTAAAGATATTCGGTTTGAATGTTGGGCCCATTTTCACTCCGATGATTTTTGTCATTCCGGGAATAGTTGCTGGGCTAATTATGAGAAGAATAATTCTTTATGTAGGAAGTAGAAACAGTAATACTACTTAAAATGAGGTGTTACTTGTGCCATATGTAAGAACAAGGGACAGCATTCCGATTCATTATCATATGTATGGAAGTGGTCCTGTTACACTGTTGTTTATTCATCCACCTGGTATGGGTTTAGTGACTTTTAAGCAACAAATAGATCTTTCAAAAAAATTTAGAATTTTATTAGTTGATTTAAGAGGAAATGGGAAAAGTGGTTTAGATAGTAAACCGATAAGCTTTTCTTTACTAGCACAAGATTTAGCAGATGTGTTAGATGGTTTAAAAATTGATAGTGCTGTTTTGTGTGGATATTCTAATGGTGGTTCTATCGCTTTAGAATTTGCACATAACTATCCAAACAGAACAGTTGGTCTAATATTAGTAGGTGCATTTCCAAAAGTCAATTCGGTTTTATTGTTTGCTGAATTTATGTTAGGAATTGTTGCCACAAAATTAAACGGCATTTCTTTAATTGCTAAAGTAATCGGAAATGCTCATGCACACAGTAAAGAATTTGGACGAGAACTAGAACAATACATAAAGAAAACGAAGGCTTCCACTTTACATCAAATGTATAACGAAGGGGTAAAATACGACTGTACAAGCAAGCTAAGAAATATTAATGTTTCAATCTTACTTGTTTACGGTCAAAAGGATTACTATGTTCATCATTATCAAAAAGAATTTAAGGCGTTACACAACGATACAGATGTTGTGTACGTATCCAAAGCAAAGCATCAAGTGCCAACAAAGTTTGCAAAAGAGTTTAATGCAATTTGCGCTTCTTTTATTGAGAGTAAGTTAATGAAAGGAGGTTGATTGTTCATGGCTAAAAAAGGAAAACAAAACAAGGTGAGCAAAGAAATTGCCAATCCAACAGTGTCAAAGCAAGATGCTGTATTTGCTCAAGAAACGGAAGGAACAAAAATGAAAAAGAAATAAAGAAATAAAGGGAGAGCCAGGCATTATAGTTAGCCTGGCTCCTCTATTTAAACTTTCATTTCTTCTTTTTGTTCTTTTATTTTGTTTAGACAGTTGTGTGCAATTTTCATTTTACTAAGTGCCGCTTGTGTCGTTGGGCCGTCTGCTACTTTGTTTTTAAGTTGCGCGTTTGTAATATCCACCATCGCTCTAGCTATGTTTTCTAATGTCATGGCTAAAACTTTCTCATCCATTGCTTTTCCATCCTTTACGAGCAGCTGAACAATTTCATTCGCATACTTATTCATCTTTCCATATTGATCTTCCTGTTTTGTCATCGATCATCCCTCCCGACTTTTTATAATATGAGGATATTCAAATTTCCATTCTTAATCTAATAATTCTATTTCATTTGTCTACTACCTTTATGAATCATTCGCTAAAATACTTCATTATTTTCTTTTTTTGTAAAATTATTGTATCTAATCAGAAACTCCATTCTTGTTTGGAGTTTTTTGTACGTTTTTTATTCGTTATTTACACATGATTGCGATTTTACTTACATATATTGAAAAAAAGAATAGGAGGGATAGTGTTTGGAATGGCTAATATTAGCACATGTACTCTTTTCGATTTTTGGATTAGGACCTTTTCTTTTTGGGAATATTTTATTAAGAAAACAACAAACATTATCCGATTTACGCCATAATGTAATTTTGTTACATAAACTGGAGTTGTTCCCTAAAATAGGAGGAACTTTGTCCGTTATTACAGGAATTTTACTCGTACTATTTGGCAGCTACGGATCTATTTTGCAAATTTGGTTAATTTGCTCCCTTCTACTGTATATCTCAATTATTATTTTAGTTATAGGATTCATTTCTCCAACTGTAAATAGACTTCAACATTGGCTTTTCCATCCAAGCAACCGAGCTACAACGCAACTACCACCTAAACAATTAGTACAGTTAAAAATAGCAAGTAACCTTTTTATGATTACATCTGTTTTAGCCATTATTATTTTTGTATTAATGATTTTAAAACCAACATAAAAATGCTGGCCAATTATGTGGATATTCCAGTTATGAAACTGGTAATATACATAATCGGTCAGCATTTTTTAACAAGTGAACCAATTTCATAAATTACGGTAAATTACGGTTCGTTTAATGAGAAACGAATATTTTAGTTATATACAAAATAATATGTTTGTTTATTAAGTGTATAAATACAGAATACGATGCAATTATTCGTTTTTCGTTTAGTAGTCATACAATTTATGAAACGGACTCAAGTATTTATCACTTAAGGTGAATAGGTGTCATTTCTTCCGTCAGCGGTTGAAAATCTACGCCTCTTTTTACTAATTCGTCTAGCAGAATAGTGATATGTTGTACGGTTGATTCAAAGTCATGTAATAAAATGACTGGGTTTTCTCCCTTTGCAATTACTTCGTCTACTTGTTGCAATGTATAAGCAATGTATTCTGGTCCTCGGAAAGCCCAATCTCTACTATCTACATTCCAATCCCACATTAAAAAACCTGCTTCAACTACAGCTTTTTTGTAGGCTGGTGTCATATGAGGGGCAGAACCAAATGGTGTGCGAATTAAGTTTGTACGAATACCCGTATAGTGTTCAACGGCATCTTGCGTTTTTCTCATTTCTCCAACAACAGAATTAGAAGATGCATAGAATAGTTGTCTACTATGTGTAACACCGTGTAAAGCAAGAGCGTGACCTTCTTCTGTCATTCTTTGAACAACTTGTGGAAATTCTTGAACTTGTGGTTCTAACATAAAGAACGTAGCAATAGCATTGTAATCTGCTAAAATCGTAATTAAATGATCTGTTGCTTTCGTTGGACCATCATCAAATGTTAAATATACCACCACACCATCCTGTGGTGTTTCTTTCTTTATTGGAGGAGGTGTCTTTTCCTTTTCCTCTTCACTTTTCTCTTTTTCTCCACTAGTTTCTGGTTTTTCTTGTTCTTTAATTGGTGTTTGCACCTTATTTATAGGTTCTTCCGTTTGTATAGGTTTCTCAACATCTATTTCATCAGGTAATGCTATTTTTACATTTTCTTGATGACCTAATTTAGTTTTCGCTTGCACAATAAGAGGTTTAAACACTTCATTTTTCATTAGCGCAAACGTCATATTATTATTCAACGCTAGCAACGCTAACATTATTATTGTTAATAGTGATAAGATTGCTACCTTTTGCTTAATTAACCTTCCATCCACTTCTTTATTCAATAACGTCATCCCCTAGTTGCAATATTCTCTATCTCTATAAACACTAAACACTATCTTAGACGATAAGTGTATCATTTCGTTTCAATAAAAAAACACCCTATTTTGTTACAAAATAGTTACAGGCACCGCCCGAGTTTTGTCGAATTTGTTTTTGAGATTCTCTTGTTATGTATTCGTGTTCTTGTTCTAAGTATTGATTTAATAGTAGCTCCATTTTAACCAAGTCGACTTTTTCTACTATTGGGTCTTGACTGTCCCAGTTTACTCTATATGTAAAATGATAGTCTTTAATTGGAGCAAAAAGAACTGGAGAGTTTGGAAATTTATCAAAATATCCTACTATTCGTCCGCGTTTTTTATACGATATATTTAATAGTTTCATATCATCACCAACTTCCATTATATTGTCTTTTGGAAGAAAGGCAACCTGGTATATTCAACCAAAAAAAATGCTACTTTCTAATATTAAGAAAGTAGCATTTCGTCAATTCAGTTAAATATCTCTTCTTAAAGCTTTTAATACATCAATTTTTGTAGCTTTACTTGCTGGTTTTAATCCTGATAAAATAGCAACAATTGTACTTATGCTTACACTAATTAGCGTAAGTGTCCAAGGAATATAGGAAAGTTTAATTTCTCGATGAATCTCTTCACCAAAAAATCCTTGTAGTACAAAAGGAACCGCTAAGTTAACAGAAAAACTAATCACATACGCAGCAACAGTTCCAATAAAAGCACCAATAATTCCAATATAGGCACTTTCCATTAAAAATAAGCTTTTAATTGTACTCGGATTTCCTCCAATTGCTTTTATAATCCCAATATCTTGCGTACGTTCCGTAACAGCCATAGACATCGTATTAAAAATTCCGATCGAAGCAATCAGTACCGCTATCGTTCCCACAAACAGCAAACCGATTTTCATAATGGAAAAAACTAAATTAATTTCTTTCAACTCCTGAATCGGGGACCATACATAATAGCCTTTGTCTTTTAACACATCCAAAACACCTTGAACTTGCTCCATATTTTGGGTAAAGACTCCAATGTACGTATAACTGGAAGAGGCATTTTTGATCTCATTCTGTAAATCTTTTGGCAATCCTTCGTCAATATATCTTCCAAGCGCAGTACCTGTAAATGCTTCTATTTCGGATAGCATTTCATCCGAAATATTTACGAAGCCTTCCGTCATCCACTCTTTAGACGGAGCTTCAGCAATTCCAACCACTTTTAACGTAAATTCTTTCTCTTTTCTTTCACCATCAAAATTTTGCGCTACAAAAATTGTAATTTCTTCATTTAATAAGTTGCCTTTATATTGATCTTTTTCTGAATCACCTGTTGCAGCATCACCATCTAACCAAAAATTCATCCCTGTATGAAAGCCCACCACTACCTCATTTGGGGCTTCAGGCATCCGCCCTTCCGACAACGAAAAATCGGATGTAATTTCGGATGGATAATGTACTACTCTCGTACCTGCATGACCACGATAGTCTCCAAAACGGTAATAAGATTCGTAGTTTTCTAAGCTCTTTCTTCTAACAACCGTCTTAACATTTTCCAACGACTCGAAATACTCTACATCTTTATCTGTTAGTTCGCTCGATTTATCTAGGTGTAATTCTTTGTCCTTTCCGTACACTTCTACTTCTGTTACAACTCTACTTTCGGTAATATCTTGAACAATTGTCTTTTGTAAACCAAATCCAACAGAAGCTAGCACCATTAAAAAAGCACAACCCATCGCCGTCGCCAAAATGGTCATAAATACACGACTTCGATTTTTTTTCATATTATCACGAACAAATATAAACTTATCTTTTAACTTCATAAAGTTCTCCTCTTTCTACAAGTGTTCCTTTTTGAATTTCAATTGTACGATGTGCCACTTTAGCTACATCATGGTCATGTGTAATGATGACAAACGTTATTCCTTCTTCTTTATTTAATTCTCTTATAAAGGAAAGAAATTCTTGTTCCGTATCACTGTCTAAACTCCCTGTGGGCTCATCTGCTAAAATTAGATTTGGTTTTGTTATTAGAGCTCTTGCGATACCAACACGCTGTTGTTGTCCACCTGATAGTTCACTAGGATAGAAATCTTGGTGATCTAACAAACCAACCTTCTCTAACACTTCTTCAACATTTTTCTTACGTAATTTTTCTTCCATCCCTTTTAATTTTAAAGGTAATTCGACATTTTGAAATGCGGTCATACTTGGGATAAGTTGAAAGCTTTGAAAGATAAAACCGATATTTTCTAAACGAAAGTTCGCCCATTTCGCCTCAGAAAAACTAGTAACATCAGTTCCGGCAATTTCGATTGTTCCTTCTGTCGGTTTCATAAATCCGCTAATTAAGTTTAATAAAGTAGATTTTCCTGATCCACTTTTTCCGACAACAGACACAATTTCTCCTTCATAAATAGAAAGATTAATATTATGTAAAACAGGAACCGTTTGTTTATTGTTTCGTTTCCCAATAACAAATTCATGAGAAAGTCCTTTTATTCGAATCATCTTTTCATCTCACCTTTTTATCTTGATTTGTATCGACACATTGTAAAAACGATGTTGCTATGAAAAAGGTTTAATTTTTCACGAAAAAAAGTTACAACCAAGGAAAATTCCTTAATTGTAACTTTTTAAAACGCCTAAAGCACAATATTTACGAAATAATTCTTTTATATTATGCCGCTATGTCTCGTTTTTTGAATGTTAGGAAGCTGATAAACATAAACACGCCGAAGTATAAAAGAAACATGATGATGGAGAATGTTAGTGTTGTACCTTCTACTATCGGGAAGCTATGAAAGTAAGCATCAAAATGAATGTTTGCGAAAGGTGAAAATTTAGCCCATTCATATTTCGTTCCTACTAACTGTGTAATTTGTGTTCCTGTAAATAGTAAAAACAAGGAAAGTCCAATAGCTAAAGAATTGTTACGGAATACGGTCGAGATCATAAAGGCAAACGTTGCAAACATTAAGACAGAAAAACTACTTAGCAATATTTTAAACAAAATGGAGACGAATGATGAAAGTGCATAGACCGTTCCATTTATATATAGTAATTCTGGATGATTGGCAAATCCAAATCCTATTGCTCCTACTATATAGGAAGTACCAAATAATAAAACGTAAAAAATCAAACCAAATATTAACACAGTCATATACTTCGAGAGTAAAATCTTCCCTCTACTTATGGGGCGAATCATCAATAGTTTAATTGTCCCCCACGTAAATTCACTCGCAACAATACCACCTGCAATAATAATGACAAACAATGTAACAACGCTCGTTAACCCAATATTTGAATCCATATAAGTCCAAACGGAATTTTCATTATTTGGCTCAAGGTCATTTGCTAGTCTATATTCATTAAGCGCTAGTTGTTTTTCCATATAATTCACATGCCCAAATTGCACATCAGCTGACAGAGTTTCTCTTAAAGACTCATTTTCCTTTTCTAATGCTTGACGCCAATCACTTGTTGCCCAGCCATTACGTTCTTGAGGTGTGCCATTATCCATCATAAATATAAAAATAATGCTCACAACTGACAATAATACTAATATTCCTGACATGACGTAAAAACTTGTTCTTTTTATCCATTTAATTACTTCGTTTTGTACTAAATTAAGCAACAACTCTTACACCCCTTTCACAAATGCCGTTTTTTCTAAAAACTTATCTTCCAGTGTCTTGGCTACTTCTTTCACTTCATAGATGAGTACATCTTTCTCTAAAAGTTTTCGAATAAGAGATGGTACGTCCTCTTTTTCTACTAAAACGTGTAATAAACCATCTTTTTCTGTACATTCTATTGCTAATTCCTTTAAAACCTCTGATGCAACTTCCAAAGGATTAACCTTTATGTGAAAAGTTGACTGCTCCTCTTTTACAAAATCATGAATACTTTGAATATCAATTAACTCACCCTTTTGAATAATCCCAACGCGATCACACATTAATTCCATCTCAGACAATAGATGACTAGAAACAATAATGGCCATTTGTTCATTCTGAGCTAAGTTACGCAAATAATCTCTTATTTCACGAATACCTGCTGGATCAAGACCGTTCGTCGGCTCATCTAGTATAAGTACTTTCGGCTTATGAAGTAACGCTTGCGCAATTCCTAATCTTTGTCTCATCCCTAACGAATACGTGTTCACTTTTTCGTGAATTCTATCAGTCAAGCCAACTAATTCAATAACCTCATTCAATCTTTCATGCGTTACACCAGGTATCATTCGTTTATATTGCATTAAATTTTGGTAGCCAGTTAAAAACTTATACATCTCAGGATTTTCTACTATCGCTCCAACTTGTCGTATCGCCTTTTCATAATTACTTTTAACGCTTGTTCCATCGATAAAAATATCTCCTGATGTAATACTTATTAGACCTACGATCATACGGATGGTTGTCGTTTTACCTGCCCCATTTGGACCTAAAAACCCGAATACTTCCCCTTCGTAAACTTCATATGAAACATTACTTATGATTTCTTTTCCGTTAATCACTTTACATACGTTTACTAATTTAACTGCTGTTTTCTCCACGTCCTCCATCCTCTCTAACCATTTCGTTTATTTTCTAACATCCAACACGTTGCATAAAAAACTACTACACATACAAACCCGAAAAATAAAATAATACCTAAAGACATACTCATTGTCCCAGTTTGAAAAAGAATACCCTCTTCATCATTACTATAAAAAACATGAAACGTTGTAAATGGACTAGGGATAAAAGAAGCTAAGTAGTCTTGAAAAAATGCCGTTGTACTTATATAAATATGTGAAAAAAGTAAGCCAACAATTAAAAACGCAAAACCAATATTATTTCGTAAAGATTCTAGCCCTCTTCGTGTTAAACATTGAATACACGCCCATACAAAAACAGCCCAAACACTAAAATAAACGGAATTTAATACGATGCCCCCAATAAATTTCATAAAATCCAACACACTACTTTGAAGATCATCACCAAATATTTGGAAGTTTATTAAAAAAAGAACCGAAGTACATACGATTGTTATTAAAGTAAAGAATAACCCCAAGATAAATTTACTTCCAAGTAAAAGGTACATGGAACTCGGATTATGCAACCACAAATGAGATTTGGACTCTGTAACTAAATTGTTGATTAAATGTACAGACATTATGACAAAATGAGCACCAATTATTAAAGATAGAACAGCAAACGTTATCTCTACTTCATTAAAATATTTCGCTATTCCTATACTAATTATCCAGAGCCCGATCACTATCATAAGGGCTTGATATAACTTCGGTTTAGACATTTTCCATTCTTTTTGCAAAAGACCTATTAGCACATTTCTTCCCCCTTAGTCTGCTAATTTACGAATCATCCACTCTTTCACAGAAATACCTTGCTCTTCACGAAGCTGTTCAACATTTTGTTTATCAAAGTAAACTCCATCTTTTATCAAGACAACGTCATCTAATAGTGATTCAATTTCATCAATTTCATGTGTTGCAATGACGACCGTTTGTTTTCCAAAATCTATATAAGCTAATAAGCTCTCTACAATAGAATTTCGCACCATCGGATCTAAACCCGAAAAAGGCTCATCTAACAAAATGTATTTTGCTTCGCGCGCTAAAGCTAAAACTAACTTTAACCTGCCGCGGTTTCCTTTCGAAAGGTGTTTAAGTTTCTTCTCAGGCTCTAACTTCATAAACTGTAACAATTCAATTGCCTTTTCTAGCCGAAAGTCCGGAAACTGTGATTCATAAAATTCAATCATGTCTTTTACGGTAAATGTATCATAGTAAAAATCGAGCTCTGACAAATAAGCAACGTCTGATGCAATCTTTCGTGTTGCTTTTTCTCCATTAACGGTAATCATTCCTTTATCCGGTCTTACTAAGCCAGCGATCATCTTTAAAGTAGTAGACTTACCGCTTCCATTAGGTCCTAGTAAACCGGTTATTTTTCCCGTTTCGAATCTAATGTTGCCATCTTTTACTGCATAACCTTTTCCGTATTGCTTCGTGACATGCTCTAAACTAATCATCAAATCGTCCCCCTTCTTGCAAATATTTTTGTACACTCTTTACTACTTGCTCGTCATCTATTCCAATTTCACGCATATTCTTAATAAATGTTTCTACTACTTTTTCTTTCATACTACTTTTCAATTGTTCTACAACCGATTCTCTTTCTACTACAAATGTTCCTTGCCCCCTCTTTGTTTCCACCATATCCATCCTTTCCATCTCACTATACGTGCGCTGAATCGTATTTGGATTTACTCCTGATTTAATGGCCATTTCGCGTACAGAAGGTAATTTATCGCCTGGTTTTATTTCTCCACGTACAATTTGTTTTGCTAATTTATCAATGATTTGTAAGTATATTGGTTTATCCGCTTCATATTTTGTCACGCTTCCACCACCTTTTCTAGTAGCCAAGATGATACCAATAACACAGAGGTTATAAAGAGAAGTATCAAAAAGATACCTCCTAAAGAAATGAAATCTCCTCCTAAATAAACTTGAGTATCCCCTCCATCAAACTGCAAATTCCCCATACCATCAGGAGTATGTTTAATCACTCCAAAATTCATTATTTTTTGATAAAGTGGTACATTTTTAAACGCACTTAGCAACGTATTCACTCCGATAATGATTACGAGCATTAACGGTACTCTAAATTTTTGTATTTTCTTTATGCTTTTTAGGCTAGCATTTAATGTCCAATACAGAACGACATATAATCCGATATAAAACGATATGAAAATAACAACCAACACAAATATAGCAATATCCATTAACAATAAATTACTTGATGCAACGTTGCCTACTGAATCCTGTAATGAGTTATTGATTAGAAATAAAATAGTTCCAACAACAAGTGTTAAAGCAATATGCATATAAAAAGCCGTAACCAATTTGCTACTTAATAGTTTAAAGCTTGATTGTGGCGTATGAAGCCATAAATTGCTTTTCCCCTCCATGTTCAAACTAATTAGTAAAAAAAGAGGGCTGTAAAATATCAGAAATGATAAAACGATAACTACTGGTGCCATAGCGATATTTTCGTTTCCCATGAAGAATGCTATTGATGAACTTGCTATGAATACTCCAATGATGCTAAGTAAACCGTATAATAACCAGTTTCTTTGTAAGATCCATTCTTTTTTCATTAAACCAAGAAAAGATGACATAGTGACTTACACCTCTATTTCTAACATTAGTGTTTTAGTGTTCTAGTTAAATAGTACACCTAGACAAAATAAAAAGTCAATAAACTATTGACTAGTTTTTTCTTTGAAATTTTATTAAAGAATAAGTAAAATTATCCGATATATGAAATATACGCCTATTTTGCAAAATTCGACCTGTTATTTTTTAGAATATTTTGTATAATAAACATATAAACCTTTTGTTCGTTTTAGGAGTGAAGAAAATGGATTCAAGAGGAAGAAGATTACACCGAGTAAAATATGAGTCAAGTTTAAGTATGTTTGAAAAAGCAAAAGATTTTTTAGGTACATTATTTCTTCATGCCCTCTCGTTAATTATTATTGCAGGCTTTTTAATATGGGCATTAAATCAAGTGTAAATCAATACATAAAAACACAAAAACCGTGGAGTGCAATCACTTCACGGTTTTTGTATTTACTTTTTATTTTTCTTTTCTAATTCTTCTAGTTCTTTTGGTTGGAATTTTGCTTTATGAAATTTTATTTTTTTTGCTGCAAATAACACACCGACTATACCAAACATTAATACTAATAAAACTTGTTGGAATCTTGATTCAATCATCCACGCAGCACTAACGAAGTATACAAGCATGATAGGAATAACTACCGTATATAAGGAGAATAGAAAACGATATCTTTCATCCACTTCATGGACGGTTCCGCATTTTGGGCATGTTATTGGCTTGTACCCGAAAAATACGGATTTAAATTTTGTTTTAAATGTTACTGGCTCTTTGCAGTCTACACAATGTTGAAATGACATATTTATAAATCTCCTTTATTGTTTAATAAGTATTGCTGGGTGAAGTCTACTAATGGGATTTGTCTCATAAGTTTACTTGGTGCTTTTCCGATGTTCCCATTTATAATGTCTTCATGGCAACTCGCCTCAAATTCTTCCCCAATAGCTTCGAACAATTCTTCTTGATAAGCAAGACTAGTATACGTGACCCATTTTCTTTTTCCGTCTTTTATTATAGCACTTCCTGATTGTTTTGTAGGATAGTTTTCGATTCCTTCTTCAGCTAGATGCATAGATGTATTGCTATCATATCCAACACCTAAAAGGAGTACATGCCCGTCTAATCTATATATTTTTCCGAGCGGCGATTCGTACCCTAGCTCTTTTGTTAAAGGGTGCTTTTCTGTTATGTAGTTTGCATATTTCCCCCATGCTGCGAAAGAAACAGTTGGATGATGGCTTCTTAATACATTCGGAAATTTTCTAAAGCTTTCAGGAATTGCCCCCATGAAAAATGTTGGTGTCACTTCAGGCATAAAACCTGGCATTTCATCTCTAATTGGTTGCCACCATTCTTTTGGTACTGGAGGATTCCCCCAATCAGCTGGATCACTATTATTACCAGTGTGAGTCGGCATAACTAAAGTTCCTTCTTCTGTTAAAACTTCTTGCAATGCCATAATTACAGTCGGTGCGCCACCACATACCCAACCAATTAAACTTAGCGAAGAATGAACAATTAAGGTCATTCCTTCTTTAACACCTAAATTCCTAAATTCCTGTATGAGAGTCGATTTCGTAACTAACAAGTTCTTTTCTTTTATTACATTTCCTTCACTCATAATTCCACACCTGCTTCTTTATTCAAATCTAATTTTATTTTAACAGAAAAAAGGAACTAGGTGACTAAGAGCTTTCTCTTATCACCTGTTCCATTCAAAACTTGTTTATTGAATACTATCTATACTCTATTAATTGAGTGAGTTTCATAAGTACAATTACTAAACGAAAAACGAATATTTAACCTATTCTTTAATATAATTAACGTTTTATCTCGAACGTTATTTAATTATAATAAACTTAACATTCGTTTTTCACTAAACGAACCATAATTATGAAATTGATTTAACTATATTATTTTTCACCTAATCTCCTGGAAGCTTTCGAGTCATAACATTAATAAAATCTTGAACAAAGTCTTCATAATCAAACTCTAATGCAATGTATTCTTCTTTCTCTTCTAACTCTTCTTCTGGTTTTGGTCTAAAATCCGCAATCGTTGCACCTTTTAATGGCCCGTCAGCAGTTTCTACTCTTACTCTACGTTTAGTATATCCGAACTTATCTGGATTAGCTACAGCGTACAGAGTTAAAACGTCATGTAATGGACTACCAGGTATGGAAGGGACAAGTTTTTTATAAGCTTTATTATAATAATCAAAGATAGCTTTCATTAATGGTTGAAATGGATTATTTTCTGTTTCTGCAATTGTATTAATTACTTCTGGAGTTATTATTGCCTTAGTTGATACATTTAGTGGAACTAAGACAATATCTGTTGCTTTTTCTAAAACTAAATCCGCGGCAATCGGATCTCCATAGAAATTCGCTTCAGCTGCAGGTGTTACGTTTCCAGGAACAAAAAATGCTCCACCCATTAGATAAAATTGTTCTACGCTATTCATTACTTCATTGCCACCTAAAATAAATCCGACAGCAAGCGAAGTTACTCGCCCAACATCTACAATTATCAAGTCACCCTCATACTGTTCTATGAGTTTGAAAACCGAATCATAATTTAACAACTCTCCAACAATTGTATCAGGGGGTTGTATTGGACCAAGCCCTTCCTCTCCATGTATTTCTGGGTAGTATGGAACAAACTCGCCCGATAAAGGGCCTTTAGCTCCACCAATCAATACAACATCTTCTCTACCTGCTAACGACAACAAATATGCTGCATTTTGAGTTGCTTGTTCTTGATCGATATTACCATAACCGGTAACTAACCCTACAACATTTAACTTTGGATTCAGCAGTGCGTACATTATCGCAAGTGAATCATCAATACCAGGATCACAAAATAACAGAATATTTTTTTTCACGTTTCTCCAACTCCCTAATACATTAATACATTATATATATTAAGAAATTACTCAACGATTCCTGTTCCAATAATTCTTACATTTGATGTTACATTTACTTCTACGTTTGGATAAGTTTGATCTTCCCATTTTTTTATATCAAAGCCTCTTTTTCTTGTCTTAACTTCATATCCTAAGCCAAGTGGATCAACACCAATTTCTTGAAATTGCTTAATTAAATTCATTGATTCACTTATCAATTTATCGGAAATGTTCTCTTGTATTTCTTTTGCTCTTTCATCATCAGCTATATCTTCACCACCATACTCTTTTAGAACTCCATCAACAGCCAAATGAATATTAATAGTGGGGGTATCACCTTCCCAGGTAACTCTAAACGTACGATTTGAATTAACGCTGTAAATGGATACATATTCACCACCTGGCAACAACGTACTATATATCCCATTTACGTATTCATCGACTAAGATTTTTAAGTAAAATAGTTTCTCACTCGGTATCATGGAAACCATTTTATCTCCATCAAAGATAGCTACTCCTTTTATTAATATTTTGTTTCCTTCATGCATTAATAAAGGCAGAGTCGGATCCTTACCATCTTTATAATAATCATTCAAAAAAACATGTAGATTCGTTATAGGAAGATCTCTTTGCTCTACATTATGTTCGACTAAGTTGTAAAAATACGCGCCTGTACCTCTATTTCCAAAATCCAACTTAACCATATCAAGAGCTCTTCCTTCATTTACTGCCAAATACAATCCTGTACCAATGCTTGCATCACGTTGTAGTGCATCAAACAAATCTTTTATACCTTGCCTCGCAATTTCTTCTGAATACAGGACAAATTCTAGACTACCTGTAACGATTGGATCAGAAGATTTTTTTTGCAATTCACGGACAGCATCTTTATTTAACTGTGCATAAGCTGAAAAAGCTTCATTCGATATAGTTTTATCCGCCTGATAAATTGGGACTACCGCTGTTACTAATAGATCTCCATCCTTCTCGCCCACATCAAAAGCTTGTAATGTTTGAATATTTATATCATCCAATATTCTTTTTTCTAAACAGCCTGTTAAAAGTAGCAAAATGCATATCCAAACGATTATTTTATGAAGATACATTCTTTTTCTTCTCCTTTCTCCACTTGACAAAACTAACTACTAAAAAGAGAAAAGGTATGTAAGCAAATACTAAATAAAAACCTACTTTACCTACATAATCATTTAAAATATGAATATTTTTTCTATCTTCAAACAATAAACTAATACCAAATATTAATAGCACCAAAACTATTAAGGTCAGGCGGTGTTTCACATTAGCAACTCGTTTTGCTACTCTACTACCAGCCCAAATGAAGATACATACATTCGGTAAAATAATTAAGCACCAGTTGGCTATTCCGATATACTCTACACGCTCAACAAATGGTAATTCGATAATTTTCCAAATGGTTAATGTTGCCCATATTTGTTTTTCTAACATTTTCTCACTAAAATAAGCAAACGTAATGATAGCAATAAATAAATAAATTGCATTTGTAGTTAAAATTGATAGGTGTGCCCATCTTTTTGACTTACCTGGATCTTTAAGATATGGATAATATACAAGTAATGCTTCAAAACCAATAACAGTCAAAGACATATCTTTAGCTGATAACAATAGATCTTTTACAGTAGTATCGTATATTGGAAGCAAATTTCTAAATTCCATGAACTCACCTGGTAATACGAAGGTTATTAATAAATAAGAAGGTAGGATAGTTCCAAAAAACGCAATACCTGTTACAATTCGGAAACCACCGGAAACGATATAATAGACTAAAAACAAAAATAATAAAACGAATAACCAAGTCTTAATATCTGGGAATAGCCAAATCTGAACAACTTCGATGTATGTTCTTAGCACAGTAATAGTTGTCGCGACAAAGTAGAGAGCGAATAAGAGGGAGAGTGCATTTCCAAACCACTTACCAAAGGCAAATTGGTGTGCTTGAACGAGGTCCCCCCCTCCTGATTTTTCTAACAAACTATAGATTAACCAAACAATAATATGTATATATATGCCTATTATGATGATCCCCATCCACGCATCATGGCCAGCAGACATTGCGATAATACGCTGATATCCTAATACACCTACCCCGAACTGGGCAGCGTGTAGTAAAAAAAAGACTAAAAATGGCGATATTTGAAACCGTTCAGGTATTTTTTGCAATGGAAAGCACTCCTCCACTATGTGAAACTAAATCAACTGGATAGAAAAGAATTTTATCTATTCATCGATATCTTTCTTTCGTTTACTTTTTTTCTTGGCAAAGCGGTAAGGATTTGTCGGTCTTAACTGTTCTGGCCTTTTACTTTGAAACGAAAAAGGTAATCGTAATAGGGCGTCCTTCATATCTGTTAATCGAGGTGGGTAAATAGGCTCCATATAAGGTCTTCCAAGTGAGGTTAACCTTAATAGGTGAGTAGCTAAAATACAAAAACAAAATACAATTCCGAGCAATCCCCATAATTCTGCAAAAAATAAAAAAGGAAAGCGCAAAATACGAATCGTGTTACCCATTTTATAAACAGGTGTTGTAAAGGAGGCAAGTGCAGCAAGTGCCACAATAATTAACAAAACGTTGCTCGTTAAACCCGCTTCAACAGAAGCTGTTCCAATAACAATCCCACCTACGATACCGATTGTCTGACCTACTTTTGTCGGTAGTCTGGCTCCAGCCTCTCTTAATAATTCAATTGTTAACTCGAGAAAAACAGCTTCTAATATAGGTGGTAACGGCACTTCTCTTCGTGACGCAACTAACGTACTCAATAAGTCTTTTGGAATGAGTTCATAATGATATGTAAGTACTGCCACATAAAGCGGTGTAACTAAAATAGAGAATGCTACCGAAAATAAACGTACTAAACGGAAAAACGAAGCTAAATAAAAATTTAAATAGTAATCTTCAAAAGAAGAGAAAAATTCAATTAACGTCGTTGGACCACTTAAAGCATGTGGAGAGCCATCTACCATAATGATAACTTTCCCTTCGGTTAATCCTGCAGCTACCCTATCAGGCCTTTCCGTATCTAATAATAATGGAAAAGGAGATGTTTCATTGTCTGATATTAATTGTGCTACATAGGAACTATCATTTATATGATCGAAATCTACTTCTTTTAGTCGTTGTAAAACGGTATTTTTATTATCTTCATTTACAATATCATCTAAATACATAACTGCTACCTTAGTGCTTGAAATAGTTCCAAGTTCGATTTGTTCAATTGTTAACATTGGAGAACCTAATCTTCTTCGAATCATATTAATATTCGCATCTATATTCTCCACAAAAGACTCTTTTGGCCCTACAACACTAAATTCAACCTCAGGTAAGGATACATTACGTGAGTGAACAAATTCAGACCGAACTAAAATTCCACTATAATCTTGTTCGTGTAATTGGATAAATAAAAATCCAGAAAGCATTTTATCTTTAACGGTTTTTGCATCTGAAGTAATTTCTAATGCTTCAATAGGTAAGATATTTTCTAAATCTTTAAGTGTTTCCCATGGTCTGGTGGAAATGCAATGTAAAATATCTCGGTGAATATAGTTAGTGTCACAAAGAGTATAGTAGTAGTTCACCCAAAACTTCTTACTTCCATCTGCTGTTTTATTTTCAAAGCTTAGGAAATCCATTGACTTCTTCATTTGTTGCAATAATTCTGGAACAGTAATCTTTTCTTGTTGTTCACTTTTATCTTGTCCAAAAATCTTTCGAAGAAGCTTTTTCATTCCCTCACCCCTTACATCCTTTTTATTTCATATTTATGTTTCGTTTATTGAAAAACGATTTTCTGTAAGTGATATGATGCAAGATATTTTCTATTGAATAGAAGTTCCAAACCGGTAAAAGTAATAATTCGTTTTTCGGTTAGTAGTCGTACCTTATAAAACGAACTCAACAAAATTACTTTTATTAGTTTTCCAATATATGTTGTGAATATACAAGATTTTCTATAGGGAAGCAGAAAGAAGGACAAAAAAACCGCCAAAAATTTAGCGGTCTACATAATAATATTTAGTTGTTTCCTACTTTTCGCACTACTTCTACAATATCTAAAATCGATATATGATATGTATGCTTTGACTTATCTTTAAATGTGATTTTACTTGCTGAATATCTGAAACTATATATCCTACCGACAAGTTGAACGATTTCACCTTCATACCAAACGGTCAGTTTAATTACTTCTTTATTCTTATACACTAACATTAGTAAGTCTTTTACAAATTTAATATCAGGAATGTTTTCTGGAAATAAAAGAAAACCTTGTACAGTGCGTTTCTCTTCATTTTTCCAAATAAACATATCTTGGCTTACTAATTGGTTTTCCTCTTTTTTGTATTCCATGTCCACCCCTCCAAAACACAGATAGTGTTATTGATAAGTTACTCAACAATTAATCTATTTCTTATTATACATATTCAGATACAAAATAAAAATACCTAGGAACTAATCCTTAGGTATTTATCTAAAAACTAACTTCTCGCAGATTCTGTATATTTATAAATAACAACACCGTTATGCTTTGCTATTCCTCTAAAATGTTTGAAATCTTCTCTAGCAACTAATACTTTTCTAAATTCCATAAACACATCGTTTGTGACTGTGTATTCATTTAATTCACCGTTTTTTAATTTATCTAGTATTTCCATAATTAAGTTTTCATTCATGTCAATCACCATCCTACTATTGTATATAATACATGAATTCATCCTATTTTGTAAGCATATTAAAAGTTCCAATAATCGATAATACAAAACTTTTATAAAAAATCCTCCTAAACTATTTACCTTTTACCAAAAATAAGGCAAAATAAAAATTATACTATTTTAACAAAATATTTAAACAATTCTTCACTTAATAAATATAAATATATAGAATTGCTATTAGATAAGATAGGGGAGAGTTAGATTAATGAAAATTGCAGAAGTAGGAAATGTAATTGAGTTTAAAGAGGGCTTAAAAGGAATCGTAGAAAAAGTGAACGAGAACTCGGTTATAGTTGATTTAACTTATATGGATAATTACCGTGACTTAGAGTTAGAACAACGTACTGTAGTTAATCATAAAAATTATAAAATTGTCTCTTTAAGTAGTTAGATTAGTATTAGATATGACAAACATAAGCATGGAAAAGTATTTTTTACTCTTCCATGCTTTTTTGTTTACTTTTTAACATATTCATTTATATAGTTTCCTCCCTATTAATACTTCGTAAAAATTACTTCTTTTTTCTCTTTGCTAATTTTAATTTTAAAGTCCGTTGATTCTCCTATTTTTAAATTTCTCCTTATTTCTACTGGTATGTTAACTTTACCATTATTGGAAACAATAGATTCATTGTAGGGATGTTCATCGACTGCTCGTTTCATGACAATACCTTTCGGGCTTTCTTTTATCATTAAAACGTCACCATCTTTTATGTTCAGTTCTTTTCGAAAAATACTAGGAATAGTTACATGTCCAGATTTTCTCATCCTTCGATGTTCGGCTAAACTGATCATGATAACATCACCTCCAGCTTTTTCATTTCATTCCCTTTATGAATATTTGATAAACACACATGATAAAAAGGTAACGCTATACACGCTACCTTTTGCTTCTAGAGATAAGGTGTGATTCGATTATGTGAACCCCTTTTTCTCCTTTTATAATATTTTCTATCATGGTAAGAGCAACATCTTCTCCATGTACAGGGCGATATTTTGATAATTTCCCTTTTAAGAAAGGAGTTAATAAAAAGCTTATTTTTTCAGCTGCTTTTTCGCCAAAACGGAATTCATCTCGTTCTCCAAGTAGCAAGGAAGGTCTAATGATATAGAGGGATTCCACGTTCTCTTGTTGAACGGCTTCCTCCATTTCTCCTTTTACCATATTGTAAAAAACGTTAGAACGGCTGTTTGCACCTAGTGCTGAAACTATCGCAATACGCTTTACACCTTTAGATGTTGCGAGCTTGACTGCATTTACAACATAGTGAAAATCAACTTTTTCAAACTGCTCTTTCGATCCTGCCTTTTTAATAGTCGTTCCTAAACAGATATATAGGTCGTCCACCTCAAAGTTCGCACCATAATCTGTAAGTCGGTCAAAGTCAACTTTAATTTGAAATAGCTTTTCACTTGATGTACTTAGAGGTCTTCTAACTAACACCGTTGCAGATTCATATTGTTTATGTTGTAACAGTTGTTGGGTGACACTTTTACCAATTAAACCAGTAGCACCGATAACTAATGCTTTTCTCATCATCTCTATTAACGGTTGTCTACTTTTTCAGGATATAGGTCGTGGTTCATTAAACGGTATTGTGCCATTTCTTCATATTTCGTGCCAGGTTTTCCATAGTTCGTATAAGGGTCAATGGAAATTCCACCACGTGGTGTGAATTTACCCCATACTTCAATGTAGCGTGGGTCCATTAGTTCAATTAGATCATTCATGATGATGTTCATGCAATCTTCGTGGAAATCTCCATGGTTACGGAAGCTGAATAAGTACAGTTTTAAAGATTTACTTTCTACCATTTTTTCATTTGGAATGTAGCTAATGTAAATAGTAGCGAAATCTGGCTGGTTTGTTTTTGGGCATAAGCTTGTAAATTCAGGGCAGTTGAATTTTACAAAGTAGTCTCGGTTTGGATGTTTATTATCGAATGATTCTAGTACGCTTGGTGAATAATGAAATAAATAGCCTGTACCTTGATTTCCTAGTAATGTAACGCCTTGTAATTCTTCGTCTTTTCTTCCTGTCATTTGAAACACTCCTTCTATACTCCGCGGGCATTTCCCCATAATAGTGTGTGTAGTTGAGGTAGGACTCTTGCGTTGTTTAGTTCTTTGTCTTGCATTACTTCGTAAATTAACCATTCGTATTTATTTAATAGTTCTTGTCTTAGATCTTGAATAGATGCTGTTTGTACATCCGCATTCCCTACTTGCAAATAAAATGGTACGTTTGGAAACATGCTATGTATTTTTTTAGCATATTGCAAATCCTCTTTGTCAAAAACTACAACTTTTAATGATACGTTACTAAGTGCAACGTTCTGAATAATTGTTGCAAGCATCTCAAAATCTGTTTCCATCTTTGAGCTTGGTGGTTTTGGAGAAATAGTTAAATCATCAATATCCTTTAACCACTCTTGCCATTTACTACCTTGTGTTTCTATTGCAACTCGTATGTTTTTCTTGTGAAGTTCTTCTACTAAAAAATGAATATTTTTTAAAAGAGCAGGATTTCCACCTGATATCGTTACATGTTGAAATTTATCTTCTCCGATTTCTATGAGCCTTCTAATAATTTGTTCTGCTGTTAGATGCTGAATTTGTTCTTTTGCAGATCCGTCCCATGTAAAAGCGGAGTCGCACCAACTACAACGATAGTCGCAACCAGCAGTTCGAACAAACATTGTTTTTTGACCGATTACCATTCCTTCTCCTTGAATGGTCGGTCCAAAAACTTCTAATACGGGAATCGTTTTATTTTCCATCCCTATCCCTCTTCGGTCGGTATACTACATAGCTAGTAGGTGTTTCTCTAACAAAAAGTTGAAGGCATGTCGGTTTGTTTGGCAATGTTTGTAGATGATTTTCTACAAGCTCCCACATCACTCGAGCTACCACTTCTGTTGTTGGAAAACAAATTGGGTCCGAATCATTAAAAAGAGAAGTATGATCATTCATAACAGTGTGATCGAATCGCTTATGAATCAGCGATTTTAACACTTGGAAGTTTACTAAAAAACCAGCTTCGTCTAAATCATCACCAGCAACCGTCACATTAACAAAGTACGTATGACCATGCATTTGCTGACATTTTCCTGCACTTTCAGTTGGAACAAAATGTGCTGCTGCTATATGCATGTCTTTATTTAATTCATATTGATAGGTATGTGCAATTTGCGGATATATTTGTTGAATCACTGTTGTTCACCTTCTTTTTGTGATAAATATTCATTTAGTCCATTGCTTCTTAACTTACATGCCGGACATTCTCCACATCCGTCCGCAATGATTCCGTTATAGCATGTTAATGTTTTATTCCGAACGTAATCTAATGCTTCCAACTCGTCCGCTAACTCCCATGTTTGGGCTTTGTTTAACCACATTAATGGTGTATGAATGACAAATTGGTAATCCATTGAAAGATTTAACGTTACGTTTAATGACTTTACAAAAACATCTCGACAATCTGGATAACCACTAAAGTCTGTTTCACAAACCCCTGTCACGATATGTCTTGCTCCAATTTGTTTTGCTGCAACTGCTGCGAATGAAAGAAATAAAAGGTTTCTTCCATCTACAAATGTACTTGGTAATTCGCCTTCTTTTTCTTCAATTTCAATATCTGATCTTGTTAGCGCATTCGGTGTTAATTGGCCAAGTAAGGACATATCTAGTATATGGTGTTTTACGTTTAAGTCTTTGGCTATTTGTATTGCACAGTCTATTTCTAATTTATGACGTTGTCCGTAGTTGAATGTCACAGCTTCTACTTCGTCGAATTGTTTTTGAGCCCATAACAGACAAGTTGTGCTGTCTTGACCGCCGCTAAAAACAACCATCGCTTTTTCTAACTTCTTCATTATATAATCCCCCATTAGGAAGTTTTCTTTTTTTCTATCAAAAAAAGCGCTAGCCTTCTGTAGTTAGAGGGCTAGCGGGTCATGTAAAAAACGTATAAACAAAAAAATCTATACCATAGGATATAGTTTCATGTCCTTAGTTTTTTATAGAGGGTTTAGCTAGAACCTCTCCTGTTACTTTGAACAGAATTAATATTTGATTGAGTACGTCACTAAACGAAACGTAATCATGCCTTTGATTGAATTAACTATGTAAATATAGCATAAGGTTTATTTATAGGTCAATAGTATATAATCGCCTCTTTTCAAATTTGTAAGAAGAGGCGATATTACGTTAATAAAATTTACGCAGCTGCTTTTAGTCTATTAGTAACTCTTGATTTTCTGTTCGCAAAATAGACCCCTAAGAATATAGTGATTAAGCCAAATAGTAAATTTTTTGTAACTGGCTCACCAAGTAGTATATTTCCCCAGAACAAGGCAGTTAACGGGATAATATAGGTGACTGTACTTGCAAAAGCTGCACCGCCAGTGTTTATTAGATAATAGTACAACAAGTATGCAATACCTGATCCAACACATCCTAAACCGATAATAGATACAAATAGTTTCCAGTCATTAGATTGCATCACATTTACTAATGCCATAGGTTCTGTAAAAATAACACCGATTCCTGCTATAGCAGCCCCAACTACAAGTGTAATAAAGGATAGAATGACTTCGTTCACCCTACTTAAATATCGTTTTGTGAAATGTGTTGCAAAACCATAACAAGTTGTCGCTAAAATCATCGTGCCTATCCCTATGAAACTATTCGAAAACAGCTCACTAATATTGAAATTCATCAAGATTAATATTCCAAGAAACCCTAGGATGATCCCGCCCCATTGTTGTTTATTAAGAAAAATGGAAAAGGCAATAAATCCAATTAAACCGGTTAGTATTGGGGTTAACGCATTTAATACAGCTGCCGTATTACTCGTTATTTGTGTCTGACTTAGAGCTATTAATGCCCAAGGTAAGCCAGCGTTAAAAACACCAGCAATTAATAATGCTTTCCACGGTAGATTTTTTCTTATTTCTTTATTTTTAATCTTTATTAATAAAAGTGGAAACAAAATAGATGCTCCCGCGACGCATCGTAAAAATACAGTCCCCCATACACCAGCCGTTCCTATTATCGTTTCTACAAATACAAACGATAGGCCCCATATTAAACTTAACCCTATTAAAGCGCTATATAATTTCATTTGTAGCCCCTAATTCCTTGCTATGACATTTTTCTTTGAAGTTACACATCTCACATCTACGTGATAGGTTCATTTCAAAATAATCCATACTTAACGGTTTATTTGTCCCTTTGTCTTCTAAGAGCTGCAACATATAATAGATACTATTATTCATCGTTTGTTCCGCATGATTGATGTCTTGTTGGGTTAATTTGTACTCCCTACTAATCCCTGTCTGCAAATACTCATTACGAATAACAATATCCTCAATTGTTATGTTATGCTCTTGCGATAAATATAGAGCATAAAATGCTAACTGCTTTTTGTCCTCTTCTGATTCTTTACCAGTTTTCCAATCAATTACTACCCACTTACCTTGATGCACATCTTTGTATACGAAGTCTAGCACTACATATACATCTACACCATTTACTTCAAAAATTTTAAATTCTTCTGATTCCAACACTTGCAATTCTAAGTTGTTTAAAATACCTTGATACGTCTCACTTTCGAAAAAATGTTGCACACATTTATATAGCTTTTCTTTCGTTACCGCAATCTCTTCAGAACTAATCCCTTGTTCATAGTAGATTTCATGCAACATTTTATAACGTTTGGGTCTGTTAAACCAATATTGTTTATGTTTAGTAGAGTCAATATAAGCCTTATTTAAACCTCGTGATACCTTTTCAATCATCTCTTCTTTTGAAATCAAACTTTTACCTGCTATAAATCTTTTGATTTGGTAGTCGATTGCATTATGCAGTTCTTCTCCTAAAATAATTGGGAGGTTAGTTAAATTCTTTAATCTGTAAGAAGATTTATTCTCTTCTAGTGCATCATATGACCATCCATTATGAGATTCATAATAGTGATAGTAATATTTTCTCTTGCAATCTAATAGTGTCTTATGTCTACTATTAGACCAAGAAAAACTCGGGTACTCACGCTCAATATACATGTTGTTCCTCCCTTATTTATAAACCAATCAGAAAAATAGCTTTCGAAACAAAAATTACTCTCTATCAAACTTTTTTACATTCTATCATTCACTTCTGTTAATATATCAAATTTTCTCTTTCTTAACATCCAGAAAAACAAAGAAAAAACACGAGGATTACGTAAACATCGAACAAAAAAATTAGTAGAAAAAATAGAACACCTATCATTCATACTAGGCAAACACACCTTATACAAAAAAGGTTAGAAAACATACCTCAAACAAAGAGGCTGGGACAGAACTAATTTTTTTCTTAAAAGTCGAATAATTAGTGTCTGGTTATCATACCGCAGATGATTGGAGTGCAAACCTTCGCTTTCCGCGGGCGGTAAAGAGGAAGGTTATTTTCACTGCCGTGAAAAAACCTACTCCTCGGCGCAAGCGCCTGTGGGGTCTCACTTAACACGCTTTCCCGCAGGAGTCTTCGGCTTACACTCCAATCATCTGCTATAGAGGCGAGAAAAATCCGACTTATCCCTATATATTGGGATAATGTTCGGATTCTTCTTCGTTCAATATAGTTTTGTCCCGACCTCTTTTTCTGATGTTCTCCTACACACTCACCGTATTTAATTCAATCAAATCATAAGTCACATCTGATGTGATTTGCTTCATCAACTCTACAATTCGATAGTGGTGTGTAAAGAAAATGATTTGTGTTTTCTTTGACAGTTCTAGTAATACCTTTAACGTTTCTTTTGAGCGCTCATCATCAAAATGAACTAAAATATCATCGACGATGAATGGTATTGGCTCGTTTTCTTTTGCGTACTTTTCGATCGCCGCTATTCTTAACGATAAAAATAACTGATCTGTTGTGCCATCACTCATTCCTGATACATCTACAAGTTCATCTTTATTACGAACTCCCATAATTTTCGCTTCGTCTTTTTCATCATATTCGATTGTTAATTTATCATACTTTCCTAACGTTAACTGGTGAAAAATTTCACTAGCCCGATTCATTATAGGACTTTGATTGTTTTCTCGATAATGTTCAATCCCTTTTTGCAGTATTAAAGAGGCTAATTTATACGTAATATACTCGTCCGTATAATTCACAATCGATGCCAATTTACTTTGTTTTTCTTCGGTAGCTTTGACTGATATGTCACTTGTCCCTTTAATCTTTTCTAGATAATCATTTTTTACTACACCATAACCTTGTTCCATAGTCGAACGTTCGGAATCAAGCTGATCCATTTGATCCTTTAATTGCTCTAATTCAACATCTAGTGTATCTTTGTCCGCTTCTTCTGCTTCTATTAATAACTCTTCAAGCGTACGACCGTTACCAAGTTCAATAATCTGTTCCTCAAGCGCTGTGATTTTAGTTGTTAAACCACACTTTTGCTTATAGTCTGACTCCACTTTTTGTAATTCCTCTAACGATTCACAGCACGCTTGCTTTAGCAATTGATATAGAGAAGTAGTAGCTTCCTCCATTTCCTTTTCAGCCTTTTTTACTTTTTCTTTTGCTTGTACTAATTGAGTTTGTAATGTGATTGTTGTTCCTTGATCTTTGTTTGCTTGCTTTAGAACTTGATATAGCTCTGTAACAGCAAGGTCATATGCATTCGGAACGAAATTTGTTACAACATGTTGCTCCATACTTCTTACGCTTTCTTCAAAGGCAGTAATACGATCTTTCACCATACTCCACTGCTTTTTTGTTGCCTTCCATTCATCATAACTATTTACACATAGTTCATATTTCTCTAATAAAGCTTTGACTACATTTGGAGATGTTAAATTAGAAATAGTAAACGCCTGTAACACTTCCTGCCAATTCTCTTGCCATTCATTTAATGATTTATCCAATTCTTTTTGCTCAATAATTAAATCTCGTAGTTTTTCTTCTAATCTTTGTTTTGCTTCTGTAAAGTTTGTATACTTGTTATTTTTATCTAAAAGATTTTTCCGTAAAACTTCTGCTTGTTGCAATAAATCTTCTAGGGTAGAACCTAGTGTAACTTGTTCAAATGTACGTAATGTATCTATTAGTAATGTTTTAAGATGATCGACACTATTAGTTTGAATTTGTATTTGTGATAATACCTTATTTTTTTGTTCATTAAGATCTAAAAATGATTCATATTTATCAAGCCATTCCAACATTTCCTCTGGTGATAGTGGATTTATGTTCGCCAGCTTCCAATGGCTTTTCCATTCCACATCCCACTTATCTAACTTTTCCGTTGTTGCTTTTAGTTCTATTTCAAAACTTGCAATCGCTCGTTTACTCGATTCCATATCAGCAAGCAACTTGTTTTTCGTTCCTACTTTTTCTGCCTCCATTCTCATTTTATCTGAAATTGCATCAGACTCACTTATACTTTTCTCAAAAGCCATCTCCATCGGCAAACTAGCGGCAAAAGTAGAAACTTCATTATCATCATAGTCACCAGTTGTTAGCTTTTTTCGAATAACTAACCAACCTTTCTCACGATGTTTACGTGTGTTTTCCAAATCTGTAATAGTTGGTATGTCAGCCAATGATTCTAATTCTCGAATTTTTCTCTCATTTTCCTGAATCATATTCTTCTCACCATCTATATTTTCCTTTATTCTTTGGATAGCATGGGTGATAAGATGATATTCTTTATCAAACTTCTTAATCGTTTCTTTTAAGGTCGGCACTTTAATACTTAACAACTCTTCACTTGTACCATTGAATAGTGGAATACTATGGAGTACAGAAGTCAATTGTTTTTCTATTTGTTCCAGCTCGTTTTGTTTTTCCCTTAATACACTTTCTACTTTCCCTTCGGATTTAACTTTATCAATTACTGATTCTAATCTGTCTGCATCCATAATTTCAGTATATTTTTTAAGCTCTATGTTTAATCTATCTAATTCTCTAGTTATTACATTAATTTCATTGTTTACATTTTTAAGGTCTAGTTCAAGCGTACGTTTTAGTTCTGAAAGCTCATTTATTGTATTCTTTTTCTCCGCCGTAATACGATATTTTTCTACTTCATCTAGTTGATCAATCTCTCCGCCGAGTTCTTTCAATATTGTAGAAATTGTATATTCGAGTTGTTCGTACTTTGCTTGTAATTGAGGTACCTGTTCAACATGTTGTTGATAACTAGCTATGTTTCGATATAAATCTTCAATGAGAGAAGCTTGTTCCATTATGCCATTAGGAATAACTATTCTTTCTAATTGATTATTTATCTCATTAATCTCTTCTTCCGCTTCTTTCTTTTTCGTTATTTCACTGTTAATTTTGTGTTCTGTTTCTTTTCGAAGATCTTCTGCTTGCTCTGGCAAGTCTGGAACATTAGCGAACTCATTACACTTTTCTATTAATTCATTTCTTACAGCAATTTTCGGTAACGTTTGTTTTAACCGTTCCAATTTTAATTGTTGCAATCTTAAATTACTAATATTTTCCTTCATTTCATTTATTGCGTTTTTTCCGTCATTATAATTTCTTTCAATATCTTTCCAATCTTGGATTTTCATTTGATTATCTGCAATCGTTTTGGAGATTTCTTTTTCCGCTTTTAATTCCACATTTAATTTTGAGTTTTTACGATTTTTTTGATATAGATTACTTGCCCTTGAATCTAATTCACCTAATACATCTCGGAGTACATTTATACCTGAAGCAGCGGAAAACAAACTTTGACCAACATTTCCTTCACTTTGAATTAAACTCTCTCCACCTGTACGTAAACGAACATGATCTAGTGCAAACATATTAGTAAATTGGCTTTCTGAAAGACCGTTTAGAAAGGTAAGGATTTTCTTTTCATCTATTGGATTGTTATTTTCGTCTAAAGCTGTTTTGCTTCTTCCTTTTCTACGGCCAAATTTCAGCTTTTCCCCAGTATGATTCTCCAACTCTCCTTCAATTCGTAACTGGCTATACTTGTGTAAAAAAGCATCTTGTGTTGTTTGAGGAAAACCGTACAAATAATTGGTTACCGAGCGAAGAATCGTACTTTTACCCGCTTCATTAGGTCCGTATAATAAATGGAAGTTTTTGTTATTAGCAAACTTCAAAGGAAAATCAGTAAAGTGTCCGAACGCTTTCAAATGCAAATTATTTATTCTCACGACGTTTCCTCCCCAACTTTCGTAGTTAAATAATGTAATACTAAGTCTTCTACTTCTTTCATTCTATTAGCAAGAATCGCTGAATCTGTAAAATCAAAACCTTCTTCTCCGCTTTTTAGTTCATGTGGCAATGCTGATTGCAAATCTTTAAATTCATCTATTAATAATGAAAAGGTTTCGTCATTATTACTAAGCTGCTCCATATATTCTAATATGCTCGCAATGGGAGTGCTCTTTTCTTTCCATTCTTCTATATCTATCTTTCGTGCTGTTTCGAACTTGAGTTTTTCTATCCATACGTCTCCGTATCCTACTTCAAGTGCCATTGAACGCAAATTATTCAACACATGTTCTTTTTCAACTACAAGTTGTTGGTGCACATTTGTAACACCAATTATTTTAAAGCGAACTGCTAAAAATTTCCCTTCTGCTAGTTCATAAAGTTTTTCTAAATGTATACGTGCTGTTTCAATTACTTCTTGTACGGATTCACACTCTGATACGTTTACTTCACAAACTCCCCATCTTAATACATCAAGAGAATGATGTTCGTATTTTTCAATTTCACCTTGCTTTACGGAAACTATCGTACAACCTTTATTGCCAGTTTCTTTCACATGTCGACCTTGAATATTACCTGGGAAAAGAACAACTGGATTTTTTTCATGTAACACTTCTCTAAGATGGATATGTCCTAATGCCCAATAGTCGTAACCCTTTTCTTTTAAGTCATCTAGCGAGCATGGTGCGTAATTTTCATGCCCTTCACGGCCAGTTAAGCTAGTATGTAATAGGCCGATATTTACATATCCTTCTTTTTTCGTTGGATATGATTTTACGATATTTTCTGTTACAGCCCTTGATGCGAATCCTTGTCCATGTAGTGCTACTTGTAAATTTTCTATAATAAATGTACTCGGTTCTTCGACTGAGAACTCCAATACATTATCAGGTAGTTTTAATTCTTTTGTTATTAGGTTGGCCGCATCATGGTTACCACGGATAATGTAAACGTTAATGTTTTCTTTACTCAAGCGGGCCATTTGGTTTATAAAGAACAACCCTGTATTATAATCTTTCCAATCACCGTCGTATAAGTCACCCGCAAGAATGAGAAAAGCGACTTTCTTCTCGATTGTAAGGTCGATTAAGTTTTTGAATGCTTCCCTTGTTGCATTTCGGATTTTTTCAATTGGTGCTCCTTCATATTTTTCCAACCCTCTTAACGGACTATCTAAATGGATGTCTGCAGCATGGATAAACGTAAACTCCATTGAAATCCCTCCTCATAGCATTTTTATCTTCTTATACATTTCCATAATTCTACAAATGCATAGTCTTTCCTTCTTTTTCTCCGTTGTTTCGACCGCTTGTTACTATTATATACAATATGGTATACCATTTTCGGACAAGGTCATAGGAAATGATAATCTTTTACAAATAAAAAAAGCAATCCTTTCACTCACTCTCGAGAGGAGTTTGTTAGATTACTTTGTTTTTATGTTTATAATAGCATTTATAATATTACTTTATGATTCCGACACCCAAGACCATGTTATTCCATAATACAGCCTCTACTTTCTCTTGTTTGTCAGCTGGGCAATTAATCATAAGAATAAAATCGGCGTCGTCTTTGTTTTTCTTATTATTCTTATCCTTTTTTTTACTAAGTAAATAGTCAATAATAAATCCTAGTAAAAGTCCAGATATAAGACCTATTCCCCCCCATATGACAGGTCCTAAATAGAAAATGTAACCGTAAATAACACCTAATAACATAAATATTATACCGAAAATAGCCGCTAGGTCTACTAAACTTCTCCCGTCTGAACGGTGGAGTGAGTCAATTAGTTGTGCGTTTGTATTCACTTGGTCAAGTGGCACTGCTAGAATTTGTTCCTTTGATAAGCCAAGGTCATCTAAATCACGTAACGTCATCTCAATCTCCATTGAATATTTAAAGGTGGCAAAAATATACAAAAAACTCACTCTTTCTATAGCGGCATTTTGAAAGAAGGATCTTGATAATCTTTTTTTAATTTTCTACTAATAAATTTATCGATATAACTGTTAATCTGTACAGAGTTAACATACGAGTCATAGATAGAAAAGCAGTAAATGGACGGAATAAATAACAACCAATGTGGCACTAATATTTCTGTTGCATCTGAAAACCTTCCGAGAAATGTTAATAGTATCGCTTCATAAACATTTGCTTGATATGTAATGAATAACCACCATGTCATTAATAAAACAGTTGAAAGTAGTCTAGTCATATATAAACTTCCTAAACCAGGTATGACAGCAGACCAAAATGCAGCTAATACAGGGTTTTTCTTATCAATTAAATTCACTTCAATCGAGGAACTATTCGTTATAAGAGATGGGTAGTCGTCTCTATATGCAATTGTGTAGTGTTTATTCATCTCTATTGTAAGTCGGTAACTATCCCATATTGAAAATATGTACATACTAATATATATAAAAATCCAATTTGGGTCCAACACTTCGATCGCTTCATTAAAACGGCCTGTCATACTTAAAAAAATGGCATGGTTCAAATGAGCTAATGTATTTATGACAACTTCCCAAGCAATTAAAATTAATGCAGTAACGTATTTGGATAACATAAAATGTCCAAAACCTGGAAATGCAGCAGACCACCAAGCAACAACAGATGGCTTACGATAATGTAATAAGCTAGTTGTATAAGGGCTGATCATCGCAACAAAGCGTTCTTTTGAACTTGGGTCCATAGGCCACACCTATCTCTATAATTTCTTATCCTAGTATGTGATGAAAATTGGAAGTATATACAAAATAAAGAGGAATACTGCGTAGAACAGTAATCCTCCTATTTGTTTTATTTTTTCTTTTCTTCTTGTGTTAACTCGTCAAAGCTCTTTACTTTGCCATGAGCATTTTGAGATTGTTTTCGTACTTTCCATTGGCGTTCTTGTTGGCTCTTAGATTGTGTCATGTACTACACCCTTTCTTGATGACTTAAAATGTTATATCATATACATTAGGAAAAATTAGGGGGAAATTAATTTGAACAAAAGCAAGTTCCTAATCATTTTGCTTTTAGCTCATTGCTTAATTAGTATTAGCTTCTTTTTAACTCATTATTTTTGGATGTTTTTTCCATTGACGATGGCAGTACTATCTTTTATTGCAATAAAAAATTGGCATGTAATAAAAAGCAGTCCTCCATTTACAATAAGAGAAATATTTATAGGATTTCTATCTGGTTTAATCCTATACATTGTGTTCTTTGTTTCTTACCTAATGATAAAAAAATGGTTTCCACTCTTTATTCCTTACGTTATCGATTTATACAAATTAGTCGGACCAACACAGCTTTGGCAATATGTTTTACTTATTACTATCATTATTCCGGGAGAAGAATTATTTTGGAGAGGATATGTCCAGAATAAACTTTCTATGTATGTGAAATCTGATTGGAGTAGAGTGTTCTTTGCTAGTGTTATTTATGGGTTTGCACATATTTGGACAGCAAATCCTATGTTAATTGCTGCTGCTCTTATTGGTGGGATGTTTTGGGGAAGCTTGTACATATGGAATAATAATATCGGAGTTGTTATCCTATCGCACTACACATTTAATCTATTTTTATTATTTTTACTTCCATTAACATTTTAAACTTGGAGTAAGTAATGTACAATTATTTCATACGAACATATTGGAGGAAAAAGTTTTGGATGCTATTTTTTATTTTGTTTTAGCTGCACTTATTGCAAGTCTTGGAATTACGATAGCGGTTCGCTCATCTATGGATAAATTTGTAGCTGAGCCAAGCAAGTTACAAGAATTTCAGACACGTTTGTTTATTCAAGTATTTGCTATTGAAGCAATACCTATTTTACTAATTATTGTTGGCTTTATGCACCTTCAAAATTCAACTGCTAATGCCATTTTACCGTTAGGTGTTGTTTTATTAAGCCTTTTTGTTAATTTTATTTTATTGTTTAGTAAAAAGAATGAATTATTATCTCATGAACCGAAAGTACAGAGTGCACTTAACAATTTATTCTTTATTGGTTTAGCTTTAATGGCAGCACTCCCGATTGTTGCAATTGTTGCGATTTTAATAAGGTAAATGTAAATAAGGCCGGGACAAAACCCAGTGAATTTATTGGAGAGGCCCCTAAGAAAATATTTTTGTTCTTGCGGGTCTCTACTTATTGATGGAACAAAGGTATTATCCGATACGAAAGAAAGTCCTTGGAGATCTCTACAAAAGAACTTCATTGGCCTTATGAAGTTCATCTACAACCACTTTCTTATGCCAGATGAACTTCATTTGCTTTTTGACCCATCCTCATTGAAGTTCCCTTTTTACTTCACTTTTTTAAATGCAAGTAAGAAAAGTAATGATAAGCTAATGTATCCAAACAATGGGTATAAGTGCTCGATCAATGAACCGTAACCGATTTGGCTTATTAGGTAAATAACAGCTAACATACAGAAAGTAATATACTGCTTAGGTATCGGAAACATTCTTTCTAATTGGCGCTGTAATCCAAAAATATCACTAACAACAGAAGTGAATATTTCACCGTAAATGACAAATACATAAATTCCAAAAAAGGATGCTAAAGAAAACTTTACTACTTCTGCCATCGGTATCTCATATGTAGCGAAATTGGGTAAAGAGGCTAAGGAGATATGACATGTAAGTAGAATAAAACATAATAAAAGTCCTCCTAACATCCCTCCTCTTTTAATTACCCACTCATCCTTAACTTCTGATGCTAAAGGTACTAGAACTGGCTGGGCAAGCGCTAGATTGAAGCTTACGTATAAAATTGGCGCTATCCAGCCTTTCCAACTATACTCCCCTTCATAAGTAAGCGATAAAAAAGCCAAGCCATTCTCACTAAGTGCATTACTTGCAATCAAAAAGCTAAAAATAATCATTACAGGCACAACTACAATATTTACAGCTACAAGCCCTTTCATTCCGACTATTACAATAGCAACAGCTAACACCATAGTTAACAATAAGCCGAATTGATAAGACCAGCCTAATTGTTCCTCAAATACTGCACCTGCCCCAGATAACATAACTGCAGCTACGAAAATTAAAATGATTAGCATAAATAAATTCACGATTGTACCTATTTTTTTACCAAATAAGTGCTCGTTGAATTCTTTATAAGATGAAGCTTGAATATTTTTTGCGATTAACATCATTTTTGTTCCAAAATGTATAAAAAGCCAACCACTTATTAAAATAGTGACAAAACCAATCCATCCATATTGTGTGAAAAATTGAACGATTTCTTTTCCAGTAGCAAAACCAGCTCCTACAATGGTTCCAACATATACTGCCGCCACCTGTATGGCGCTAAACCAACTCCGCTTCATTACTCCACCACACCACCTAAGTACACTTTCTAAAACAAAAAAAGCCTTTGTCCATTATATGAGACAGGCTTTAATTAAAGACTAGAATTATGGATATTAATGAACTAGTGAATTAATTTAAAATGGTGCGGGTAAAGCGAAACCCTCTACTTTTAAATTCAGGAATTTTCACTTTTAATGGTTTCGGTTTCTTTCCTATCAGTTGATTTATGTGCAAAATAACAACCGTACCTGATTTGGCATGTAGAAGTACATCTCTTAAGCGTTTTTCAATATTAGCTTCACGTGACGCACTTGACATACCTTCCTCCTTACTTTTTTCAAATTCTTTAAAAATAACTTCATTTTTAACAATAACAGAATCACTTTGTACTTTCTCTATCTTCTTTTGTTGAAAAATTAAATCGTCAATTTTTTTATTAACGCTTTTTTCGACCATCTTAAGTTTGTCTTGATTATTATTTTTATGTACCAGTTGTAATACAGAACCATTCTTCTCAGGTAACTTATACATACTTTCAAGCAAATAAGGATGTTTTGCTTGCTTTTTTAAATAAACCACTTTTTCTTCTTCATACATATCTTTCTTTTCATTCTCTGTTAAAACAAGGGCGATAACTTGATCTTCTTTATCCATTTTCACCCTCACTAAAGATATTTGTTTGTCCCAATTAATAGGTAAATGATATGTATCCGTTAAATAATTTCTTAATTCAGTTTCCGTCTGAATAGATTCGGGTTGTTTCTCGTTCATGTCTATATTCACTCGTATTGGACGAGTTAAAGGTTCGCTAAATACAGGTTTTGTAACATTGTCATTTAATTTTTGCATTTTTGTTTTCAGTTGACAGGTGAAAATATTAAAAGATAAGACGATACAAAATAGGATATGAAAAAATCGATTCACACCGACACCTCCATATCCTATCGTCACCAATTATCTATTCTATATGTGTAAAATATTCCAATGTAACTTAAACGTAACAAAGTTGAAATGTTCGAGTGAAATTATAACGCCTTATCATCAATATTAAATAAATAATCCTCGATTTCACCGACAACGGATTGAACACAGCCTTCTTCAAACGGAGAACGTAATTTTGCTACTTCTACTAACTTCGTAAACGATTTACTTCCACCCTGTTTACATAAGTTTAAATAATCAGCCCATGCAGACTCTTTGTTTTCCTGAGCTAACTTCCAAAACTGCAGTGCACAAATTTGAGCTAATGTATAGTCGATATAATAAAATGGTGATTGGTAAATATGGCCTTGTCTTTGCCAAAAACCACCTTCTTCTAAGTAACTTAATCCATCATAATCCCTTTCAGGCAAATATTTTTTCTCAATTGCAGACCATGCTTCATTTCTTTCTTTCGGAGTACAATTAGGATTCTCATATACAAAATGTTGGAATTCGTCGACTGCCACTCCATATGGTAAGAAGGAAATCGCACCGCTTAAATGAGCATATTTGTATTTATCTGTGTCTTCTTGGAAAAATAATTCCATCCATGGCCAAGTGAAAAATTCCATGCTCATGGAATGAATTTCACAAGCTTCATACGTCGGCCAATTGTATTCAGGTACATCAAAATCTCTACTCATATACACTTGGAAAGCATGTCCTGCTTCATGAGTTAAGACATCTATGTCCCCACTAGTCCCGTTAAAGTTAGAGAAGATATACGGAGATTTATAGTTAGGGATAAATGTACAATACCCACCAGCTTCTTTCCCTTTTTTCGCTACTAAATCCATTAAGTTGTTATCAATCATAAATTGGAAAAATTCATTCGTTTCTTTTGAAAGTTCTTCGTACATTTTCTTACCATTATCAATAATCCAATCAGGATCACCTTTTGGCTTTGCATTTCCAGATAAAAATTTGAAACCTTCATCGTAGAACTTTAATGAATCTAAACCAATTCTTTCTTGTTGACGCTCTTTTAATTTTGAAACAAGTGGTACGATTAATTCTTTAACTTGGTCACGGAATGTTGCTACCATTTCTGCATTGTAATCAGTACGCACCATGCGAGCATAGCCTAATTCCACAAAGTTTATATATCCAAGTTTTTTCGCCATTTTGTCCCGAACTTTTACTAACTCATCGTAAATTGCATCGAACTCAGCTTTGTTTTCGTTGAAAAAGGTAAACTTAGCCTCGCTTGCTTGTTTACGAATTTCTCTATCCGTAGACTCTGTGAAAGGATCTAATTGTGCTAGGGTTCTTTCTTCTCCTTCAAATAGAATCTTTGCAGAAGCAATTAACTTAGAGTATTTTGTGGAAAGTTTATTTTCTTGTTGTAAGTCTTCAATTATAGATGGATCAAACGTTTTTAGTTCACACTCTGCTAAAGCAAAAAGCTGTGTTCCAAATTTAGATTCAAGTTCTTGTCTATAGTTTGATTGAACAAGCTCTTTATAAAATTTAGTTTCTAGTTCTTTTACTAATGGTTCTAATACATCTAAGTAATCTTGTTCTTGCTTGTAAAACTCATCATTTGTGTCTATGGAATGACGAATACTAACAAGATTAAACATAGTACTAACATCATTTCTAATAGTGTTTATTTCTTTCATTACGGATTCTTGTTCTGTTGATGAAGTAGCATTACTAAATGCAGTAAGTTGTTCGTTGAATTTCACTTTAATTTCTTCAATATTTGGACGGACATATGTGAATTGTTCAAATTTCAAAGTGATTGACCTCTTTTCTATATTGTATGAAAAATAAGCATAGTACGCTGTTACTATATTCTACACGAGAGTAATAGACTCCTGCTCTAAATAGATGTTTAACTGCATTCTTTGTTTTATTAAATATATTTACCAATAAAACCTTGCCGTTCCTTTCCGCTGCAGACACTGACTTTCCGCGGGTTGTCCAGTGTCTTCCGCTCCAATCCACTCTTGGTATATTTATAATTCAAAAAAGAAACAATCTTTTTTAAAGAACCATATAAAAAAACGCCTTAATCAAAATTAAGACGTTAATTCATAGGTATATAATCCGAGCTTTTTCAATAAATCAATTGCAGTTTGTTTCTCTTCTTTCGTTAACCCAGCTACCAATTCATCTATACGTTGTTCATGCTGAGGAAAGATTTCGTTTAGTAGTTCTTTTCCACTTTCGGTTAGTTCTGCATATGTTACTCTTCTATCTTTTTCACATGCTTTACGAGCAAGTAATCCTTTTCCTTCCAGTTTATCCACTACATACGTTATACTCCCACTAGCAAGTAAGATTTTCCCACCGATTTGCTGGAGTGGTTGAGTACCTTTGTGATAAAGAAGCTCCAATACTGCGAACTCTGTAGGATTTAATCCAAAACGTTGAATAGATTGATTTGCTTTATCTGTAATAGTCCGATGTGCACGGGACAATACGACAAATAGTTTTAGCGATAAATCAAGGTCCTCTCTGGACATTTTCACACCTACTTTCTACTTTCTAAAACTTTGGACTTATTAAACACCGCTGTTGATTTCTGTGCAAGTCTTCGCTTTCCGCGGGCGTCTACGCCATACACGGAAATCACCGCTAGTAATGTATTTAAAAAAACAACACACTTTAACATAGCCTAAACTAAAATATTTCGAATTAAAACTAATTTTATTAAAAACAAGTGTTTTGGTCAATGTTTTACCTTCTTTTCACTACTAAGATACGAGAAATCTCTACTTCCAAATAACTCTCCAATTGTTATTCGTTGTTGCTTCTATCTCTTTATGTTTTAAGATATAATTAGCGATTAACTCTGACATATCTAACGTTATATCTTTTACAACTTTTTTACCTTTATACATATGGTAGTCTCCACCACCACCGGCTCGGTAATTATTCATTACTACGTGGAACGTTTCATTTAACTTTAATGGTGCACCATCTTTTTCTAATTGAACAACTCTACTACCTATTGGTTTTCTAATATCTAACGTATATTCAATGCCTTCCCACATATCGTAATTATAATGTTGAGGCTTTGGAGTAGTAAATGCTGGGTTCACTGTTAATTCTCCATTCCCTTCGACAAGAAAATAGGATGCACAACGCTCTAAAGCGTCTTTCATTTCTTGTCCAGTAATCTCAATCACTTTAAGTGTATTTGGATAAATATAATTAGATACAATATCACGCATTGTTACCTTTTCTGGGAACCCAGGTGAACCGTTATGGAATAGGGCAGTATTAGAAATAGTAGTATCTGATATATCCATCTGAACTTTATTAATAAATTCAATTAACGGATTATCTTTCGTTCTAATTTCCATGGCGTCATTTACTAACATATTTCCTTTTATAGTACCCATTGGTTGGTCTAGCCAACTTTGGGTTGCTTGTTCATAATCTTTCACACTTTCTAAGACAGCTGGGTCCTCTTGTACACCCTCTATCGATAATAGTTCTGCGTTTTTCGATAAAATTTTCCAAGCACCTTCTACTTTTTCGAATGATATGGTTGCTTTACCTAAAAATTGACCATTTACTCCTGGTTGTAGAACTAAGACATCATTTACAGTTGTCTCTGCAATTGTTCGATGTTGATGACCAGTTAATAGAACGTCAATTCCTTCAATTAGTTGGCACATTTCATAAGCTTGATTTTCACCTGTTAAAACTTCTGTTGGCTCACCAGTAGATAAATGTCGTTCAAAACCACCGTGATAACTAACTATTAATACATCCGGTGCTTCTTCTAATCGGATTTTTTCTACCCATTGCTTTGTAGATTGAAGAGCATCTTCAAAAGTAAGACCAACTATATTATTTGGGTTTTCCCAGTTTGGAATGTAATGTGTTGTTACACCAAGGATGGCCACTTTAACTCCATCGTAATCTTTCAGCAAATAAGGTTTTCCGAAATAAGGCTTTTCATTAACTTCGTCTAAAATATTGGAAGATAGCCACGGAAATTTCGATTGTTTCACTGCATTATTTAATAAATCCATTCCATAATTAAATTCATGATTTCCAATAATAGCAGCATCGAAGTTTAGTTCATTTAAAACTTTTATCATCGGATTTAACTTTGTAACAGAGATTTTAGCATAATGATATGTAAGAGGAGTACCTTGAATAACATCTCCATTGTCTATTAACACTACATGTTTATTATTCTTCCTTTCACGAGCGACAAGAGTGCTTACTTTAGCAAGACCAACATGTGCATATTCATTGTTACCATAGTTAATCGGCATAACGCTACCGTGTATATCACTTGTTTCTAAAATCGTCAAAGTTAGCTTATTCATTCAGCAACACCTTCTTCTATTTAAAATTCCACCTTTATTATAACTAAACAGAAAGCGTAGAGAAAAGGCTCCCTACGCTTCGTTACCTATAATTATATGCTTGTGTTGGTGCTTTTTCCATATCACGTCACACATCAGACTTCTTTTTACAACATTAACCAACAAAGAACCTTTATTAAACGATTTTACGTCTAATGTAAGAAGAAATATAATCAATTATTGTAACAACTACTATAATAACAAGTAAGATCATTCCAACTTCATCCCAGTTTCGGTTAGCAACGGCTATAACGATTAATAAACCGATACCACCCGCTCCAACGATACCCAACACGGAAGATGAACGTACATCGATTTCGAAACGATAGATAGCGTATGATAAAAACTCCGGAATTACTTGTGGAATAATACCATAAAATAGAATTTGAATTTTATTGGCACCATTTGCTTCCATTGCTTCTACAACTTTCATATCAATGGACTCAATTACTTCTGAGTAAAGTTTACCTAACATACCTGTTGAGTTAATGGCAATAGCAAGTACCCCTGCAAAAGGACCAGGTCCAACCGTCGCAACGAATATTATCGCGAAAACAAGCTCTGGAAAAGCACGAATACCATCTAAAATCCACTTACCAAATGTACTAACAGCACGAAATCGACTCATATTATTTGCTGCAAAAAACGCTAGTGGTACAGCGATAAGGGCTGCCATTAATGAACCAGCGTAAGCGATAAAAACTGTTTCAATCATCTTTTCAATTACTTTTCCAAACTTAGACCAATCTGGTGAAAGTAATTGTGGAATCACACGGTTAAAGTTATTTATTGTTCTTTCACTAAAAACACGTGTCCAGTTAACATTAATTTGAGTAAATGTAATAACATAAATAGCTAATAATGCAATCGCAATAGCTATATTTCTAACTTTTTTTATTACAGGCATCTTTCTTTTTGGAGGTAATTCATATTTCATTATACAATCGCCTCCCTAATCTTCGTACTAATGTATTCGATAATAACAACTGCAATAAATACGACAATAATTAACATCATTGCATTATCGTAACGGAAGAACTTAATTTGTTGATCTAATAGTAAACCGATCCCACCTGCACCAACTAAACCTAAAACAACAGATGCACGAATATTTATCTCAAATACATAAAGTGAGAACGATACAAACTGCGGTAAAATCTGTGGTACAACACCATACCAGATTGTTTGTAAAGAATTTGCACCAGATGCACGCATTGCATCCAACGGTTGCATATCAATTGTTTCTAGGGTATCACTTAATAATTTTGCTAAAATACCTAAAGAGAAAATAATTAACGCTACAATACCAGGAAATGCACCTATACCAAAAATACCAACGAATACTACTGCTAAAATAATATCAGGAATTGTACGGATAATGTTTAGAAAGAATCGTACAAATTGATATATGTACTTGTTTGTACTAATGTTTCTAGCTGCAAGTAAACAGAATGGAATTGTTAATATAGTTGAAATTGTCGACGCAATAACTGCCATATAGAACGTTTCTAATAAAGCTGGAATAACACGTGAAACATATTCTAGATTTGGAGGAAAGAAATTACCAAACATGTTAATCATATTTGGAAAACTTCTAAAAAATTGTCCAAGAGTCGAACCGGTCTCATAAGTACTCCAAAAGTAAAGCGCAGCTACAGCAATGAAAATCATTGTTGATTTTCTCTTTAGCTCAGGAGAGACGACGCCTTTAGGGACAATTTTCTCCTGTGTCTTAGTTTTACCTTGTGCACTCATTAATCTTGACCTCCCACCAGATCATCTTCACGAATTGCACGACCGTAAATTTCTTCAAACGTTTTTTCCGTTACAGTAGATGCTGGACCATCAAAAACTACTTCTCCAGCTCTCATTCCGATAATACGATCTGCAAATTCCATCGCCATGTCAATGAAATGCAGGTTAACTATTGTAGTGATTTTGTCTTCTTTATTAATTTGCTTCAAGTAGTTCATTACTTGCTGAGCTGTTGGTGGGTCAAGACTTGAAACCGGCTCATCCGCTAAAATATATTTCGGCTTTTGAGTTAAAACACGAGCAATACTTACACGTTGTTGTTGTCCACCACTTAGCTCGTCAGCACGGCTATAAATTTTTTCTTCAATATTAACACGCTTTAAACTTTCGTAAGCAAGAGCTAAATCATCTTTTTTGTAAAGATTTAAAATACTTCTTAAAGTACCAGTATGTCCTAAACGTCCAGCTACAACATTTTTCATAACAGAAGAACGTTTTACAAGGTTGTAGTTTTGGAAGATCATCCCCACTTTTGTGCGAAGCTTTCTTAAATCTCCAGCTTTATATTTTAAGATGTCATCGTTATCAACTAGAAGCTCTCCATCTGTTGGAGTAACTAGTCGGTTAATACTACGGATAAATGTAGACTTACCAGCACCAGAAAGACCTACAATTACAACGAATTCGCCTTCTTTAATAGTTAAGTTAATATTTTTTAAACCTTGAGTACCATTTGGGTATACAAGGGAAACATCTTTAAACTCAATCATGTAGATTTGCCCCTCCATATTGGAAAAATTGCCAATTTTTATTTAATAAGTTGAAAAAAAGGGAGAAGCAAGCTTCCCCCCATTTTATTTTTTTAAGGTAAAATTTTACCCTTCGTAACCAGTTAATTTAGCAGTTTCACGAACGATATCATACTCAGCATCGTTAGCTTCGTCGATAGCAGTCCAACGGTAAACGTCGTTCATGATTTGTAGCATTGCTTCGTCATCGTTAAAGCTTAAGAAAGCAGCTTTAATTTCTTCAACAAATGCAGGGTCTAAAGATGGAATTACAGAAATAGTATCGTTAGGGATTGGGTCTGTGTAACCTAAGATTTTTAAGTCTTCCATAATTGTTGGGTAGTCGCCTTCTAATATAGTACGAGCATCGTCAAATGTAGTTGCAACGTCTGCATCACCGTCAAGAACAGTTAATAAAGCGTTGTCATGTGAACCTACAGATACTACGTTTGAAAAGAAATCAGTTTGTAGAGCATCAGTTGTTGCGATGTCAAACTCAGTCATTAACTGTGCAGCTGGGAATAAGAAACCAGATGTAGAAGTTACATCAGCCATTGCCCAAACTTTACCTTTTAAATCAGCGAAAGTCTCAATTCCAGAGTCAGCACGTACTACGTATTGAGCTTTGTAAGTAGAGCTTCCGTGACGGATAGATTTTAAAATAACTTCGATGTTGTAACGCTCGTTCGCTTGTATGTAAGCGAACGTTGGTACGAAACCAATGTGAACTTTTCCACTACCCATAGCCTCTACTAATGCAGTGTAGTTAGTCATTGTAATACCTTCTACTTCAACACCTAAGATTTCAGATAATTTTTCAGCTAAAGGAGCTACTGTGTCAGCAATTTTATCAGACTCAGTTGATGGTACGAAGCCCATTACAACTTTAGATGGTTTTTCAACTGTAGCAGTGTCGTCTCCACCAGTTGTATCGTTGTTTCCTGTGTTTCCTGTGTTAGCAGCATTGTTTCCAGTTCCACATGCTACTAAAGCTACAGCTAAAATAGCAACTAACATGATCGATAAAAACTTTTTCATGTTTAAATCCCCCTAAGAATTTATTTTGTTTTCTCAACGATTAAAATTATAACCTGTAATTGATTAAATATGCTACACTTTTTTCGGTTTTTTTACATTTAATTTAAAATTAAGACGATTCATTACACTTAAATAGGCTTTTATGTCGATTATCTTTACATTGTGTTAACACTATATTTACAATTGTTCGTATTTATCCTGTATTTTCATATTTGAAATTTCCTTTTTAAGCCTTTGGGCTAACTGTTCTAAATCCTCAGCTTTATTGTTTATTATGCTTACTGTTGAAGAAAATTGTTCATGAGTTGCTGCTACTTCTTCAGTGTCTGCACTATTTTGTGTAGCAATCGATAAGACTTTCTCCATACCTTTTGTTATATCATTTGACTTCACCGATACTTCTATTGTAGAGTTTGCCACTTCTTTTACCATTTCATCTAACGAATTAACAAACTCTGCTAGCTTTAAGAAAAGGTTAGACGATTGACGAAGGACGTCTTTCCCATCTTGCGCTTTTTCCAATGTACTTGCGATACTTTTATTTGATGATTCAACACTATTAATAATTTGCATTAATTCCGTTTGTACACGAACTGATAATCCCTTTGATTCATCAGCTAATTTTCTTACTTCACTAGCTACTACTGCAAAACCTTTTCCATGTTCCCCTGCTCTGGCAGCTTCTATTGCCGCATTTAGGGCTAAAAGATTTGTTTGCTCACTTATCTTTTGGATAGAAATTACTATAGACGCTATCTTCTCTGATTGAGTAGCCAAGCCTTTAATTCGATCATTGGTTAATTCTACTAGATCAATAATAGAAGCCATTTCTTCTTGAAGTATTTTTAGAGATTGTTCTCCTTCTACAGCTTGACCTCTCGCTACATTTGATCGAGACTGAATGTTTTGAACTGATAATTGTATATCATTTAATTTATTTTCTATTTGTTTAACGTTTAAAACATAGTCGTGTATGGTACTACTTTGTTGCTCTGAACCAGAGGCAATTTCTTGAATGGAGGAAGATATTTGCTCTGTTGCTTCATTTGTTTCTATCATCATTTCTCTTAAATAGTTTACTGTATCATTAATATGTAAACTTGAATTATTAATAGAAACAACTAAAGATTGAAATTGGTCACTCATCTCATTAAAAGTTTCTTGAACTTCTCCTATTTCATCTTTTGACTTAACTTCTATCCTAGAGGTCAAGTCTCCATCTTTAAATCTTTTAATCCCTTGTACTAATTGTGCCAACGGTCTACTTAATAACTTTGTAACTAAAATAGATGTAAAAAATACAAAAAAGAGGCTAAGTATAATGGAACCCATTATCCAAAATGTCATCGTTTTTGCTGGTTGCATAATATCACTTATGGAACTGCCAACTGCTATTTTCCAGCCGTTTGGAAGTGAATCAAAAGCAACTAGTCTTAACTCTCCGTCAAATTCGTATTCAAATTGGCCACGTTCTTCCTTTTTCATTTGTCTAATAAACGGATAGATAGACCAGTTTTCTTCAATCTTACTTTCGTCATGGTGATATCTCACTATCCCAAATCGATCAATAATAAAACCATATCCTTCCATTCCGTTTGGAACATAGTATCTTTCTTCAATATCTCTCACTCGCGCTTCCACTTCTACGAATTGTTCTTTCGATAAAATGATTGATTGTGTATACGGTTCAAGTTCTTGAGCTTTTAGATAAACAATGTAAGATAAGTTTTTCTTCGTCATATCTTCCATACTTTTGTTAGAAATAATTGTACTGATTAAACCTATTAGCAAAAGTGGGACGACTGTGATACTTACCATTAAAATCAGTAGCTTTTGCTGAAAGGTCCATGTATTCTTTTTCTTGTTTACTTTATTAAAAATCACTATTTTTACCTCCAAGACTAGCTTTTATAGTTAAACTTTATCGTATTTATAAACAAATGACATATTAATTATTTGTAAATTTTAAGTTATACTTATTTTCGAGAATTAGGTAAAAATAATATTATGATAATAATTAGCTACAACAAGGAGTTTTGATATTGAATAGATTTAATGTAAAAACGACGCCATTCTTCCTATACTTATTTATCGCACTAATTCCTGCAATTTTAATAGCCGTTTTCATCATTCAGCAAAATTTACATATTGTGAAAGGAAACAACATTAAAGAGGCAAACGAACACTTATCCCTTCATAAAAGTAGAATTGACTCTTTTATCCATGATACAGTCACAACACTTGACGCAATTGGCATGGTTATTAATACTAAGAGAGAAGAACAATATGAAATACAAGAAGTCCTTATTCAAATGGAAGAAAAGGATGCACGGTTTTCTGGTTTATACTGGGTAAACACAGATGGTATTCTTGAATATTCATCCTCTCCTCCATTTGAAACGATTAGTATTGCGGAGCGCGATTATTTCCAAAAAGCAAAGGAAACCAAAACTACTACATTTTCTTCTGGCTTTAAAGGTAGATTAACAGGGTTGTATATCGTAACTATTTGTACTCCTGTGTTAGATCCTACAAGTGATGAAGTTGTTGGATATATTTTGGCAGGATTGAACTTGTACTACATGGGTCAAAGCTTATCCGAACTTGTATCAGAGCAACTAATCATTGTTAAAGATCATAAAGACCAAATACTATTTTTGACGAGTGTTGATTCTCCAGTTGATTCAGTAATGATATCTTCTTCTTTACAAAATGTTGATTGGACCATTGAGGCACATAGTTTACCTGCCTCCACTAGTGACGTAATTTATTCTTCTTTACCAGCTATGTTTGCTACCTTTATCTTAAGTCATGTCATCTATCTTGCATTCCTTTCTTTTTTTCTCCGTAGAAAATCTATACAAGAAAAAAGAAAACAAGAAAAACAAAAGCTACAACTAATTGGACAACTAGCTGCAAGTACTGCTCATGAAATTAGAAATCCACTTACGGGAATAAAAGGGCTTGTAACATTATTAAGTGAGAAGCATTTTGACAAAGAAGATCAATATTATTTTTCTATTATTCAAGATGAAATTACGAGGATTAATTTAATTGTTAGTGAGTTTCTTGTTTTAGGAAAGCCAACTGCTGATAAGCATGAGTTACATAACCTCTCCGAAATAGTATTAGAACTAAAACCATTAATAGAATCGGAGGCCCATCTTCATAATGCTCAACTAAATGTAAATATTACACAGGATGTAATTCATCTATTCTGCGTTAAAGATCAATTAAAACAAATTATATTGAATTTATGCAGAAATTCTTTTGAAGCGATGCAAACTCAAGGTACCTTACATATAGATGTTTTGAAGCAAAAAAAAGAAGCCTTACTAATTTTCAAAGATAATGGTGTTGGAATTTCAGATGTGGCATTGAAGAAAGTGTTTGATCCCTTTTTTACAAATAAAGAAATGGGAACTGGTCTCGGATTAGTAATCTGTAAGCGAATTGTTGAATATCATAATGGTACGATAACCATTGATAGTAAAGAAGGTCAAGGTACATTCGTTACGATTAGTTTGCCTTTGGCTAATTAGTCGTATAATAAGAAATGAGCGGAGAGGAATGAAATGTTAGAAGTTTTTATCGGAAGCACTTTAGCAGCAATGTCGACAGGACTAGGTGCACTTGTAATATTATTTTTAAATAAAAAAATAAGCCATAGAACTAGAGACACTTTACTAGCTTTTTCAGCAGGTATTATGATGGCAGCTACCATGATGGGCTTAATACCTGAGTCATTAGAGTACGGTGGCTTCACACCGCTTGCAGTTGGCCTTTTATTAGGTGTTCTTGCTTTAAATCAGCTTGAAAAAAGAATACCTCATATCGATTTAGAACATAAACGATCTGGAATATCGTTTGATCAAAAGGCAATATTAATTGTTGCAGCTATTACGTTACATAATATACCAGAAGGATTGGCAGTTGGCGTTAGTTATGCTTCTGAATCTCAAGAAACAGGTAATATGATTGCGGTGGCAATTGGACTACAAAATGCACCAGAAGGATTACTAGTAGCACTTTTTTTAATTAATCAAAAAATTAGTAGATGGAAAGCTTTTTTTGTCGCAACTTTGACAGGTATAGTAGAAATTCCGATGGCATTTTTAGGGTTTTATTTAACTTCATTAGTATCATGGTTAGTCCCAGTCGGGTTAGCTTTCGCTGCAGGAGCAATGTTGTTTATTATTTACAAAGAACTAATTCCAGAAAGCCATGGAGACGGTAACGAACGAGTAGCTACTTATTCTTTTATTTTTGGCGTTCTGTTTATGATTTTTATTATCGATCTTTTTTAAATTCCGCCACTTGTCATGTGGTGGTTTTTCTTTTTATATAAGAGATTTTGGTATTCAACAATTAGCTTATCTAAGTCTTGACTAATTTTCAATGTATCTTCACTTTGTATTCCAGAACGGTTTGCTATGGTCACCATACATTCTCGTTTTTTACTAATTTTATTCATTAAACACTTCATGTACTGTTCGTGAGACAATTTTCTCCTCTCCTTCTAAAACACTTACTATCGAATTATTACAAAAAATACTAAATTTGTAAACAGATTCGCAAAAATAGACATTTATTGCATGCATTAATTTTGTCCCGAAGGTGAAAAATGTAAAAATAAAATGAAAAAAGAGGCGTGTTACTATTGATTGATAAAACTAACTCCTTACCGTCTATGAGAGTAATTTGGAGAGAATTGAAGGAATTACTTCAATTAGCGAAAGATTGGAAAACTGGAAATTATCCATCTGCTTCCCGTTTCACTATTTTTATTATTTTTGTTGCAGCTGGTTACTTTTTCATGCCATTCGATATAATACCTGATTTTTTGATAGGGATTGGATTTCTTGATGACATTATCATTATTAGTTTTATTTTTTATTTATTAAGAAATGAAATAAAGCGTTACCGCTCTTGGAAAAATACACATAGTCAGAGGGATGTACATGAAAAATAAACTTTATATTTTGTTGATATTACTCTTCTCAGTTTTAGTATTTGTTCCTTGTTACACTTTTGCCTCAACAGTTGAAAAGAAAGTCGCTATCGTTATTGATGACTTTGGAAATAATATGAAAGGAACGGATGAGATTCTTTCGTTACCTGCAACCTTAACCATTGCCGTAATGCCCTTTTTATCAACAACAAAAGAAGATGCCGAACTTGCACATAAACTGGGACATGAAGTAATTTTACATTTGCCGATGGAACCTAGGAAAGGAAAAAAAAGTTGGTTAGGGCCCGGGGCTATTACGACAGATCTTTCTGATGAAGAAATACATAAAAGAGTAAACGCTGCAATGGACGAGGTACCACATATCGTTGGAATTAATAATCACATGGGTTCGAAAGCCACTTCAGATGAACGAGTAATGAGGATAGTGTTACAAATATGTAAAGAGCGTGGTTTATATTATTTAGATAGTAAAACTAGTGGAAAAAGCGTTGTTGCAAAGATAGCCACTGAATTAGGTGTACCATATTTAGAAAATGAACTGTTTTTTGATGAAGTATATACAACTAAACATATTGTAAGACAAGCAAATCAATTGCTTAAAAGAATGGATGAAAAAGATTCCATTATCGCCATTGGGCATGTGGGAGTTGCTGGAGAAAAGACGGCAAGCGTGTTAAAACAATACATTCCTACTTTAAAAAGAAAAGCAAAAACCGTGCCATTGTCCGATTTATTACTTGATAAAATGGAGCCAATATTTGAAATTACACACAATAAAAAAACTAATTAAAAACCGTGCCGGTTGTTTGGACGCTTTCCGCGGGGGAGGCGGTGAGCCTCCTCAAGCCGAAGGGCTCTGTGGGGTCTCACCAGCCTGCCCTCTCCCGCAGGAGTCGTCCACACAACCGGCACTTATTTTTAGTAATTTAATCAATTTCATAATTACGGTTCGTTTAGTGAAAAACGAATGTTCATTTTATTATAATTAAATAACGTTTCGATATAAAACGTAAATTATATTAAATAATAGGTTGAATATTCGTTTTTCGTTTAGTAATTGTACATTATGAAACTCACCCAAGTATTTGTATATTAGATAATACTCTTTAATAAAATCTTGTTTAATACAATCAAATTATCTACCAAGATCTTTGTTTTATTGCTGTGGATCAATCTCATCGATATGCGTTACTCTAAATTCGCCTTTATCTTCTAACTTCTTCACAATATTCTTCACTTTTTCTTCGGTTAATTCTTCAGGTAAGTTAATAATAATACGGCGTAAGTATTTTTCACCGTTATCTAACGTTAACATTCCATCAATATTCACATCTTTTAGTAAAGATACTAAATCTTTAATAGCACCTTTATGTTCGATCGTCGCAACTGTTAATGTATAGCCTCCTGTTTTCATTCCGAAAGAGTCGGCAAGTACGTCCATTACGTTTGCGTGTGTTAAAATTCCGATAAACTCTTCATTTTCATTTAATACTGCTATGAATGGTAGACGTTTAATCGTGAAAAAAGCTTTAAAGAAGGAATCTTCTTCATATATATATGCATCATTGTTTATAACTAAGCTCGAAACGGAGTCTTGTTCCGTTCCTTTCTTTTCATATAAATAGTCTAATAAATGAACTTTATAAACAAAGCCTTCAAATTTTCTTCCGTTGTCTGATAAGACCGGTATACAACGATAGCCTGTGTCTTTAATTGTGTCGTATGCTTGTTTTACTGTAAATGTTGGTTCGCAATGCTTAACATCGTGTTTTGGCACGAAATTGTAGCGAATTTTCATTGCTTTCACTCCCCTAAATTATGCTGCATAGTTAATATATTTATTATGAAAAAAAATATGAATCCTATTTTAAAATTATCATAAATATCCATAAAGGTAAAGAAAATTCATAATATTTGTACTTTTGTTACGTAATACTTTTTGTACAATTTAATTATAGTATATTTCCTTTGTGAAATAGTGAACAATTGTTAAATATTTATGAAAAATTTATTTTGCTGCATTTGCTGCAACTTGTACTGCATCCCAAACTGTAGCATATGGCGGAGCATAACTTAAATCTAGCATGCCAATTTCGTCCGTTGTTAATTTACAAGTAATTGCAGTAGCTAGTACGTCTATTCTTTTTGCAATCCCTTTATCTTTACCAACCAATTGTGCTCCAATAACTCGTTTCGTCTTTTTCTCCCACAATAACTTTACATGAATTTTTTCCGCATTCGGATAATAACTAGCATGACCATTTGTCTCTACTGTAATTGTTCCGAAATCAATGTTCTCTTCTTTTGCTACTTTCTCTGTTATCCCTGTCATCGCAGCAGTCCAGTCTAATATTTTCAATACATTTGTTCCTAAAATACCGTTAAACTCTGTTTTCATACCATTAATATTATATGCTGCAATTCTTCCATGTTTATTCGCAGTTGTACCTAAACCTATGTTTACTGGTTTTTGTAAAATTAGATGATTGCTTGTAGCACAATCACCTGCAGCAAATATATCCTTAATGCTCGATTCTTGGTGTTTATTTACTATAATTGCCCCATTATCAAGCATATCTATTCCAGTATTTTTAAGAAATTCGGTATTCGGTTTATTGCCAATATTAACGATTACTGCATCTACTTCATACTCACTTTTATTTGTGATTACTTTCTTTACTGCATTTTCCAGGCAAACTAGTTCTCTTACTTCTTCACCTAGAGCAAAAGATGCTACATCTGAAACACCCTTTTCTATTATATTCGCCAATTCAGAATCGAAGTTTCCTAAAACTTGATTATTTAATCCCACCATGATAACATCTTTTTTTAATTCAACCATTGTCTCTAAAAGCTCCATGCCTATATAGCCAACGCCAATAATTAATACTTTTTTGATACTCTCTTGTTGAAAAAACTTTCTCATATTTATTCCATCACGTAACGTTTTTAATGTAAAAACATTGTTCGCATCTTTTGGTACGAACGGAGGTACGACTGGCTTGGATCCTGTCGCAATAAGTAGTTTATCGTACTGAATATTTTCTGTTTCAATTGTCTTTAAATTCTTGACCGTTACGCTTTTTTGTTCTGCATTAACCTCAATTACTTCTGTGTGCAAATGTACATGTATATTTCTTTTTTCAAAATCTTCAACTGAACGTGCTAACAATTCCTCATGTGTTTCTGTCACACCAGATATGTAGTATGGTAATCCACACGCACCATATGAAACATGTTCATCTTTTTCAAATACAGTTATTTTCAAGTCTTCGTTTAGTCTTCTAAGTTTGGATGCTGCACTCATTCCACCTGCTACTCCACCTATTATGACAACATGCTCCAAATAATCCCCTCCAGTAATCTCATTGAATATCCATACCCGAATTTCAAGAAAAGCATAGGTGTTCGAAAAAAATGGTGCCTTTAGAAGGCACCATTTATCTCCATTCGATATAAAATGGAAGAACCGCTAAGCTCCCACATATTAACATTACTATACATACACTTGCAAATTTATATCCTTCTTTCCAGATTCTTCTACTGTAGAAAAATGTATAGACAATTAATAGAATAGCAATTAGTGACATCCAAAACATCTTTATCACCTACTTTTTATTCATTATGAACGGAGTTTAAATGTTTACCGAAACGATCAATCGTAACATCATACTTCACATTTACATTTGACTCGCTATAAAGTTTTGACCAGTCTTGTTTTTCATATTCATCCCAAGTCCAAAATTTTTGTCTTGCAATGGCCGCCCACAAAAATGGTTCTGCTTGATATGCTTGTTGGGTTTTTGTAATTAACTTCTTTGTAGAGGATTCTAATTCATTTTCAAATGAAGCTACTAGCTTTCTTTGATACTCTTTTTTCTCTACATAGTTTTTCCCACTTGGAATATGTAATACTTGTACCGTTAGTGGGACAACAACGTTCAATTCTTTTGAATCCTTGTTAAGCTCAACTTTAGGCGATTTTGTTTTCAGGATTCGAACTGTTACTTGGTGCGAGGGTGCTAGAGGGTCTCGAAAACTAGATAACATTGTATCCACTTTAGCATACGGCCTTAATAATAAGGCTATTCTTGTTTCCTCACCATCTAATACACCAACCATATGTCCCTGATGAAATATCGCAGAACCTATCATTTGTGTTGGATTGCCACCCTCTTTTTCTACTTCACCAGCAATATAATTTGCACTAACTTTTTGCTTTGGCTCAAAAACCGTGGAAGTCGCATAAATGGATAAAAACAATCCTCCTTCACCTTCGGAAGATTGTAAATATCTATTCAATGTAGCTTCAGGCATTAATCCTGTTTGTTCCCATCGTTTTACCATTCTCTCATAAAACTTATGTGTTCTTGGCTCTAATTTAGGATCGTTTGACTTAATAAAATCAGAAGCCTTTTCTCTCGTGACGATTATGTTTAAATCTCTTCTTACTTGTCTGTCTCTTAAAAATGCTTCTAATATATGTTCGAATTCTTTCGTTCTTGCTAAATCTTCGCTAATAATAATATCTTTTAAGTGGGAATACTGAATATCTTTTGTTACGGATACATTCGCTAATTCTCTAGCTATTAATATATCTGGCGCTGTTAACGTAATAACTTCAGCTGAGTCATCATCTTTACCCATTGTCATAGGAGACCCTTCTCTCACATTAGCCATTTCTAACGTAACCTCTAACAATCCTTTTTTCCCTCTATCCAAACCTATGGAAATTGGAAATGCAAATTCTGTTACTTCTCCACGGTCCCAGCATCCTGCTATCGGTATTACAAATAGGAAAGCGACGATTATTTTAAGTAATTTCATTAACCTTCTCCTCCGCTTTTCACTTGATCTACCACCCATAATATAAGAGGTAATCCTAATAGTAATAGCCAATTCGAGTGATACAAGACGTTATTTTGCAAAAACAAAACAGAATCACTATTGGCAACCGGAAGTAATGCAAGAAAGAATACAACTCCAGCAAAAGGCAAAATTAATGGCTCAAATTCTTTAATTCGTAGTGTAGATGTAAACGTAACGGTAGTTAAAAATAAGTAAATAGCTAATCTTGTAATAGCTGCTATTGCCCAGAATCCAATAAAGAAGGCTTCTGTATTTCCGAAAATAGGACCTAAATCAACAATTCGAGCAAGTTGTTGAAAAGGGAAGGCAATGTATTCAATAGAAGGAAAGTCATATAACATTAAATATACGATGTAAAAAACAACTAACTCTGCAGTTGCAATTCCAATACCAATCAAACTTGCCAACTTAAATTCTTTATGACTTCGAACGAAAGGGTATAAAATGGTAAAAAAGATTACTTCTGCAAATAAATAACTGTATTTAGTACTCTTAAACATTAATGGGTAAAACCCTGGTCCCGCCAGAGGGAATATGTTTCTCCATTGTAAACTAGTGAACACTAATAAAATGAGCCCCGCAAAGGCAAGTTTTATGTATGGTACGGTTAACCAAGATGTTCGTCCAATGGCCTCTATGCCTCGATTTGCAATAAACCAACTAATTAGCAAGAAAAGAAACAAAAGGAAAGGTGTTGGTGTTTTTGGAAAGTATAGTGTTCCCATAATATCAGCATGACTTCGAAAATAAATAACAGTAGTCATAAGAATAAAAATAAATAAACAAACTCCAATTAAGAATCCAAAAAATTTCCCTGTAACGATGTAGGAGACTTCAATTAGATTTTTATCTTTATACTTTTTCAACAATGCTATTAACACTAAAACAATGAAAGTAATCATTAATCCAGAAATAATGGGCATCAGCCATGTTGCTGTTTTACCAACAGGGAAAAGAATCGACGGTGTAATATCCGTTTGTTTTAACCCGATGGTAATAAGGATCAATGCAGCAAACTCCCTCGTACCTATTTTCCCATCTGAATGCTTAATCATTTACCCCACCACCTTCAGGCTTTTTGCCTCTTACCTCTTTCAAAGGATAAACGTGTAATGGTCGTAACCACATTTTCCAAAGAGGTGGCCTAACAATCAAATCTTTTGATGAAGGATAATGTGGAGCCATCGGTGAAACAAAAGGAACATCAAACGATTTTAAAGATGCAAGGTATGCCACACAAGCTTGTACACCTATAGCTATCCCGAAAAAGCCGATAAAACTTGCTAAAGCAATAAAGGCAAATCTAGCTATCCTAACAGCAAAAACGAAACTATTCGTTGCGATTGTATAAGATGCTAAACTTGAAAACCCAACCACCGTTACTACAATCGGGCTAATGATTCCTGCTTCAATCGCTGCAATACTAATAATTAATGCCCCGAGAAGAGCAACAATTGGACCATTTTTAGAAGGAAACCGTGTCCCTGCTTCCCGAATGATATCAAAGGTTATTTCGACAAGAATAATTTCAAATATCGCCGGAAAAGGAACTAAATCTCTAGTTGCCGATACTGTCAATAACATATCTGTCGGCAATGCTTCAACATGATAATTTGTTACAGCAATAAAGGTAGCCGGTGCCAAAAGTGCAGCAAAAAATGCTAATAATCTAACAATACGCATTAAATTCCCATATGCCCATCTTTGATAATAGTCTTCTGCCGTATGAAAAAAAGACCAAAAAGTTACCGGCATTACTAAACAATCTGGAGAAGAATCCATTAATAAAACAACATGACCTTCTTTGAGAAAAGCAGCAGCTCTATCAGGTCTCTCTGTTGTTAAAATAGAAGGCACTAACGAATATGGTCTTTCCTCAATATGTTGTTCTAGCATCGGTAAATTTTGAACATTTTCTACTTCAATTTGTGCTATTCTCTCTCTTACTTTTTCCACCAATTCTTCATTTGCTACATCATTTAAATATAAGAGAGCAACCGTATTTTCTTGACCGTAACCTACTTTTACATGTTCTTTCACAAGTTGTGACGTTCTAAGTTGCTTTCTAATGAGAGACGTATTAATAATTTCAGACTCTACAAATGCTTCTTTTGGTCCTTTAAGTACCGTTTCAATTTCAGCGTTTCCTACAGATCGACTTTCAATTGATTTCGTATCAATTGGATAAATAACAGGTTCTCCTTCTATTAAAAGGAGAGATTGTCCACCATTTAAGCAAATCTCCATTTCTTGAAATGAGTGTAGTTCTTTTCTAATAGTCACCGGAGCCAACTCTTTTAACTTACCTAATGTTGTATGGCTATATAATGTATACGTTACAGCCCTATTAAAGGCTGGAATTACTTTTTCAAAAATCTGTTGCTCATTTGCCATGCCACGAATATAAAACAGGACGGCATCCCTGTCTAAAAAAGGAATATAAATATGTTCCATAACGAAATCTGCATTCTTATTACCTAAGAAATATTTATTAATAAGGAATACATTTTCCTCGAAAACATCTGTTAGCTTAGTAACTGTTTCAGTATGATTGGACTTTTCCATATTCTCACCTCTATTTCATCCCGGCTAAAAGTTTTTCTTATTTTCCACCTAATTGGTGGAAATATTCTTTCATGGTGATATTTTGAATAAAAATTGAAGATTTATCGGGGTATTAAATTATATATCCAGGAGCTTTTGACCTTATTTTTTAGGATACAAAAAAGCAAGCCATCCACACATAATATGTGCTAACGGCTTGCTTCAATTTTCAGTCCAACTTTCATTTACCTTCAACTAAGTCGACCTCTTGCTCATAAATCGGTACCCATCCTTCTGTTGTTACAAAGATACGAACGGCTACAACTTTTCTATCTTCCATTAAAGTAAAGTAGTGTCGAACATTTTCTGGAACTGAAATTAAATCTCCTGGCTCAAGTTCTACATCAAAGAAAGATCCATCTTTTCCTTGAATTACAAAGATACCGTGTCCGCTTACGATAAAGCGAACTTCATCGTCTGTATGGTGATGCTCTTGTTGAAAGTTTTTCAGTAGTTGCTCTAAGTTTGGCGTCGCATCTGATAAAGAAATGACATCACTAGCTTGATAACCTCTTCTTGAAGAAATGTCTGTGATCTCATTGGAGAACACCTCTAAAATTTGTTTTTTATCTTCATCTGTTAGAGCAAAGTTTTCTTGTAAATTTTCAGGTAGCTTTTGAATATCCCATTTCTCATAAATTACTTCGTTCTCATCTAAAAACTTCACTACTTCTTCTAATACTTCTAGTCTTTCACTTGTCTCATGTAATCTAATTTTCGCCATTATCATATCCTCCTTATATAGATACTGCTATAGGGTGGTTTAATTTTATAACTCTCAAATGATAAGAAAATAAAAATTCCCACGCTTCCAAGATCCTTTTTGCTTCTGCAGCGTCTTTTCCCCAAGCAGTTATTCCGTGGTTTTCAATTAATACTGCTCCAGCGTCATCCTTAACAAAAGATGAAAATTCATTAGCTAACGTTGGGATATGAGCATGGTTACGTATAATCGGTATAGAAACTTCCGCATTCTCTTCCCAGATACCTAGCGCCTTAATAATTTCTTGCCCCTTAAAACTTGCCTTCCCAGTTTGCTTATAGAGCTCTGAAACAACATTATTATCGACCGTATGAACGTGCAGAACACATCCCGCTTTTGTTTTTTGGTATATATAGGTATGAAGAAGTGTTTCAGCTGACGGTTTCAAATCCGTATCTTCTATTTTTTGTCCATGTTGATCGACTAGTAAAAAGTCATCCAATGTACGTTTTCGCTTATCTTTACCGCTTGCAGTTACTAAAAAGGTTAAAGGTGCTTTTGATACTTTAATGGATAAGTTACCGCTCGTTCCGAAAAACCAATCTCTCGCGGCCAATTCATCTTTAACATCTGCAAGTTCATGCCATTTCTTAATGTAAGTGCTCATACTTTCACCTCAAATCCTTTTAAAATGTTTATTACATCAAAAAATGTTTCAAATGAGTCGTAATGTATATTTAATTCTTTACATTTATCAACCAAGAAGTCACGGGCAATCACTTTATCTGCTATTTTAGCTGCTTGTAAATCTGTTATGGAATCCCCAATAACAATTGTTTCATTATCATCTGATGCTAAACGACGAATCAATGACGGTTTACAACAGCCACAGTTATTTCCACAAGCATTATCACAACTATGCGGCCAAATAATCTTAATATTTTCACCAGTAAAGTCTGATTCGTTGCAATAGATCGTGTCCTCTTCTATGAACCCATTTAGAAGAGGTATGACAAAAAAGTCTATTCCACCTGAAACAATGTAAAGCTCCATTCCAACTTCTTTTACATAAGCAACAAACTCAGCAAAACCTTCACGTATTTCAGCATTTTGTAATATAAAATCAGTTATTTCGTTTCTCTTACTCGAAGGAAGAAGGGAGAATAATGTAGTTACTCCTTCCTTAATAGAAACTTGTTGGCTTAATATTTTATCCTTTACCTGTTCCCACTCAGGTGGGGCAAATTGTTTCATGATGGAGATAATATTATCGCTTCTCGTTATCGTGCCATCGAAGTCACAGAAAATGACTGGCTTTCTCATACTGTTACTTCCCCCCAAAGATGCAACGCTTTCTGTAATTCTTCGTTTTCTTTAGCTGCTTGTTGAAGTGATAAACCATTTTGAACAGCTTCAACAGCTTGACGAAATGCCTTTCCTCCTCCTATGGCACCATCTGGATGGCCGTGAACTCCACCACCTGCATTAATAACACAATCTATTCCGAAATCTTGCATTAAAACTGGTACTAAACCTGGATGTATTCCTGCTGAAGGTACCGGAATTGTTTTCTTCCACATATCGCTATTTGTCAATGATTCATAGATACCAAGAGCTTCCTCTCTTTTTAATGCAACACTTCCATACGGTGATGGGAATAAAGAGAAATCAGCACCTGCGTAGCGAAGTAATTTTCCTAATAGTAAGGAATTTGATATCCCATAAAATTCTGATGGTGTTACTGCACCACTAACAGCTGGATGAGCCATTATTGGAATACCGATTTCCTTATCTTCTGCTAAGCTTTGTAATACATCTAATCCATATGAAAATACGTTAAATAATAAAATATCTGCTCCGTCTTCTGCTGCTCTTTTTGCTTTTTCTTTTAACTCAAATGTTCTTCCTGTTAAATTTACTGCATAACGCGCTCGGTGACCTGTCTCCTCGAAGACTTGCTGTACCACTTCTTTTCCGACTGAAATTCGTTTTACAAATGGAGTTAACTCATTTTCAAACAAAATTTCGTCATCTTTAATGAAATCAACCCCACCTAACGCTTGTTCTCTTAGTTGGTTTGCGACAAAAGTTAAATCTTTTCCTAATACTCCTTTGAAGATGCTCATGATAAATGGTCTATTATAAACTCCCGTGATTTCTCTTAGTCCATCTGCTCCGAATTTAGGACCAGGAAAGTACTTTTTTAATCCCTTACTAAACTCTAAGTCTAGCAGCTTAATTTCTCCATCCAGAGAAAGTTTTCCAAAAACTGTTGTTAGTATCGCTGGGAGATCAGGGCTAAAATTAGCTGCTGGATATTCAATCTTCACAATACCCTTTGTTATTTTTTTTTGAAAATAGTTATCTACTAATTCACTTGTAGGTAAATATTCAACGCCAACAACATTCCCTTTATGTCTTTTTAATTGTTCTTGTTCAATTAGTGGTAGATTTGTCCAAGAACCAACTGTTAATCCAAGGGCGATGGATTCAGCTTTTTTCTCTAAATTACCTTTATGATCATGTATGAGATATGTAGCAACTACTGAACTCATGTTAAACACCTCTTTTTTTTAAATGGCTATGTTAAAGGCCACTGTTGATTTCCGTGCAAGTCTTCGCTTTCCGCGGGCGTGTCTAGGTCTAGCGGCTAGCTCCGCAAGTCTAGCCTTGGCCATCTCGAGGGCAAAGAGCTCCCTCAAGATGGCCCAGTCTTACGCTTGTCGGAGCTGAACGAGCCGCAATCACTTTTCTTGGCGCCGGGAGCCTCCTCGGCGCAAGCGCCTGTGGGGTCTCCCGGTCCTCGCTTCTCCCACAGGACAAGGAAGGCTCCTGAGCGGTGCATCCTTCGTAAGAAAATGCGTATGCATTTTCGAGGCGTCTCAGCCTTGCACGGAAATCAACAGATTAGTTTTTAAATATCAACACAAAGCTTTAACACAACTTAAATATAAAAAACCTCTTCTGGACAAGAAGAGGTTAGGGAACTAACATCCTCTTATCTGTCAGCTACTGCTGCAAGATTTAGCACCGTGCTTAAAATGAATTAAGTCGGTTGCCGGGTTTCATCGGGCTAGTCCCTCCACCTGCTCTTGATAAGAAAATATGAATATATATTGTGCAATTTAATTATTCAGAATTTATAAAATCTACATGTGATTATTACATCATTTTTTCTAATAGTCAATAGTTTTGTTTAAAAAATATTTAACGCTTTAATTCGTTGAACAGCCTCTTCCAATCTTTCAACATCAGTCAATAATCCAACCCGTACGTATCCTTCACCATACGTACCAAAGCCGACTCCTGGTGCCACTACGACATGTGCTTTTTCTAGTAAAAGGTCTGAAAATTGTTGCGAAGTATATCCGTCAGGTACTTTTAACCACGCAAAAAAAGAACCCTCAGGTGAACGAACTTCCCAACCGATTTCAGTCAGCCCACTTACTAAAACATTTCTACGAGTCTCATATACATCCACTAAATCTACAACACATTGTTGAGATTCTAAGAGGGCCGTTGTTGCAGCCTCTTGAATAGCACTAAATAAACTAACGTATAAATGGTCTTGTAATAAGTTAATAGATTCAATGACACTTTGATTTCCAACAGCAAAACCAACTCTCCAACCTGCCATATTAAATGTTTTAGAGAGTGTGTAAATTTCAATCCCAACCTCTTTTGCACCTTTTGTTTGTAAAAAACTTATCGGTCTTTTCCCATCAAAGCCAATCGCACCATAAGCGAAATCGTGCACAACGCAAATATCATGCTCGTTCGCTAAAGCGACAGTTTCATCAAAGAATTCTTGAGTCGCAATAGCACCTGTCGGGTTATTCGGATAGTTTAAAAACATTAGCTTTGCCTTTTGTAGTACGTCTTTACTAACAATAGAGTAATCTGGTAAAAAGTTGTTTTTTTCAAGTAACGGCATATATTCCATTTTTGCACGCGCTATTGCCACACCTGACCAATAGTCAGGGTAACCTGGATCTGGGACTATAACAGTATCCCCATCATTTAATAAACAAGATGGAATTTCCACCAGTCCAGCTTTTCCGCCGAATAATATAGCTACTTCTTTTTCAGGATCTAAATCCACGTTATATTCCCTTTTGTAAAATTTAGCAACTGCCTCTTTAAAAAACGCTTGGCCACGAAATGGGGAATATTTATGGTAGTTTACATTTTCAGTAGCGCTTTGTAACGATTTTACTATATGACTTGGTGTCGGTTGATCAGGATTACCTTGTCCTAGATTAATAACATCATGCCCTTCTTCAACAACTTTTCCTACCTTTTGAACTAAAGATGCAAAAAATTGCTTTGGAAGTTCCTGCAACAGTTTTGACTGTTCGAAATTTTTCATTTTGCACACCTACTTAAAAAATTCTTGAAATACTAGTCACAAATAATATAAGGTTAATAACAAAAAGTAAAGTGTTTTTTGAAAGGAGCATGAAATGTTTTGTGGAAAATCGCATGTATTCAAACTGATATTGTTTTTGGAAGCCCAGAGCAAAATATGCAAAATATAAGAGTAAAAGTGAAAGAAGCCGTTACGAAACTCACACCTGATATCATTGTTTTACCTGAACTATGGAATACTGCCTACGACTTGATTAGGCTTGATGATATTTCAGACGAGGATGGTATAGAAAGCAAACGTTTCTTGTCAGAGTTAGCAAAACAATATCATGTGAAGATTGTTGGAGGTTCTGTAGCGAGAAGATCAACAAAAGGTGTTTATAACACGATGTTTATTTTTGAAGAAAACGGAGAATTTGTAGGAGAATATAGTAAATTACACTTATTTAAATTGATGGATGAACATTTATTTTTACAACCTGGAGAGTTAGATGGGTTATTCGAATTAGATAGTGAACTTTGTGCAGGTATGATCTGCTATGATATTAGATTTCCTGAATGGATTAGGTCCCATACACTGAAAGGTGCAAAAGTTCTGTTCGTCTCAGCTCAATGGCCATTAGCAAGGTTGCATCATTGGCGGACTTTATTATTAGCTCGTGCTATTGAAAATCAATGTTATGTAGTCGCATGTAATCGTGTTGGGTCTGATCCTAACAATGTTTTTGCTGGCCATTCTATGATTATTGATCCTTGGGGAGAGATACTTTCAGAAGGAACGGAAGAAGAAGGTATTATTTACAGTTCTATAGACTTAAGAAAAGTAGATGAAGTACGGGCTCAAATTCCAATTTTTGAAGATAGAAAACCTACTCACTATTAATCTATATAAAGCAAAAGGACTCCTTTAAAGGAGTCCTTTTTTATGATTAGATCATTAATTATTTAGTTACGTTAGCAGCTTGAGGTCCACGAGCTCCATCAACGATTTCGAAAGAAACTTCTTGACCTTCTTCTAAACTTTTGAAACCTTCGCCTTGAATAGCGGAGAAGTGTACGAATACATCGTCTTGACCTTCAACTTCGATGAAACCGAAACCTTTTTCTGCGTTAAACCATTTAACTTTACCTTGTAACATGTTTGTTCCTCCTTGCGGCTTTGTTGCCACGAATAAAGTATTACTATTCTTGCTCGTTCATGCTAACATTTCAAGACGAAAAACCGTGTTTTTGACTTTCCATATATCTATAACCGAACAAAAATAATTAAATTAATAATAACAGAAATAGTTAAAAAATTCAAGGATTAGAACAGAAAGAATATTAGTTTATTTCTCTATTTTTCTATCAGCTTTCTATAACTAAAATATTTTAATTTCAATTCCAAAAAAATATATTGACAATTAACTTAGCTACTTGATAGTATTTTCTCAGTTGCAATTTTAATTTTCAAAAAACTAAAAAATATGAATATGTCTCTTATCAAGAGCAGGTGGAGGGAATTGGCCCGATGAAACCCAGCAACCGATCGTAATACTATTGTGAGATAGGGCGTTTTCACGCCGGAACTTTATGTTCCATAAGACACGGTGCTACTTCCAGCAAAATGTTTATTTGGCATTTTGAAAGATAAGAGGTGTGAAGATTCTGTTCTTCTAACCTCTTTTCGTAATGGAAAGAGGTTTTATTTTTTGTAAAGGGAAAGTAGATATTTCACTTTATAAGTAAACCTCTTCTTTACACAGAGACACGTGTAGGAGGAAATATTATGACCATTTTAACAAAAGAAAACTATGAACCATTAACAGAAAGTAGTGCCGTAACACTCGCGATTAAACTGCGTGTTTTTCCTGAAGGATCAGTACTTCAATGCAGAGAGATTGGAGATGGCAATTTAAATTTAGTTTTTCGTGTGACAAATCAACATGGTAAAGGGATTATTATAAAACAAGCACTTCCATACGCAAAAGTTGTTGGGGAAAGTTGGCCATTAACGCTTAAACGAGCAACAATTGAAAAAAATGCACTACATCAAAGTGCTCAAGTTTGTTCCGAATTTGTTCCCAAAGTTTTTTATTCGGATGAAGATTTAGCAATTACCGTAATGGAGGACTTGTCCCATTTAAGAATTGTTCGGTCTGGACTAATACATGGTGACCGCTTTCCATTATTAGCCGAACATATCGGTGAATATTTAGCAAAAACGTTATTTTTCTCCTCTGATTTTGGAATGAATCAACAAGAGAAAAAAGAATTGCAAAAACAATTTGTAAACCCGGAGCTTTGTAAAATTACTGAAGACCTAGTGTTAACAGATCCATTTTTCCCTTCTGAAACAAACAACTTTGAAATTGACCTGAGGGAAGATGTAGAAAGTCTTTGGAGTGACACAACATTACAACTGGAGGTTGCAAAGTTAAAATACATTTTCTTAACTCGAACAGAATGTTTACTTCATGGTGACTTACATACAGGCAGTATCTTTGCTAGTGCAAGTGAAACGAAAGTAATTGACCCTGAGTTCGCATTTTTCGGTCCTTTTGGTTTTGATATTGGACAGTTTTTCGCAAACTTACTTTTAAATGCACTATCAAAACAAAATTTAGAAAATAAGCAAGTGTTACTTCGCGATATCGAGACAACTTGGAATGTTTTTTGTAAAACGTTTGAAGAACTTTGGATAACGAATAGTGTCGAACATTTCACTAAAACAGAAGGCTATTTCCAACATGTTTTAAACCAAATTTTCACTGACTCTATCGGATTTGCCGGCTGTGAAATAATTCGAAGAACGATTGGATTAGCTCATGTAGCTGATTTAGATGGAATAGAGAACGTACACAATCGAATTACAGCAAAAAAAGTTGCAATTTATGTTGGTAGGTCTCTTGTAACAAATAGAAATAATATTAACTCAATTGAGCAACTAGTTGCACATTATTTAAATATAGATTCACATCACAAAGGAGTAATATAGTATGAGTAGTATTACAGCAATCCCTCTTTCAGTTGAGTGGAAAGAAGATCACATCCGTTTATTAAACCAGCAAAAACTACCGCTAGAAACTGAGTATTTAGAGCTAGTTACAATTCAAGATGTTTGGGAGGCTATCTTTTCACTGAAAGTTCGAGGTGCACCAGCTATAGGTATTACAGCAGCATATGGATTAGCTTTAGCTGCCCAAACAGTAGAAACAGAAAGTCTCTCAGATTTTTTTCTTGAGGTCGAAAAAAACAGTGAATTTTTAGCAAGTTCCCGTCCGACTGCAGTTAATCTAACTTGGGCTCTTAACCGTTTATCACAATCTATCAAACATACTGTCTCTGTAAATGAAGCAAAAACGAAACTAATACACGAAGCCATTAACATTCAACTAGAAGATGAAGCCGTTTGTCGTCAAATAGGTGAATATGGCTTGTCGCTTTTCCAAAAAGGAGATCGAATACTAACCATTTGTAATGCCGGTACTATCGCTACAGCTCGTTATGGTACAGCGTTAGCTCCATTTTATCTTGCAAAGGAAAGAGATCTCCCATTAAGTGTTTTTGCTTGTGAAACAAGACCAGTGCTTCAAGGAGCTCGTTTAACTACTTGGGAATTGCAACAAGCCGGTGTTGACGTTACATTAATTACGGATAGTATGGCTGCCCATACAATTAAGACGAAAAAGATAAACGCTGTTATTGTCGGAGCAGATCGTATTACAGCTAATGGAGATACTGCGAACAAAATAGGTACATATGGCCTTGCCTTGTTGGCCAAAGCTTTTGACATTCCATTTTACGTGGCTGCTCCAAGCTCTACTTTTGATTTGTCTAAAAAATCAGGCGAACTTATTCCTATCGAAGAGAGAGATAGTCGCGAAGTAACCTTTGTCGGAAATGTTCAAATCGCTCCAGAAGGAATCCCCGTCTTTAACCCAGCATTTGACGTAACGCCAAATGGACTGATTACTGCTATCATAACGGAGAACGGAATCATCTCTGGAGATTATATGGAGGAAATACCAAAGTTCATTAAATAAACATTTATATGTAAAGGAGCTTCCAAGTTGGACTATATTGGAAGCTCTATTTTACGATTCAATTTTTGCCCACATCTCTTTAGGATTTAATTCGTAAATACCACTTTCACGGTTCATGTAATGATTAATAATGAACTCACGACGAATGGTTGCATAGTCATCATGAAACTTCTTAATATGTTCATTTATTTGAATTTCTGTGTACTTAATCCCCAGTTGTAATTCTTCTAAAATATGTTCAAAGATTATTAGTTTTTTCTTCCTTTGTGCAGGTATTGTCTTTAGCTTACCATTTGGTAATATGAAGTTTTGTAAGATTTGTTCGTTATCATTCTTTTTAGCCATTTCTTCTTCCTCCCCTTTACTTCTTTTCAACACATTTAACAATGCATCATTATATTGAAGCAAGCTTTTCTCATTAATGAAATAATAGATTGTATTTTTATCTCGACGCTCTCTAATTAAGCTAGACTCCTTTAACTTGCTTATATGATGCGACACAGTCGGTGGTGTCACACCTAATTTTTCTGCAAGTTGTTGACCAGACATAGTTCTGTTTGCTGCTAACATGATTAATAGCTTGATTCTTGTTTTGTCCCCAATCGTTTTATAAAAGTTCACCATTCTGTCTAATTGCACTTTTTACACCTCCAACTAATTAGATAACTATTTAATTAGATGATAATCTAATCACTTGAACAATTCAATAGTTTCTTTTCATTTTCCTCAAAATTTCAGCTTTTTCTTGCTCGTTTATGATATTAATTTTCGCAAAGATAGAAGCATAAAAGGTGACCAATTTTCCACGTCTCATCGTATTCCCCTCCGTTCTTATAGTAATCATGTTGATATTGAGGCTTTGTTTCCTTAAGGCAACTTTTTTTCTCTAAGTAAATTATATGATGGATATTCAGAGATTAAACTTGTCCAATAAAAAAAGATAGAAGCCAATACATTATTAATTTTTTTGGTACATCTACTTTGTTTATGCCAATTTGTGATTCAATTTCTCTATTTGTGTTTCAATCCTAGAGCATTATAATTCTTTCAATCTTTTCTGTTTCATTTTGCCCTATTTGTATTTCTATCTTATCAGGTTGTGTTACAATTTCTCTATTTGTGTTTCAATCCTAAAGCATTATAATTTTTTTCAATCTTTTCAGTTACGATTTTCCCTACTTGTTTTTCAATCTACCCTAATTGTTTTTCAATACTGTGCTTCAATAAAATTACGTGCAATCTTTATGCTACGCATCAAAGATCAAAATCGATACTCGCATGCGTATCATAATTTAAGCATAAAAAAAAGGCATGCAATATCGCACACCTACACTAACTCTATTCCTTCTAACTTTAATAGCTTTTCTTTAAAATGCGTCTGACTACCAGCGTAACCTATTAATGCTTTGTTTTGTCCGATCACTCGATGGCAAGGAATGATAATCGGGATTTTATTTCGGCGGTTTGCTTGTCCTACTGCTCTAACTGCCTTAGGATTTTGAATAGCATCGGCAATATCTTTATAAGATTTTGTTTCGCCGTAGTTAATTTGTGTTAATGCCTTCCAAACATTAACTTGAAACTCTGTACCATTAAATGTTAATGGTACAGTAAATTCTTTTCTTACTCCAGAGAAGTATTCTAATAGTTGTCGTTCCACTTGTTTTATTAAGTTATGTTCTGGATTTTCCACTACGTTATCGTACTCATTTAACATTTCTTCTTTATCAAAATGAATACTCATCAAAGAATTTTCATCAATTACAATAAATAATCTTTCAAAAATTGGGGCTTTCATTTGATGATAATACATTATGTTAACCTTCCAGCTGTTTATTTTTCATGAGTTTCTGATTTATCGGTAACGTAATGTAGAAGATGGTTCCTTTTCCAACTTCGCTCGTTACCTCGATCGCACCTTCATGTTCTTCAACAATTTTATAACTAACCATTAATCCAAGTCCAGTACCTCGGTCTTTTGTCGTATAAAAAGGCTCGCCTAATTTCTTAATTTTGTCTTCAGGTATTCCGATACCTTGATCTTCAATCGAAACAACTACATGTTCGTTATCTTTACTTTCTACATTTACAGTTATTGTTCCGCCTTTTGGCATTACTTCAAAAGCATTTTTTAATATATTAATAAACACTTGCTTTAATTGTTTCGGCTCACAATATAGTTCTTGCAGGTTTTCCTCATAGTATGTTGCAAACTGGACATCTTCTAAAGTAGCTTGAGCACTCATTAAATCTAACGTTTCTTTCATGATTACTGCCACATTTTTTCTTTGATAAGATGTCGCTTGTGGTTTTGCCAACACTAAAAATTCCGTAATGATAGATTCAATTCGCTTTAACTCAGATGTAATTACATCAAAGTACATGGCATTCGTTTCGTCTTTAGTGCTACTTTGAAGCAATTGAATAAACCCTTTTAAAGCTGTCATTGGATTTCGTATTTCATGGGCAATTCCAGCAGCTAACTCTCCAACTACAGTTAATGTATCGGATTTCTTTAGCTGCTCTTCCATTTCTTTTTTATCCGTAATATCACGGAAAAATGTCATGTTTAGTCCATCTATTACATTTTTCTTTGCCGAAAATTCAAGTAATCTAGTTCCATGTGCGTTTTCACAAATAAATTCTCCACTTAAAGCTCCATATTTCCCACTCTGCACCCATTGTTCTTTCATCTCTTGTTGTTGTTCAATAGGAATATAGTCTGTTAATTTTAGTTCCGTAATTTCTTTTTTGGTTAATCCGATTATTTTGCTTGCATTCGGGTTAGCATCAATAATATTAGCATTTTTATCCCACAACACGATCCCATCTAATGCGTTATCAAATATTCTTCTGAATTTCTGCTCTTTTTCGCGTAAATCTTTCTCCATTTTTCTACGTTCACTAACATTACGGAAGATGACCATATTGTATCCATCAATAATTCCTTTGTTTGCCGTAAACTCTAATAATTTCTTTTGACCATTTGGCATTAAAAACTCTAACTCGTCTCTAATTTCTCCTCTATTTTTAAACTCTGCTATTATATTGTTTACTTTTTGCTCGTATGTTTGTTGCACAAAACCTTTAAGGTTTCCCTCAATAAGATAATTTAGCGGTAGTTCAAACGTTCTGCTAGCTGCAGGATTCGCTCGAACAATATTACACTTATTATCTATTAATACAATTGCATCAAGAGCATGTTCAAACATTGCACGGAACCTTTCTTCGCTTTTTTGCAATTGATTTTCCATTGAACGTTTTTCTGTCACGTCTCTTAAAATAGCTAAATAATAATCATCATATACATTCGCAGTAATGGTAAACTCAAATCTTTTCCTATTTCCGTTTTGCAATAAAACTGGCAATTCTCCTCTTACTTTTCCATTACTATCAAGAAGTTTCCACATCTTTTCAATTTTATATAAGTATTGCTCTTCTACAAATTGCTCCAATTCATATTTTTGAAAATCTTGCTTATTTAAAGAAAAGCTAGAACAAAATGCTGGATTCATATCAATAAATTTACCGTCTCGATCAAAAACAGCGATGGAATCTACGGCACGATAGAAAACATCTTGGTACATGTGCTTTGATTTTGCATGATCAATCACATTTTTTAGCATGATGTTTTCCTGTTTTGATTTTTCCAACTCTTTTTCAAGTACTTCTAATCTATTTTGTAATTGTATCATATCCTCTTTAAAAAGTTGCTGAACCATTTTACCTTTTCACCCACTTCACTTTAGGTCTCCTACTACATTAAATTCTTCAATATTACAAAAATTCCTTTAATAAACTAAAATTTGATATATTTTTACTAGTTTATTGTATTTTTTTAGGTACACCTGTTGAAATGGGAATATGTTTTTTTCTTATATATCATTAAATATGTTAAAATATATAGGTTAATCTTCAAAAGTAGGAGTAGTTAAATAATGAAAACAATCGTTTCAACATTAAATGCAAAATACATCCATACTAATATTGCTATAAGATATTTAAAGGCATATGCCAAACCAGAATATGATGTAGAAATTGTAGAATACACTATTAAAGACCCTGCAATGAATATCGTTTCCGACCTTATACAACGTAATCCAGACATTATCGGATTTAGTTGTTATATATGGAATATTGAAGAAACGATTAAAGTAATAAACATGTTAAAGAAAATCAATCCTGAACTAATAATTGTTTTAGGTGGCCCTGAAGTTACTTATGATGTTTCTTACTGGATAGAAAGACTGACAAATGTGGATTTTATTGTAATTGGAGAAGGCGAAATTACATTTAAGCAGTTATTACATCAATTACATGGTGCAAAAGATTTTTCTTCTATACCTGGTCTAGCTTTCCGTAAAGGAGAAGAAAACTTCATCGTTCCGCAACGGAATAAAGTAGACTTAAAAGAATTACCGTCGCCATTCCGTTTTGAAGAAGATATTCCGCATTTTTCTAAAAGGGTAACGTATATAGAAACTAGTCGAGGTTGTCCATTTAGTTGTCAATTTTGTCTTTCATCCATAGAGGTTGGAGTCCGTTACTTTGACCGCGAAAAGGTTAAAGATGATATTCGATATTTAATGGATCATGGAGCAAAAACAATTAAGTTCGTCGACCGAACATTTAATATCAGTAGAAGTTATGCCATGGAAATGTTTCAGTTCTTAATTGATGAACATAAACCTGGTACTGTTTTTCAATTTGAAATTACTGCAGACATCATGCGTCCTGAAGTTATCCAATTTTTAAATGACCATGCTCCTCGTGGTTTATTCCGATTCGAAATAGGCGTTCAATCTACAAATGACGCGACAAACGAACTTGTTATGCGCAAACAAAACTTTGCTAAGTTAACAAGAACGGTTTCCATGGTAAAAGAAGGGCAAAAAATTGATCAACATTTAGACTTAATCGCTGGATTGCCTGAAGAAGATTACAACAGCTTTAGACAAACTTTTAATGATGTGTTTGCCCTAAGACCTGAAGAGCTGCAATTAGGGTTCTTAAAGATGCTTCGTGGGACTGGATTACGATTACGTGCCCAAGAACATAACTATGTATATATGGATCATTCACCATATGAAATCTTAGGAAATAACGTATTGCCTTTTAATGACATTATAAGGATTAAACAAGTAGAAGATGTTTTGGAGAAATATTGGAACGATCACCGTATGGATGAAACGGTAGAATATTTAGTTTCAAATGTATTTGACTCTCCGTTTGACTTTTTCCAACAGTTCGGTTCATTCTGGGATGAACAAGGATGGGCAAGAATTGGTCACCAACTAGAAGATTTATTCCGTCGTTTGTACCAATTCTTAGAAAATATCAAAGAAGAAGATGAGTTAAAAATATTAGAGAGTTTTATGAAATATGATTATTTATCTAATCAAAAGTTCAAGCCACGTAAACCTTGGTGGGAAGATCGTCTAACAAAAGAAAGTAGAAGTACTATTTACAAAAAGATAATTGCAAATCCGTCCTTATTAGGTGAAAATTTCGCAAGCTTACAATTAAATGAGAAGGAACTATATAAACATACGATGATTGAAAGTTTTTCATTTGACTTACAACAATATGTAGCTACAAATGAATTGAAACAGAATGATTCATATTTATTAGTATACTTTAATCAAGTTGAAAACCGTTCTGAGCTATTTAATTTCTCTATTTAAGCGAAAAATGCTAACGCGATTGCGTTAGCATTTTTTTTTATTCTTTTTTGAAGCGATAGCACCTTCAAAAGCTTTTGCAGCATTCATATCTCCAAGCTCTGGACCAAACTCTTCTTTTAATATATTTTCAGGTACTCCGTGTTGAGGTTTATGGGCTTGCTTTTGTTTTCTTTCTTTCGCTTTTTTGTGCATATTGGTTCCCTACTTCCCTTGTCTACCTTTTTTGGAATTTCTGTTCGCACCTTTTATTTTGTCTTCTCCCTCGTATTCCACTGAGAATTCTGTGTCAGGTAAGCTTTCTTTTGGTGTTTTATTGTTGTTATTAGCAGCATCAAACGCAACTTTTCGCTTCGCCATCTTGGGTCACCTCATGATGTAAATTTTATTGCAACAATAGTTTTTGCAATTGAGGTTTTTTTATCCTTAAAACTATAGAAGTTCAATTTACAATACATAGTTATCGTCTAGTTACAAACGATATTAGTAAGCAAATATGAAACAGCTTAGGAGGTAAGGAAATGACAAAAGATAAAGATATAGAAACCCCTTTTATTGATGAAACGATGCCACATCAAATTAGTGCTCCTTCTTTTAAAGGTACGGATATGAAAATGCAACAACCATTTGTAAATGAACACGGTATTGTAATTGGAGACAGCAAATACAATTCACCTGATTCCCCGTTAAACAATTGGTCTGATGATATTGATCCTGCAATAATGGCTGGTGATGAATGGATTCACCCTACAAATGATATAGGATGGAACTCTTCAGAGAATAGAGAACTTATTGAGAAGCAGAAAAAGCCTGAGGGAGTGCCCTTTATGCATCCTGATAAGGACGTGGGTTATGGAAGGGATTAAGGATAACAAAAAGAACTATCAAGAAGTCTAACGACTTTTTGATAGTTCTTTTTTGTTTTCACTAAATAATTAACCTATAATAATTCGTTCAACAGGATAATGGTATTTCGGAGGTTTTCTTTTACTTTCCATCATAAATAAGAAAGTTAAAAGACCTACTCGTCCTATAAACATTAAACAAATAATTAATGATTTTCCTAAAGTAGATAATTCAGGCGTAATGCCCATCGATAAGCCTGTTGTACCGAAAGCAGAACTTACTTCGAACATTATTTCAATGAGTTCGAATTTACCGTTTTCAGTAAACGTCAAAAAGGTAACAGAACTGAACCATAAAATGATGGCAAGAAATAGGACAACTAACGATTTAATTATATCTTCCTCGTGAATTTCTCGTCTGAACACCTTAATATTTTTATTCCCTCTTGCAAAGTGGTATAAGAATAAGCAGTTAAGTGCGAATGTCGTTGTACGTATTCCACCACCAACTGAGCTTGGTGATGCACCGATAAACATTAAGGCACACATTACTAATAAAGTAGGCATCGTAAACTCACTTACATCCATTGTTGATAAACCACCACTTCTCGTTGTGACAGATTGAAACAATGCATAAAAGAAAGCTTCGTGCCAGGCCATTCCTTTGAAAAAGTTATTAAATTCTAATAATAAAGTCATTACGGTCCCAAAAAGCACAAGTATACCAAAAATAACGGTCGTAATTTTGGTGAACAAAGAAAAACGAAAACGCCCTTTTTTATTCATCACAAATTCTTTAATTTCGATTAACACTGGAAAGCCGATTGCTCCAGTTGTAATGAGTAACATCGTAATGAACTGTACGAAGTAATCGCCAGCGAAAGGTACGAGTGATTCACCAGTAATATCGAATCCACCGTTTGTAGTAGCACTAACTGATGCGAAAAAACCATGTAAATATGCCTCTTGCCACGTACCGAAGTAATTTAAATAATAAGTACCAAGGATTACTGCTCCAATAAACTCAATTGTTAATATAAGAACTAGAATTTGCTTTATAAGCTTTACAATCCCAGAAAGATTTGATTGGTTTTGATCAACCATCATAAGCTTTCTTTCTCTTAGACCAATTTTCCTACCAAGAATTAACCATATAAAAGTACCTAGAGCCATTACACCTACTCCACCAAATTGAAGGAGAAATGCTAGTATAAATACGCCAGGAATTGTGAATGTTTCTGCTGTATTAACAACTGTTAGTCCCGTAACACTAACGGCACTCACTGCTGTAAATAGGGCATTAATAAATGTCCAATCGACTCCAGGATTTCTAGCAATAGGTAAGCTAAGCAAAATAACGGCTATTAATACTGCGATTAAATAAAAACTAACAATAAGTTGAGCCGGCGATAATCTGTGTATTTTTTGCCGAAAATTTAAGTTAATCTTTTTCATATGTATCCTTTCTTTTGTTACTTCAGTTAATATCTATTCTAGTTGAAGCCTGTACATTTTAAAAGTGGTTTCACTATTAATACGCTTCCCAATACAAAAAAGTTTCTTATTTTCACAAAAAGTTCCACACATGAAAGAGAAAGTTACTCTAATACTAAATATACACTTTTCAGATTCATATCCTGAAAAGTAAAATTATACAAAGGAGTGATACAAATGGCAAGAAATAGTAACAAACTTCTTGTACCTGGTATTGAGCAAGCTTTAGATCAAATCAAATATGAAATCGCACAAGAATTCGGTGTTACGCTTGGTTCTGATACAGTAGCACGTGCTAACGGATCTGTTGGTGGCGAAATTACAAAACGTCTTGTGAAACAAGCTCAATCTCAATTAAAGGGTCACTAAAACTTTTATATACATGGCAAAAACCCAGAGTTACGACACTCTGGGTTGTTTTTTTACAAAATCTATACATTAATTGTTCTTTTTATTGCCGTTATTGCCTTTATTTCCGTTGTTACCATTACCTCTATTGCCTTTATTTCCGTTGTTCTTGTTACCTTGGTTTTGTTTATTTCCGTTGTTGCCCTTGTTTAAATGTTTGTTATTTTTCACATTATTTTTTTGGGAATGTCTTTCTATTTTGCGTTCATTGTTTTGCTGTTGGCGTAATTGTTTTTGCTGTTGACCATGATTATTCAACTTTTCTTGTTTTCTTTCTTGTTGCGCTTCTCTTTTTTCTTCTTTTGACTCACGTTTTTCTTCTTTTCTACTATCGTTTTTATTCTCTACTTTTTCTTCTTTGCTATCTACATCTTCCGAAGAAGTCCCTTTTACTTCGTCTTCGTTTTCATCTTCTACAATATCGTCTTCTACAGCAATCGCTTTTTGTTCTTGTTGAACTAAAGCTCCTGCTGAGATTCCCTTTTGACGTGCATTTTCTCTTTTTTTCATGTTTGTTTCAAGAACAGTTACTGTTACTTCTTCTTGTTGAATTTCTTTTGTAATCTCTATCATTTCAATTTCCATTTTAGATTTGAATGCTAGATTATCGAGGTCCGTTAATACGGAAGCAATCAAGACTGTTTTTCCCTCTAACATGTAACCTTGTTCTTTTACTATTATTAGAAGTTTACTGGAGACCGCTTGTAAGTCTTCGTGTTTCCAGTTTTTCAGCTCCGTGACTATTTTTTCACCATCAGCATTTAATCCTTCTAACGAAATAACTTTTAAGTCTTTATTTACTGCAATCTCAACGCTAGGATTCACGTCAAATGAAACATAGGCATGTACTTGATTAGTAAACATTCTTGGATAAATGGATAATACTAATATAATTGCAGTTAGTACACTAACAGCTGTAGCTATGTTTAATTTAGAAAGTGAAAACCCAAACTTTTTATTAGTAGCAACGTCCTGAATGGGAAAAAAAGCCACTTCTTCACCGATGTCGTATTTCATATCTTGTTGTTTGTTTGACTTCAAAAATTCTCCATCAGGGGTCATCATTGTGATGTAGTCACGATGAATTTCTAACACAATCCCTTTTCTCATTCGTAATCGCCCCTTTTAAATATTCTTTTAAATATATATAATCCCCCGCTAAAATGATGGATATCGCTATAATGTATTTTCTATTTCTCTCTAACGTTTTGCGACTTACATCCACTAGACCCTCTAAATGTTTCATTGGCAATGTTTTTTTATCAAACAGATGTTTTTTTAACTCTTCTTTTTCTACTAAGATATTGGCAACATTAATCGCACTTTCTCTGGCGTCCACATGCTTTGGTGAACATTCTAATAGGTCATTAAATGATAGTCCAAAATCTTTGAGTACTGTTTGATAATAGAAAATTTCTTCTCTACGTTGTTGTTGATCTAATTGCTTTTCGTATTCCACTACAGATAAAGAAGCTTCGATAAGATTAGGTATTGCTTCTTCATTGTTCGTATCCTGATCCGATAAAGAAACGGTTAAGTTTTTACTTTCTTTTCTAATAAAATCAATTACTCTTCGTTTAATAATTAAGTCAGCAAACGACAGCAATGAACTCCCTTTGTCAGTAGAGTATTTTTCTATTGCTTCGTTAAAGGCTATTAAACCGATACTAAATTCGTCATCAGATTCACTAATATACCTTTTACACACGGTTGAAACCGATTTTGCGATAAATGGTTTATATTTATTTATAAGTTCATTGTGAAGCTCTGTATTCCCATTATGGATTTCTAATACTTCATCTTCTAAAGATAATTTCTTTTTTCTGCCGAATTTAAACAATAGGCTCAGCATTGTGGCTTCACCTCTCTCCCTATCTATATATTTCGTACCACTTTGTATATTATGGGGGTACTCCGTATAATTTTCAGGAGACTTTTTACCTATATAAGCATTTTTTTTGCTTAGAAAAAGTCACCTTCCCTATAAAGGTGACTTTTTCCGGTGTAAATGTCAATGTAAAAACATGCTAAACGTTGATTTAGATAGGATTAGTTATTTTTACCTTTACCTTCCGCTTTTGCATTTCCATTACTTTGTTTTGTGGCATTTTGACGTTTTTTTTGCACTTTTTCTTTTACTTGTGCTTTCTTTTCTTGTTGTTTCGCTTTTACGCTATCTTTTTTAGCTTGTAGATTTTGTTTTACTTCTTTTTTCTTTTCTTGCTCATAGTTTTTCTTTTCTTTTGTTACTTTATTTTTCTTTTCTTTTGTTACTTTATTTTTCTCTTCTTTTTCTTCTTCTTTTACCTCTTCTACTTCATCTTCTGTTGAAACGTCTTCTTCTTCATTCACTTCATCCGTTGCATTTTCTTCTACAACTTCTTGTGTACCCTCTTCAACTACTTCGGTTTCTTCGATTGGTTCAACTGTTTCCTCCACAACTTCCTCATTATTTAATAATTCTGCTAATAATTGAGCTAGTTGTTCCTCGTGTTCAGGATATTTATTAACTAATCTATCATACGCTCTTTCAATATTTCTAGTTAACGCAGCTTTTGCAACAGGATTAGAAACTTTATTTAGAGCCTTACTTAAAGAATACATATTTTGCGTAAGTTTTACTTCTAGTTCGAACTTTTCGTCCTCTTCTACAAGTTCATTTTCCTCTTCTAATACTTCTTCTTCCGCAGTATCAGTCTCTTCAACGAACTCTTCTTCTACAACGTCGGACTCTTCGTTCGTTTCTTCGTTTTCTTCTACATCAGTATCTTCTTCGATTACGTCTTGGAACTTTTCAATAGCCTCTAATGCGCGTTGTAATGTTTCTTCTGCTTTTTGATCTTTCCCTGCTGTGAATAGAACTTCAGCTTCTAATAATCTTTCTTGAGCAATTTCAAGTAACTTTTCTGCTTTTTCCATATCGCCATTCGCTAAAGTTAATTGTAGTTTTTCAAAGAATGTTTTTACAAAGTAAAAGAAATTTCCTGGAAGTAATGATGGCTGTTCTACTTCTTCTGCGTTTTCATCTGCTGATACTACTGTATCTAATGTTATACGCTCTAATTCTTTTTGATTTTGTTCAACTTGAATAGTTGTTACCTCTTTTTTCTCTCCCTCTACACCTTGTCCGTATGTAACGGTTGCTGCCAATGGAGAAGCAGTGACTAATAATGCTACTAATGAACAACTTACTACTGTTTTTTTCAACTTTGTTTCCCCCTTTTTTTAGTTCACCATAATGTTACGAGAATGTTTCAATATTTTACGGGGTGGAAACAAATAAATTTATAATTGTAACAATTTACCTAAAAAAACAAGGAAGAAACAACTATCTTATGGAAAATAAAAGAAGTATGAGCTAGTCAGCTCATACCACCTATACTTAATTTATGACAATATGTTTTGATTTGTCATGTTCATTTTCTATATAATAATCTACCATAGTTGTAACGGTAGTTTTAAATGTCCTGCATTTAATGTTTGTATCACTTAAAGCTTTTTGAGTTTCTGAACAATCGAAACTGGTTTTACATGTAAAATAGTCTAATGATTCTTTTTCAACTCTTAGCCACTTTCTTAATAATGGAATAGATAGACAAGCTTTCGCCATACTTAATGGCAACGTCCCTTTTGGCCGTTTCTTTAGTGTTTGGTATAACAGAAGCTCGTAAGCCTCTTTAATTAAAATTGGTTGTGGATGAGTTAGATGAAACGTTTTATTTAGTCCACTTTCTGCATGTGCTAAGTGTGCTGTTGCCTTTATAACGTAATCAACAGGTACAACATTTAGTTCTGCATCACCTTTCCCTAAATATGGAATGAAAGGTAAATATCTTAAAGAATGGAAGCAATTTAGAATCATATATGGGCCATCAAATTTAGCTGTCTTTCCAGTTTCACTGTGACCAATTACTATTCCCGGACGAATAATTGTTTGTGGAATTTCACTCATAGAATCTTTAACAGCTACTTCAGCTAAATATTTTGTTTTTTCATAATGATTTTTAAATGTTTGTTCTTTATTTAACTCATGTTCGTAAATTATTCCTTCGCGTTCACCTGCAACATACGCAGTACTAAAGTATACAAACCTTTCTAGTGAGGGTAATGTTTTTAACCATTCTAAGATGTTTTTAGTACCATTAACATTTACAGAATAGGCTATTTTTTCTTTTACTGCTAAATCGTAAATGGCAGCTAAATGAAAAACGAATTGAATGTCTTTTTTGTTTTTCAAATCTCCCCATTGCTGATATGAGTTTGTGATATCCCCTACCACTACGCTGTAGTTAATATTAGGATAGAATTTTTTATATTTTTCAAGATCATGTAAGGCTTTATCTTTCATGGAAGGTAAAACTAAGAAAATCATTTCTCCAATGTCAGTTCTGGTGGATAATAATTCTTTTACTAATTCATTACATAAAAAACCAGGAAATCCAGTAAATAAATATGTTTTCATCTCTTTTCTCCTTCCATCATTATACTAATTTTTCTTATAAATTTTTGTACAAACTATTAATAAGTAATTAGGCGTAACAGAAACAATATCCTTCTAAAAATCTTTATTAAATGAAATTAAACTTCAAACGAAATGGTGATAAACATGCATACGATGTGGAAAGGTTCTATCAGTTTTGGTTTAGTAAATATACCTATAAAGATGTTCTCAGCCACTGAAGATAAAGATGTGAAACTGCGTACTCTACACAAGGAATGCCATACCCCGATAAAGTACGAAAAAGTTTGCCCTAACTGTGAAAAAGAAGTGGAAAATGAAGACCTTGTTAAAGGATATGAATATGTAAAAGGAAAATTCGTCATTTTAGAAGATGAAGAGTTAGAACAGTTAAAAAAAGAACATGAAGATAAAAATGTAAAGATCATTGACTTCGTTAAACTAGATGACATTGACCCTATTTATTTTAATCGGTCATACTTCTTAGGTCCTGGGGAAAATGGTAGTAAAGCATACTCCTTATTAAGAGAAGCATTACAAACTTCAGGTAAAATCGGGGTTGCTGAAATTACTATCCGCTCTAAACAACAATTAGCAGTTGTACGTGTTTACAAAGATTGTTTAATCATGGAAACCATCCATTATCCTGATGAAGTTAGAAATGTGAAAGATGTTCCAAGCGTCCCAGAAAAAACCGATGTTAATGAGCAAGAGTTAAAGACAGCCATTATGCTTATCGATCAATTAACAACAGAATTTGAACCAGACAAATATGAAGATGATTATCGTGAAGCAATTTTAACGTTGATTGAATCTAAAATAACGAACGAACAAGGGACAACCACTCCAAAAGAGGGGGAAAAGAATAACGTAGTCGACTTAATGAGTGCACTTCAAGCTAGTATAGAACGGACAAAGAAAGAGGAACCAAAAAAAGTTGCTAAACCATCTAAAGAAACAGAGCCACTTAAAACAGTTGGAAAAACAGAGCCAAAAAAGCGTACCACTCGAAAAAAAGCGACAAGTTAACAGACTGTCGCTTTTTTCTATTGTTTTTTGTAAATGATAATAAATACAAACTTTTAAAGGGGGGAGTTTAACATGATTAAACCGATGTTGCCAACTCTATTTAAAGACCCACCAGAGGGCGATGAATGGGTATATGAAGTAAAATACGACGGCTTTCGTTGTATTGTAATTATTGGAGATAAGATAACACTACAAAGTCGAGCCGGAAATGAGTTGAATCAACAATTTCCCGATATAGTAGACGAACTACTCTCTTTTAGAGAAAAATACAAAAACAAATTACCGATAAAATTGGATGCTGAACTATCTATTCTTTCTTCAGAAGTAAAGGCAGATTTTTCTTCTATACAAAAAAGAGGAAGAACAAAAACAAAAGAAACAATCACAAAGCTATTAACGAAGTTACCAGCTAGTTTGTGTGTATTTGATTTACTTGAATATGATCATGTTGATTACAAAAACAAGCCTTATATGGAACGAAAAACTACTTTACATAAGCTACTATCCGATTTTAGTTCAGCAAAAATGATTTATGTACCTTCTTACGAAAACTTAACAGAAATTTGGAACTTAGTAAAAAGTGCAGATGGTGAAGGTATTATCGCGAAGAAAAAAAACAGTAAGTGGGAGGATGGAAAACGGACGACGAATTGGATTAAAACAAAGAATTTTAAATCAGCTAGTTGTTTTATTACCCGTTACGAAAAAAGTAATGGCTATTTTCATTTAGGAGTATTTTCAAACAACAGTATAGTACCAGTTGGACTTTTCTCTCATGGGTTAGATTCTGAGGAACGTACCGCCCTACTTCATGTTATAAAAGAAAATAAGACTAGGGAGGATACACACTTTATTGAAGTACCACCTAACATTTGTGTAGACATATTTTATTTGGAATTATACGACAGACAACTACGACACCCTGAATTTCATCAGTTCCGTTTTGACCTTGCGCCTGAAGATTGCACCCTAGAAAAACTAACAAAAAAAAATAGTGAGATTCCAGCAACTGTTACTATAACAAATCCGGATAAACCATTATGGGATAACCCGAGAATTTCGAAAGCAGATTATTTACAATACTTAGTTACTGTTGCACCATACATGTTACCGTTTTTAAAAGACAGATTATTAACAGTTATTCGCTATCCGCACGGTATGTCTGGAGAAAGTTTTTATCAGAAAAACTGCCCAGATTATGCTCCTACTTTTGTTCATACAGCTAGGCAGAATGATACCGATTTTATCCTTTGTAATAATATTGATACTCTATGTTGGTTAGGAAATCAGCTGGCAATTGAATTTCACATTCCGTTTCAATCTATTCATTACGATCATCCGAGTGAGATAGTATTTGACTTAGATCCTCCTTCCATCGAATATTTTTCATTAGCTATTCAAGCTGCATTAATGATGAAAGAAATATTCGATCAACTAAAGCTTCAATCTTTCTTAAAAACTTCAGGACGAAAAGGGCTTCAAGTGTATATTCCTTTACCAGATGGAACATTCACTTATGAAATGACTCGTAAATTCACGCAATTTATTGCTGAATACTTAATTTCTAAAGAACCAAGCTTATTTACTGTGGAGAGGTTAAAGAAAAATAGAGGAAACAGATTATATATAGACTATTTACAGCACTGGGAAGGAAAAACCATCATCGCACCTTACTCACCACGTGGAACTGACTTTGCAGGAGTTGCCACTCCACTCTACTGGAATGAGGTAAACGATTCCTTACAACCTGACCAATTTACTTTATATAACATACATGAGAGGTTAGTAAGCAAAGGAGGTCCTTTTTCTGATTTTTTTCTAAAAAAAGAAAAACAGCCATTTGAACCAGTATTACAATTTCTAAATAAAGTATAACTGTATCCAAAATAGGAAAAGATGGACAATAGATAAATTGAAGGAGATGAGTAGATGGAAGCCTTCACTATTGTTCATCCTGTAATAGAAACTGAAAACGAACTAATCATCGAATTCATCGATCCTCATGAGCCAATCGAAAGTAGAAAATTACGCCTAACGTTGGATAGAAATTCGAAGGAAGTACAAAAACTTATTATTTACAGACCAACCGTAAACCTTTGGCAAGAAATAACTTCCATGTTATCGCCATTTTATTTAGCCGCCTTAAAAAATGATCTACTTGCAAAATTACCAGTTACGTCAGAAGAAAAACTAGGATGAAAATACAACAGCCGCACCTAAACAGATGGTGTGGCTGTTTCTTTTTTATATGGCTGTGTTAAAGTTTGTTGTTGAATTATTGTCAATCTAGCGGTTGATTTCCGCGTATATCGAAGACTCCTGCGGGAAAAGCGGGAAACGGGAGACCCCGCAGGAGCGCTAACGACGAGGAGGCTCCCGGCCCGCCCGCGGAAAGCGAAGATATGCGCGGAAATCAACAGCGGTGTTTAACAGAGCCTTTTATATAAATACTAATACATACCATAAGCTCACCGAAGCCACAAAAACACTTGCTATTAGCCCTACAAGGATTGGTTTTACCCCTAAACTTTTGAATTTACTCCAATTTACTTGTAAGCCTACTGCTGCCATAACCATAACAATAATGAATTTTGCAATCATCCCTAATGTAATAGAGACATGTTCAGGGATAATTTCGAAAGAATATAAAAAGCTCATTACCAGGAATCCAACGATAAATATAGGAAAAGCTTGCTTAAAAGAAAACTTTTGCGCTGTAGTTTTCCTAGTAAAAATGATGGAGAGAATTAGTACAAGGGGCAGAATAAAAAGAGTACGCACTAATTTCACCGTAGTTGCGACCTCCCCCACTTCATCTCCAATTAAATATCCAACTGCCACAACGGAAGAAGTATCATGTATGGATGTACCAATCCAAATACCAAATTCAACAGCTGAAAGTTGCAACCATTGACCAATTAATGGATATGTTATAGTAGCGATAATATTAAATAAGAAAATGGTTGTAATAGCATAAGCAATAATTGCTTCTTTCGCTTGGACAACACTTTTCACAACCGAAATTGCTGTTGCACCACAAATACTAGTTCCAACTCCAATTAATAAACTTAACGTGTTGTTTATTCGAAAGATTTTTCCAATTAAAATAGCTATTACAGTACCACCAACGACTACTAGTAAGATTGGAATAATAGATTGTGTACCAGCTTGAATCATACTAGAAATACTTAAAGTCGCTCCTAGTAAGATGATTGCTACTTTTAATAAGATTTTAACAACAAATAATATTCCTGTTTCAAAAGAACTTGGTAGTCTAACAGTATTTCGAACAATTATACCTATTAACAATGCTATAATAACTCCACCTACTGCAGGAAAAGCAATTCCTATAAAGTATGCGACTATCGCAATTAAAAAACTTAGGCCAATTCCAGGGATAGCTGGATTCACTTGATAAAAACGATTAATAAAATTCATCTTATTCTCCTTGAGAAGCTTTTAGTGACTAGTGATTAAACGTACTTTTCTATTTTAATGGAATTTTGGAAATAGGCAACAAAAACTTATAGTATAAAAAAAGTACCCAATTATCAAAGTTGACAATGGATACCTTCCTACTAAAAATTCATTCTCTCCTAACCACTAATCACTAACAACTTACCACTCCTATCACTATGCTTGCAATCGATGGAAATGTTTTCTCAAACCTTCTCCTAAAACGTTAAACGTAAGGACTGTAAATGCAATGGCCAAAGCTGGGAAAAATGGAATCCAAAATATTTTTCTAATTATATCTCCACGGGCTTGACCTAGTAGCGTAGCCCAATTTCCACTAGTGTTTACTATTTCTCCTGCTCCCCAAGTCAACTGTAAAAATTCTTGAGAGAGGAAAATGCTGAAAATACCTAGTTGTCCAATTAACAATGTAGTTCTTCCTAAGTCTAAGAAAAATTGAACAGCCATCTCTGGCAAAGCATTCGGAATATAGTAGCTTGTAAAAAGGGTAATCGGTGAAATCCCAACCGTGATACCTGCTTCTACGTATGGAGTTTTACTAATGGAGTGGAAATGATGTTGAAGTACCGTCCCCACTCTTCCTACTTCTATAAGAGCAATTATTAGTACAGCCCATAACGTTCTCTGATCATTAAAGACTAAGATAGGCATGTTAAGTAAAATAATAGCAGAAAAAATAACAGGCAATGCAGCAAAAATATTGTTCCAACCTTGAAGTATAATATTAGCTGGCCCCCTTCGATTTGCAGCCAATAATGCTAATACTGTAGCAATTAAATAACGAACCACCGTAATCGTAAAGATTAATACTAGTGTTTCTTTTGCTCCCATAACAACTACACTTAGCATATCTCTTCCGTCACGGTCTGATCCGAATGGTCTCTCAAGTGATGGCTTATGTGGAGCCGTATCAAATCCTTCCTCTGTAATGACAACACGGTTTGCTGTTAGTTCTTTATCAATCATCGGTAAATACGGTCCAATAAATGTAACAATTAATAATAAGATGAAAAGGAAAGATCCTATCCATAATGGCCAGTTTCTATTCAACGAAATCTCCCCCTATCTTGGTTCTGCTTTTTTAATAACAATCTGTGAAATAATTTGTGAGCATAAAACAATTGCCATGAAACATAATCCGATTCCAATAATTAATCCAGATTCATCAATGTAATTTAACCCACCAGATAGAGACGTTTTCACATCAAATGCATAGAACAACCTATATGCAGCTCCACGATAGTCTAGTAAAAATTCAACAATTAATAAGTTCGATAATAAATACATCATCATTGACGGTAAATTAGAGAAAATCGGAATGATACTGTTTCGAAACATATGATTTAGTAACACTCTACTTTTTGATAGCCCTTTTGACCTTGCTACTTGTATATATGCTTTACCTTCTTCGTTTGCTAGAGAAGTAGATGTAATCCTAGCGACAAACATCATTGGATAAAGAGAAACTAATATAGCAGGCAATACGAAACTATAATCATGTTCGTGACCTAATACTCTTATAATAGGTAAATAAAATATAATGATATATTGCAAGAATAGTATTAAGAAAAAGTCCGGTATCGACTGTATAACCCATGTAAAGCCCTTCCCAAAAGGTTTAAACCTCCTACCTTTGTCATAAAAATCGTATATACCTTTTAAAATTCCAAAAAGTAATGTTAAGGTAAATCCAGCCACGATGACTTTTAAACTTCTAGAAAAATGCAGGACTATTTCTTCTTCTGCATTTTTGTTATACCTTGTTGTACCTAACGTCTTATCTTCTGTAACGCTCTTAATAAACATAGAAATATTATGTTTATATGCTTGCACCGAAAACTCATATGTATAATCCACTGTCATGGCTCTACCTTGAACAGCAATGTCTGGAGTACGTGGAATAAGTACTGCTAAGACTAGTAGTAATGCAACTAAACAAAAAAACAAGAAAGATTTACTAATACTCCATAATAAGTTCATACACTGAAAAACCCCCACTTCTTCATAAACTTAAGACTAAAACGGACTCATTTATTTCTAAACTCGAAAGATATAGATGGTAAAATTCTACCACTTGTTAAATTAGATTTGCAACAATTTTGTTAATGTTCTGAAATATTTTGTAACAATAATTCGTTGAAATATTTGGACATGCCATGTAATATAATAAGCTATAAATGAGTAAGTTTCATAATGTATAACTACAAAACGAAAAACGAATAAACACACAGTATTAGATATTAATTTCACATTAGAAAACGAAAATATTTAATAGATTATAGAAAAGTATTCGTTTATCATTAAACGAAACGTAGTTATGAAACTAATTCAAATATATTAACGAAATCCTTTTATTGCGTCTTCTCGCATAAAAAGGGGAGGTATTGAAAAAACATGTTGGATTTTATTATTAATAGTTACACAAACACTCCTACATATGCATTTTGGACAGACTATGAATTTCTAAAGCAGTTAGGTATAGCCATTGGGGTATTATTATTATTTTTACTTTGGAGAAATATCTTCACAAAGTACGTTTTTAAGCTCATTCTAGCAATTTCCAAACGTACTCCTACCGATTTATTTACTTATATCGTATTATCATTTGAGAAGCCTCTTAGAATGTTTTTCGTTGTGATAGGTATTTATTTTGCTTTAGACTTAGCACCTTTCACATTAATAGGTGAAGAAACGGTGAAATCAATTTTCAGGTCTTTTGTCATCTTCTTTATAGGATGGGGATTATTCAATTTTGTTCCGTACTCATTAAGGCTATTTTCTACATTAAGTAATCGCCTTGATTTGGAAGTTGATCAAATTATCCTGCCTTTTTTTACAAAAGTGTTGCGCTTTATCGTAGTAGCATTGGCGATTAGTATCGTATTAGAAGAGTGGGAATATAATGTAAGTGGACTCGTGGCTGGTCTCGGTCTTGGAGGGCTTGCATTTGCACTTGCTGCTCAAGAGTCACTCAAAAACTTACTTGGTGGGTTTATTATAATTACAGAAAGACCATTTTCTATTGGCGAGTGGGTAAAAACTCCAAGTGTTGAAGGTGTTGTTGAGGATATTTCCTTTAGAAGCACGAAAATAAGAACATTTGCTCAAGCAGTCGTAACTGTTCCAAACTCTACTCTTGCAAATGAACCTATTATCAACTGGTCTAAAATGGGTAAACGTCAAATTACATTCCAACTTGGTGTTCAATATGATACGAAAAAAAGATCATTAGAACGTGTAGTAAGACGAATTGAATCGATGTTACATGAACACGAAGAAATTCACAACGAAACTATAATGGTAAGATTCGATAATTTTGGAGATAGCAGTTTAAATATTTTCTTATATTTCTTTACGAATACGATTATGTGGGCGGAGTTTTTAAGGGTAAAAGAAGATATTAACTTTAAAATTATGGAGATTTTAGAAGAAGAAGGCGTGAGTGTTGCCTTCCCTACTCGAACACTTCATATTGAATCAATGCCTGAAGATGAAAGAAAGAGACTACTCTCGTCCTCTAACTAATTTTTTTAAAAAAGCAATGTTAAAGCTTAGTGTTGCTAATTTAATACTAATACCTGTTGATTTGCGTGCAAGGCTGAGACTCCTGCGGGAGAAGCGGGGAGCGGGAGACCCCACAGGCGCATGCGCCGAGGAGTAGGTTTTTTCACGACAGTGAAAATAACCCTCCTTTTTACCGCCCGCGGAAAGCGAAGCCTTGCACGCAAATCAACAACGAACTTTAACACAGCCTTTTAAAAAAGCCTGGGACAAACTCCAGTGAATAATATGGATGAGGCCTGTAAGAACATTTTTTGTTCTTGCGGGCCTCTACTTTTTGATACAACTAAGGTATTATACGGTACGAAAGAAAGTCCTTGAAGCACTCTCTACAAAAGAACTTCATCAGCCTTATGAAGTACAACTATAACCAATTTTTAAGGCCAGATGAACTTCATCAGCCTTATGAAGTTCAAACACAACCAATTTTTAAGGCCAGATGAACTTCATCTGCCTTATGAAGTTCAACTACAACCAATTTTTAAGGCCGGTTGAACTTCATCTGCCTTATGAAGTTCAACCACAACCAATTTTTTATGACAGATGAACTTCATCGGCCTTATGAAGTTCAACTACAACCAATTTTTAAGGCCAGATGAACTTCATCAGCCTTATGAAGTTCAAATCCAACCAATTCTTTATGCCAGATGAACTTCATCAGCCTTATCAAGTTCAACCACAACAAATTTTTAATGCCAGTTGAACTTTATTGGCCTTTTTGTCCCAGACTCTTATATTATTATTTTTTTAATAATCAACTTGACTGTTTTCGTAATTCTCCTTTTTTTAAGCTCGGTGTGTCTCTATAAAAGTACGTGTATTCTTCTTTTAACTCCGCTGTTGTCATTCTATTTAAAATCAAATTATCATAAACGCCTATTGATAAAAGTTGCTTTGTATAATAGGCACGCTGCTCTTCTAATGCTTTTCTTAATTTATTTTGAAACATTCCCATCACCCTACCCTACTAAAGAATTTCATATTATTATAATAAAAAAATATTATTGAGAGCATTTAAAGGAATTGTAATTTTTTTATGAATCTATATGGCTGAAATCCTTTATTTGAATAATTACCCAATATAAAGAAGATAGAAAGTAATGACGAAAGGTAAACGAGGTTTCTAAGCTAAATGCGTGTTTCCAAAGTTCTTTCAAATATTTTAAAATAGAGTATTCTCGAATACTACGTAATCATTTTGTGAATTCAGAGGATCTATACATAGAAAAAAGGATGTCTTAGTCGACATCCTTTTCCTTCTTCAATATTGCTCTTACTGGACTTCCATCTGCCCCGTTCAATTTTAACGGAAGTGCAATTAGTTCGTATTCTCCCTCATCAATACTGCTTAAGTCTAATCCTTCTAATATCATAATGTTACACTCGTGTAATTTGTTATGAACCGGTAACTCTTTACTATCTAATTCGTCTACACTTGGCAAATCTAGACCGATAAGTGGTACATGTAATTGATGTAAATACTCTATTACTTCTAATTTTAACGTTGGTATGCTAGTTGGAAAAGTATCATCTTCTAACCAAGCATTTGTTTTAAATAGTATACGTTTATTCGAATGAGTAGCCAACTTTTCTTTCACGTCAACTAATTTAATTTTTTGTATATTTTGTACATCTATTACGTATGCAGGACCAACAAACGATACTAGATTCATGTCAGAAACCTTTTGGCCATTTGAGTCAAAATGAAATGGTGAATCAACATGAGTGCCCGTATGAACACTCATTGTGACACTCCCGATATTTACAGAGCCGGTTTCTTCTTTTGTCCAATTTACATTGAATTGGAATGGTGTATCTCCTGGCCATGTTGGTGTTTTTGCATGAAGTGATCTTGATATATCTAGAATTTTCATCTACTCACCTTCTCTTCTTTAAGCGACTACTCCGCGCTCGTTAGAATATTTTTCATATACTTTGTCTTCCATAATTATTTTTAGTTTAGAAATTGCATTTCCTAAATCTTCATAAGAGGTATACCAGGCAACTGGAGCTAGTCGGATTATATTTGGTTTGCGAAAATCAGGAACAATTCCGAATTCCTTTAATGCTTTACATATTCGAGCGGCATCTTCATGCTCAAGGCTCACATGACCTCCTCTTTCTAAAGTATCTGTAGGATTGCCAATTGTAAATTCGTAATCTTGTAATTCTTTTTCAATTAAGTCCATTAGGATCTTTGTTTGATGCAATGACTTTTCACGAACCTTGTCTATACCAACTTCTTCATACATTTGTAAGGATCCTAGTAATGGAGCCATACTTAATATTGGTGGTGTTCCGATTTGGTAGGCTCCTGCATGGTTGGCTTGTGTAAAAGTATGTTCCATATCGAATTGTTTGTTTTTATCAGAGCCGAACCATCCTGTTAGACCAGGTGTTTTTCCAAAATGATTCTCATGTACAAATAAAGCACCAATACTTCCTGGCCCTCCATTTAAGTACTTATAATTACACCAATAGGCAAAATCTACTTTCCACTCATGGAATTTATGCGGTATTGCACCAACAGAATGGCAACCATCCCATCCGATAACAATACCTCGCTTATGTGCTTCCGCTGTGATTTTTTCCATATTGAAAAGTTGACCACTTCTGTATAATACGGTTGGTAAAATGATCAAAGCAATATCGTCAGTCATCCCAGCTATAATATCTTCTTCTCTAATAAATCTTCCATCTTTACTTTTCACTTGTACTAAATGCTCTGCTGGGTCATAACCTTTTAAATTTAAAATACTTTGAATGGCATAGATATCAGAAGGAAAATTCAATTCATCGGCTAATATCTTTGTTTTTTTGCCATTTGGTTTGTAAAAAGTTGCTAACAATTGGTGTAGGTTACTTGTAGTAGATCCGGTTATTATTACTTCTTCTTTTTTTGCTCCAACTAAGTTTGAACTAAGCTCACCTAAATTTTCAGCAAAGTAAAACCACGGATTCTCACCTGTCGTCCATCCTTCAATGCCTAGTGTTTTCCATGATTCAATTAATTTTAATAGTGAATTCTCCGCTCTTTTAGACATTAGCCCTAAAGAATTGCCATCTAAATAGATTGTTCCTTCATTTATATAAAATTCATTACGATATGTAGAAAATACATCTTTCTTATCTAACTCTTTTAAATTATTTACTGTTACATTCATCTGAAATCCCCTCCCTCCCTATTATCTCACTTTTCAGTCAATACGAAAAGTACAAGGTGCCAGGCACCTGAAACATTCCTGTAATAAAAGAGAAGCACGCCGTTATGTTGGCGCGCTTCTTCTTATGATTTATAAACTAAGATAAATATTATTACTGTTGTACTGACTTTTCCTCTACTAACTTCCAATACAATTGACGAAGTGTAGAAGCTCTATACTTCTCTAATTTTCTTTTATCTACTGGATGATAGGTAATTCCTTGTTGCTTTAATTGTTGCACAAACCAACCCTTCGAACCGTAATAAGCCATTTTTCATTCTCTCCTTTTCTAAAACTATTAACATCTCTATCAATATATTTAGAATTAAAGAAGAATATGACTAGTAGAAATAAAAAATAGAGTGAAGGTATTACCCTCACTCCAAATATAACTTAGTTTTGTGAAATTGAATTTGTACTATTAAATTCCTTTAACACTTCATACATCTTTACTTCTGCCAACTTGTTAATATTATTTCTAATTTCTAAGGTAGGATTGCCATCAATTCGAATACTATAATCTACTACTTCCTTCGTATCTTTCAGAAACATAAACTCAATTGTTACCTTATGCCCTACTAATACCGTTTGAAACGTACATACTTTGTTCCCCATGTATTCAGTCATTTTCATAGATGAAACCTCCCTTTAAAAGATTTCTTCTACTAACCTTTCGACATATTTATAACTTTTCCTTGTTTTTACCTATTTTTCTATTTTTTTTAATAAAACTATAAAAATAGTTATTTTATTCAGTAGATTTGTCCATACCATTAAGGCGAAACGACATATGATACTAACATAACTAGTAAATGGAGGTGACGATCAAATGTTCAAAAAAGATTTACAAAATGAGTTAAATAAAATCTCTGAGTCTAGCACAAAAATGATGGTAGACAACATCTTAAGAAAACACAACGTTTCCTTAGACAAGTCGAAAATCACTGCGGCTCAAAAGAAAGAACTTAAAAAGTTAGTAAATGATGTTCAACAAGCTTTTTCGAAGATTCAACGTCATTATAATGACGCCGACAAAAAATAATAATTAGGAGGAATTTAGAATGAATGACACATGGTTATTTGGTAACAGATGTGACCGTCGATGTGGAAGTCAAGGTAATAGATGGAGTGCTTTAGACCCTAAGTCTTATCACCCATTATCAAACGAAGATGTTAAACAAGAGGCAGATCAAATTAATAAGGTGATACAAGAGTCTTACGAGCAAATTATTATTAAAGATTCTGCTGACGTTGAGGTTGTAACAACTGATACGAAAGCAGCAGTTTCTTTACAAGCCGCAATCCAAGCAGCTATCGTATTAGTATTAAGTATCTCTATCGCTGATAGCTCGCGCGCAGAAAGAATCGCTCAAGAATTAGTTCAGTCTTCCAAAACAGTTCAAGTAAACCGCCAACAAACGTATATCGAAAACTCTCGTGGTGTAAGAGTGACCACTACTGACACTGACTTAGTAGTAAACATCCAACTGTTAATTCAAATTTTAGTTGCTTTAATTGCTAGACTAGACATTTTGTAATACTAGAAGATACTGAAGCCTACCAGTATTCTAGATAGTAGAAGTCACCTCCTTTTACTACACTGACCCATGAGTACACCTCTTTTCAAATATACTAGTTATAAAAACGGAAATGAGCCGCTGCATTTCCGTTTTTTCATTTGCTCTGTTAAAGACCGCGGTTGATTTGCCCGCAAGTCTTCGCTTTCCGCGGGCGTGTCTAGGTCAAGCAACTAGCTCCTCGATGATAAGCCATGGCCATCCTGAGGGCAAAAACCGCCCTCAAGCTGCCCCTGTCTTATCCTTCTCGGAGCTGTGCGAGCCGCTTTAACTTTTCGTAGTGGCTGGAGCCTCCTCGGCTTCGCCTGCGGGGTCTCCTGTTCCCCGCTACTTTCGCAAGAGTCTCCGACTTACGCGCAAATCAACCGCTAGATAAGGATCAAAAACAACAATAACCATTAACTCAGTCTTTCAAAAAAATAGATGTTACTAATAGTTTTGGAAAACGTAGTTATTCACCCTTCTAATTTCTCTAGTATTCCCAAAAGAATGAGTCACTCCCCATAAAGTAGAGTCCCTCTCCTCTTCTGTAACTTCATTCAAATGCAAATCTAAATCATGAAAAATTCGGTGTAAATATCTGAGTGCAGTTTTATCACCATCTCTTTCTGTAATAACGATTAACACTCTTGCATTTTCCATGTCATTCAGCACACTTGAAGGTAAAAATGCTTCTTTTTTCAACCAGATTACCGCACTTTTTAATTCCATCCAATTATCAGATGTAATTAAATTTCTTAAATTAACAGCTTCTACTCCACCCCAACCAGTAACATTGTTTAAAAATTGATGTTGATTACTTATTATTTGTAACGCATTTTCTTCATGTTCTGAAACAAAAACAATAGGCTCTTCATACAAATGGTGTTCGATATCATCATTTGAAGCTAATATTGTGGTTGAAAATATACGGCCCTCTTCTATATAATCCAAAAAATGAATAGCCAAAATACCGATTAAACTAATAAACAACATGTTGATAGAAATTATTTTTAGTACTTTTAGCAATAGTACTACCCCCTTTATAAAAAAGGTTATATATACTATATTTCGTCATTTTCTATAATATGTTGAGGAACAAAAAATGAAATATTATTTCTAATTTTTTTAGTCTAATAGAAGGTTAACTAAAAAACCACCTTCATGATTGAAGATGGTTTTTTAGGTTATTTATATACTTTTACCTTAACTTCTTTTACTCCCCAGTTAATGGCACCTTCTAAATTTGGAATAAAAATATCAATCTTGTTGCCAATGATAGCACCACCAGTGTCTCCAGCAATTGCTTCTCCATATCCTTCTACATATACTTTAGAGCCAAGAGGAATAACAGACGGATCGACCGAAACTACTTTCATGTCTGGGTTTTCTAGTAAGTTGATTCCTGTTGAAGTAATACCAGAACAACCTTCACAAGTTGCTGTATAAGCCGTTGCAGTCATCGTTAATTCTTGTGCTACTTCTTTATCAGGTGCCGTGGCAGTATCTGAACTACTTTGTTCTGAATTTTTCTCCTCAGAATTACTTTCTTCCGCCTTTTTTTCTTCCACTACTTCTTCTTTTTCACTTGAGGGCTGTTCCTTTTTTGTTTGATCAGAAGTTGATTGTTCTTCTTTCTCTTCTGTTTTTATTTTTTCTACTACTTCTTTCTTCTCTTCCTTCTTTTCTGTTTCTACAGTTGAAGTAGAGTTGTTATTTGGAACACCTTTTAAATAAACTGTTAACACATCTCCTGCATAAATTAAATCTGCATTTTCAATGTTGTTCCATTGTTGCAGCGTCTTCCAAGATATACCTTTAAAATCCAAGGCAATTTCTGACAAAGTGTCGCCTTTTTGAATGTGATATTGCTCCGTTAATGCAACTTTTACTCTTTCATCTGGTCGTATAAGATTACTAGATAAGTTGTTCCATTCTTTTAAGTCATTTACAGATATATTATGTTTTTGGGAAATATCCCATAGAGTATCTCCTTTTTTGACTGTTACTTCCTCTGAAGATGCACTTGCGCCAATAGCAAATGTTCCACTAAGAGCGGCTGCTGTTACGAATGATAAGATAGATTTTTTCATAATTACCTCCGTTTTTTCATTATGTATTAGCCTCGAGTGGTTTATATCATAACACGAATCGATAGCTGTTAAAGGTCAGTCGGATAACAATTTCATTACAGAAGTAACAGTAGTTTTATAGTCTTGTAACGATTTTTCCTTAATATGAGAGAAAAAAGAAGAACCTCCCATAATAGGAGGTTACATGTTAATTAATCTATTATTTTGAAGTGCATATGAATAAGTTGCAAGCTTCATTCCTTTATCAAAACTTGAAAAAATTATATCTAGACAAAAATTATGCACTTTTAGTAGATAACGATAAACTATTTTGCTTATTCCAACGGTAAGAAATGAGAAAAATTACAAGTGTTACTGAAATTAGTGTACCGTGAAATATCCACACCATTTGTGGCATTGTTAGCTCTTTCAAAACAATAGGTGCTACAATAAAACCAGATGCAAACCCAAGTGATTTTAATAACATTCCTACAGCAAACACTCGACCTCTTATATGATTATCTGCCTTTTGTAAAATACTTGTATGAAGTGTTGTAAAACTAGCATCAAACACACCTGTGATGAAAGCAAATATGAACACAATTGCTATAATTGTCGTTGATAGAAAGGAGATAAATCCTACTGACATAAGTATGGCTGAGATAAAGCAAACAAAGAATATCCTATCGTCACGTACGATCGTCAACTTAGGGAGAGTGTAAGTTGCAAGTACAGAACCAATTCCCCAAACTCCCCATATCATCCCATAATAAAAAGTTTGTCTTTCCTCATTCAAAGATTCAGCAAGTAATGGAATCCCTAAATTATGAGAACTTCCAGCAAAAGCACCAATTAAAAAAACGATATTTACCATAAATAACATCGGTGCAACTTTTAAATATTTATATACTTCTTTCATATCAACGAATACCGAGTGTATTTTCTCCACAACACCTTTTGCAGCATTTACAGTATTTGTAGTCGTTTGTGTATCCCATTTCATCATCATTAATACAACACCTGAAATCGCATATGTGGCCGCATCAATAGCGAGTGTTAACTTGTATCCAAGTAATTCTGATATTACACCAGCTCCGATAAAGCCAAGTACTAAACTAATAGAAGTTAACCTAGAAATTAAGGAGTTTGTTTCAATTATTTTATTTTGACCAAAAATTTGAGGAATTTCGGAACTAAAGCTCACCATAAAGAAACTACTTATTAACCCTATGGAAAATGAAGCTATTAATATCATGATTGGATCATGAAAAGGTATTAATAGTAGGATTATTCCAGCTCTTAAAAAGTCTGTGACTATCATAACTTTTCTTCGATTGTATCGATCGGCTACAATCCCTGACATTAAGCTCCCAACTACTCCACCTATCGTTCTTGCTGCCATTGTTGCTGCAAGCCAAACGGGACTTCCTGTTGCAACTAATACGAGTACATTTAAAACAAGTAAGTCCATAAATGAACCGAAGTCAGACAGGGCTTTTGAGTATAAAAAAACTTTCTTATTCATTTTTTGTTCTCCCTTACGTTTTCATCTGCTGAACTAATTGTAATCAGAATCAAACTATTTCGCAATACGAAATTTTCTAATTGCTGAAAAAAAATAAAGCCTATAAAATAGACTTTAATTTCCATAATTTATTCAATATCGTACTCTGAAACGTATTCCATAAAATGGAGATAGTAACTATCGTAGCGGAAACCGCCACCGTGTGAGGAGTGAAAGGCATAGGCTTCTTCACCACTTTCATCGTATGGGATCCATCCAAATTTCAAGTATTTACTGGTTGGGTAAGAAAACAATGAACCTTCTCCATCGGCAGTGTTACGATAATATTCACTAATAGTTTCCCATTCTTTCGGAACTGGCACCACACCATATGTATGTTTCATATCAGAAACTTCATAAGAAAGTTGAATTTTCGGATCATACCTTTCGATTTTTTCTTTTCCATTGTCGGTAATATAATACCCTCTGTCTCTAATAAGGAAAAAATTCATAGATTGAATCTCATCTTTTGGGTCAATATTCCATACAAAATAGGTTTCTTCTCCATTTTCATTACTCCAAACGAACGGAGTGGAATGATTGTAATGTCCAATTGCATTCCATTTATTTTTCTTCCATTCCCATAGACTTGCTCCATACTCATCCTTGTTCGTAACAAATGGGATGTATACTCTTATGTCATCAAGATATATAACCTCTAAAATTTCTTTCACTGAACGTTCCGTCGATATTTTGTTCAATTGCACGGTTAACTCTTGACCCTCAAAAAATGACTTTGCAGGGGCAATGTTAGAGTAAACATAATATATTACTACTGATAAAACGAGAATTACCGTAACAAACGGGATAATTTTGTTCACTTGGTGTTTAATCATTGTTTTCCCTCGCCTTCACTAGTGCGATTGGCTCTTTCGACTGAAAATAAACTTGCTCTGTTCCATATGAAATTAATAAACCTTTTCCGTCCGCATCTAAAAAAATTAAAGGAGTTAATCCACTACCTGATTTTGCTAGCGTGCCAGTTAACAAGTATGGAAACCTTTCCATCTTTTCATCATTTATATAAGTCGATCTATACCATCTCTCACTGTACATTTCCGTTTTTTTCATAGACTGTAAGTTTGATGTGAACTGTTTTATGTTTAAGCTCGGCATTTCTCCTGAAGGAAGGATAACTATAATTTCAACATCTTCTGATATGTTACTTATAAAAGTGGTAACATCATCTTTCGGATAAATATAGTCATGTAATAGTGCAGAAGTTAATACTGTAGCAATAAAAAGAAAATTCGCACCAAATCCTAACCATGCATATTTTTTGTAAACATCCCATCTACCTTTTCTTTTTAATATCCAATACATAATCCAAACGCCTAATGGTAAAACTGCTAACTTGAGAGGCATTCTTAAAAGTTCGATATTGATAGAAAAAGAGAATAACCCAAACCATGTGGCAAGAATAGCAAACCAAATTTTTGGTCTTTCTTCTAATTGTTTGGAAAAAATTTTATAAAATAAAATAATAATAATTGCCCATGTTAATATGGTAAAAATTGTATCAATTACGTTTATTGTTAAATAATCCCCCATTATCCCATCCCCTTAAAAAACATTAAAAAATGCCTAAATTATTAGGCATTTTAATTTTGTTGTCTTGATTGTAAGTATAAATCAAGATTTTCACTTTTTCCATATTTTATTAAGTCCACTACAATTTTTCCAAGTACATAATTGTATACCGTTCCGTTATCTCCATATCCGTAAATGTAGTAACAGTTTGGATTTTCATGATGTATTCCTATAATGGGTAACCCATCATGCGTTCCGCCGTAGTATGCACCCAAATAATAATCTGCTTCTACATTAAAATCTGGAAACAGCTTGTTAAATTCCTTTAAAAGCTTATCTCGTTTATGAATAATCTTACTGTCACGTTTCTCTGCATCGTCTGTTGATTCATCTAACCCTCCAATAATGACACGGTTATCTGGCGTTGTCCTCATATATATGTAAGGTCTAGCTGTTTCCCAAATTAATGTTTTGTTGTACCAACTTGAAAAATCCGATATTGGTGTCGTAATCATTGCGTAAGAGCTTTCGATAACGGCATTTTTTTGTTTCTTAAAATCTATGCTTTCATAACCACATGCAAATACAACATGTTTAGTTTGAATTTCATGATGCCCCTCTGTATATAGAACAGCACCTTCCTTTTTAATAGAACGGCTGTTTATTACTGTTTGTTCATATACACGAACTCCACTCTCTTTACAAGCTTCTAGTAAGCCATACACATATTTTAAAGGATTCATTTCTCCGTCATTGTATGAATATATTGCTGCACGTTTTTTAAAAGGATATTTTTCTGCAATATCATTCTCATCTAACCAATCCACTTTAAAATCATGTTTTTTTAAATAATTATAATCACTTTTTAATCCATTTATATCCTCTTCGTAACTTGCATAATATAAGCTGTCTCTTCTAATATAGTCAGGGTTTATTGGCAATGTGTTTGAAATAGATTCGATATCCTGGATTGCTTGTTCACATAGCTTGAAATGGCGAAATGTTTTCTTTTCTCCAAACGTATTTACGAGTTGTGTAACGGTTTTATCGCCTAAATATTGAATTAAAGAAGTATTCGTACTAGTGCTTCCAGTACCCACTTTTCTTTTATCCACTACGACAATGTTTAATCCGCTATCTTTTAGCATAAAAGCAACTTGAGCCCCTGAGCTTCCTGCACCGATAATTAACACATCACACACAATGTTTTCTTCTAGCTTTGGATAGGTTGGAGTGTTTTCAACTGTTTCACTCCAGTAAAGCTTCCCCGATTGTAAATTCATATAACTTTACCCTCCTTTTCAATACTCAATACTCTCATAACGTGTATTTTTCCATTAAATTAGTAAATCATTCCCTAGAAATATTTTCAGGTGAATAAAAAGAATATTTCACTTTCAAAATAAAAGAATAAGCATAGCAACAATTACGAAAAAGCAGGTGATTTAATAATGGATTATTCAGAAAGTACATCGTATAGCGCTGGTGAAGTTGTGTATTTGTTTTATCGAAACCCACACACTCAAAATGTAGCGTCTATCCAACAAGCTCAAGTAGTGGATGACCCACATAATGATGGAGAGCTCGCTTTATTCTTATATGATACTTATTATCCTTTATCGAATGAATTTGTCCTTTTTAAGACGGAAGAAGAGGCCGAAAGTTTGTATAATGAATATTTCGGGCCGACTTATGGTTAGGAGGAAACACACTATATGATAAAACCATTTGTTCCCCAATTAGTATTTTTTGAACCTAAGGCTTTAGAGTATCCTTTAGGGGCTGAACTAAAAAAGAAATTTGAAACGATGGGGCTAGAAATACGAGAAACAACTTCCCATAATCAAATTCGAAACTTACCAGGGGATAATGATTTCCAAAAATATCGTATCGCAAAATCTACCCTTGTAGTAGGAATAAGAAAAACGTTAAAGTTTGATACTTCTAAACCTTCAGCTGAATATGCCATTCCGTTCGCTACTGGTTGTATGGGTCATTGTCATTATTGCTATTTACAAACTACTATGGGCAGCAAGCCCTATATTCGGACGTATGTAAATGTTGAGGATATATTTGATCAAGCAGATAAATACATGGCAGAACGAGCTCCTGAAATTACACGATTTGAAGCATCTTGTACATCCGATATTGTTGGAATTGATCATTTAACACATACTCTTAAACGGGCTATTGAATTTTTTGGTACAAAGGATCATGGTTTGCTTCGCTTTGTAACAAAATTCCATCATGTTGATCATTTATTAGATGCGGATCATCAAGGAAAAACACGTTTTCGTTTTAGCATAAATGCAGATTACGTAATAAAAAACTTCGAACCTGGTACTTCGCCTTTAGATTTGCGCATCGAAGCAGCTGCGAAGGTGGCAAATGCCGACTATCCATTAGGGTTTATAGTAGCTCCTATTTATATTCATGAAGGATGGCAAGAAGGTTATAAGGTACTTTTTCAAAAGCTATATGAAAAATTGCCTAAAAAAGCTACAGAAAATTTAACTTTTGAATTGATTCAGCATCGATTTACAAAACCCGCTAAGCGTGTTATCCAACAAAATTATCCGATGACAAAATTAGAACTAGACGAAGCTAAAAGGCAATATAAATGGGGGAAATACGGAATTGGAAAGTATGTTTATCAAAAAGATGAAGCTACAGAAATAAAAGAAACGTTATCAGAATATATAAATGCTTATTTTCCACAAGCAAAAATTGAATATTTTACTTAAGTCCACTTCAAAATGTTTAACACTATTTCTTTTTTCAGACAAGCTCTGTTAAACACCGCTGTTGATTTCCGTGCAAGTCTTCGCTTTTTGCGGGCGTTAAAAAGGAAGGTTATTTTCACTACCGTGAAAAAACCTACTCCTCGGCGCATATGAGCCTGTGGTGTCTCCCGGCCGCCCTCGCTTCTCCCGCAGGACAAGGGGGGCTACGGCAGCGGTACATCGCACGAAGAAAATGCGGTGGCATTTTCGAGGAGTCTCCGACTTGCGCGGAAATCAACCGCTAAAAAGGTATCATAAATCACATTAACCTTTAACAGAAATAAAAAACCACGCCTGACAATCAAAGCGTGGTTTTTTCGATTGCATCGTTATTTTTTAAGCGATTCAGTATCATTGTGAAAAACTTAGACATCCAAAATGTTATGGTCATAGAAGTAAAAGTATAAAAGATATTCCACCTTATATATTCAACATATTTTGTCTTCCTTTCTATATAGAGCTCCAATGCCGACATCGGAATAGTAAAGATAAAAGCAAATATTAAGGATGGTGAAAAACCTTTATAACTTGTAATTTGGTTGTAAATAACACAAGTGATTGGTAATAGTAAATAATCGAATAGAACACTACTTTTAAAGAATTCGCTTAAAAGACGAACTGGATAAATAATTAATTTTTTACCCGCCACCGCACTCCCAATTAGACTTGCTGTGACGGAGATAAATAAATAGACAAGCAACCAGTCTTTTAATCGCTTCCTACCAAGCGTAAAGGAGACAATCACTAATAACAAACCGAGCACCGTTAGCATCCAAAGAGGTTTTCTACTTTTCAACCTAATCGCCCCATCTATTTTGGCTTTTTACATATTTTGCTCAATCTAGCCGATACAATACAAAATAATAGGGGAAATTCCTTCGATATCAAATTTGGACAAAATGGGTTTGGTATACCAAAGATTATATTGAAGATTTTTATGCGGAAGCTACAAATTCTAATATTATCATATAAAAAGCAGTTCTCATCAATTTAGAGAACTGCTTTTTATAATCAATAACTTACTAATGGTGATTGTACGTAATACCATAGTAGTTTTTCTGTGTTAGCAATTGATGTTTCATGTGTACGTTCGAAAGCGTGCGATGATTCGATTCCAGGCCCAATCAATCCGTGAACGATATCGTGTCCTGAGCGGATTGCTGCAGAAGCATCTGAACCGTAAAACGGATAAATATCTAGTTTGTATTCTACACCGTTTTCTTCTGCAATTTGTACGAGATGTTTTCTTAAACCGTAGTGATAAGGTCCACTTGAGTCTTTCACACAAATAGAGACTGTATATTCATCTGATGACTGTCCATCTCCTAAAGCTCCCATGTCTACTGCTAAATATTCAATCGTTTCTGGTGAGATGTTGGAGTTACCGCCGTATCCAATTTCTTCATTGTTTGAAATAAGGAAATGTGTTGTATATGGCAATGTAATTCCTTCATTTTTAATTGTAGCAATAAGGTTAAGTATAATGCCGACGCTTGCTTTATCATCTAAATGACGTGATTTTAAGTAGCCACTTTCTGTTACTTGTACTCGTGGGTCGAATGATATAAAGTCTCCTACTTCAATTCCTAAAGCACGTACTTCATCCGCAGAGGTTACTTTCTCATCAATCCGCACTTCGATATTATTTTCATTTCTAGGCGCGTCTCCTGCATTTTTATATACGTGTACGGAAGTTTGGTGCATTAAGATGGTACCCGTGTACTTTTTCCCAGTAGAAGTTTCTATTTCACAATATTCACCTTCTACAGAGTTCCATCGAAATCCACCAATCATCGACAGTTTTAGGCGGCCGTTAGATTTTACTTCTTTTACCATCGCACCTAATGTGTCTACGTGAGCAGTTAGCATGCGGTGTTCATAATTGCTTGCACCTTGTAATGTTACTAGTAAACCACCTTTTCGATTTCGCTTCATTTCCACATCAAAATCTTTCAGGAAGTCTTCTACAAATTCAATTACTTTTGTTGTGTTTCCAGAAGGACTTGGAATGGATACAAGTTGTTTAATAATTTCGATTGTACTTTTTGTGTTAGGTTCAAATGCCATCAATACCCCTACTTTCTTCTATATACTCTAATGTTTATATTATCAAATAAACGAAAAAGATGCCTGCATGTGACACATAGTTGACTTATTTTTTATTTATAGTATAATAAGTGATTCACTGCAATTTTCTTTTGTAGTAAAACGAATTAGTAACTTTAAATTGGAAAGGAAGAACGTTATGACATCTTTTGTAAACAAGTTGCAGTCACATAGATGCACTGGCGTTCCATCTAGTTTTTTCACGAAAGCTTAATCACACTGGCGCGGACTAGGAGCCGCAAGGACGTATTAGAGGTAGGGTATACGTTGTTTAAGTGAGTAAGTTTCACAAAGTATAAATACTATACGAAAAACACCGTTTTTCTTTAAAGGAACCGGTATTGTGAAATTTATTCAAATAAAAACTACCATGGAATTTTAACCGCGGCAAACATTTAAATTTTCATTTATGTGAGTTAATGTCATAATTACGTTTCGTTTATTGAAAAACGATTCCTTGTAATTATTTTTATTTTAATGTGGAGTGTTCGTATCTATAGACGTACTTTCACTTTGATTGCAAAAAATAGTTCGTTTTTCGACTAGTAGTCAAACATTATGAAACCGACTCATGTGACTTATAGTTACTAATTACTAATCATATGGCTTATAATAGCCACTTATATAAGAGGATGAGCGAACGTAGCTCATCCTCTTTTCCATTATTTTCCGACAAAATCCTCTTGTGTAACAATTTGTGAAACAAGAAAATTCGGGTGGTGCCTGGCACCACCCTAGGAACGACCTAAAATTCACTTGTATTATCTTCATATTGTCAGTATAATTGTAGGCGGTTTGTTTTTGAACATGTAAAAATATATTAATAAAATATAGATTGATTTAAATAAGGGGGAGTTTGATGTCCTTCATAAGCGTATTTGAAGCAGAGGAAGAGACGAGAGATAAAGAAGAGTTGAAACAGGATTTAGAGAGAACAGAATTTCAACTTTTTAGAATGCAAGATAATATGAAAGAAATTGCCAAACAATGGCACGTAATTGGTATTGACCAAACAAAAGACGATAATTGGGTTATTGTATATACTGATCAAGATGAACACTCGTGTAAGATTATGCTAAATGATTGCCAATCGGCATACCGTGGCTCTTGGGACTTCTCTATACATGCGAAATACGAAGAAAACAACACCATCTTTATCGGGGATATTAAAGGACCTCAAAATATGGGATACGGCTCCATTTGTATGAACTACTTAAAAGAAGTAGCAAAAGAACAAAACATACAATATATTACTGGAGATATCGCCGAAAGAGATTGGAATCATGTCGATCGATTAGTTCACTTTTATGAGAAGCATAATTTTGAAGTGGAATTAGATAAAGATAATAAATGTGGAGAGATTGTTTGTAGACCTTTTGAAGAATCTTAATTACGTTAGGATTCTCTTTTGCGGGAGACCTCTCCATGTTCATTTTTGTGTTTTTTTTTTGTAAAAATGAATGTGGGAGATCTCTCCATGTTCATTTTTGTGTTTTTCTTTGGGGAAAATGAATGCGGGAGACCTCTCCATGTTCATTTTAGTGTTTTTCTTTTGTGAAAATGAATGCGGGAGACCTCTCCATGTTCATTTTTGTGTTTTTCTTTTGTGAAAATGAATGCGGGAGACCTCTCCATGTTCATTTTTGTGTTTTTCTTTTGTGAAAATGAATGTGGGAGGTATTCGAATTCATCAAACTTTTTGTTCCAGCCCCACACTTTTTATTAGTACACTATGTATCATGAATATTTTTCTAGAGCTGCTTGTAATTTCAGAGCTAGTGTAATATCCCCTTTAACCTTTAATTTACCTGTCATAAATGCCATTGTTGTATTAAAATTTCCTCTTAACAATTTCAACAAATTTTCTCCTGAAAGTTGTAGTGTACAATCTGGTTCTAATTGAGTTGTTTCTATTAATTCTGCTTTACCGTTTTCAAATTTCACTTGATATTGCTCATCTACATCTCCAGTCAAATCAAACTGATAAACTGAATTTAATCGCTCTATTCCTTCAGGATTCGCGTTCATCTTTTTTTGTAAGTCCACTAAATGCTGTTTTACTGACATATGTTTCCCATCCCCCTTTTGAGGTGTACACATATTCATTCTGTTTTACTTATCTTATTCCTGCCCATTAGTATCTGTTTTTTGTTTTTCCTCTTTATACTTGTTCCAATTTTTTACTAGTAAGCTAATCGCATAAGCAAAAATTGCTAACGTTACCCAGAATCTTAATTCAATACCTTCTGTTGAAACGTAATATGCAAGTACTCCCAATACTACTAATGCTAGTATCGCATCAGCAATAACTAAAACTTTATATTTATTCAATTGTTTCACCTCCACTTACTTTGACTATATCCTTACGTTACAGTTTTATTACGTTTCATTCAACTGTTAATCATAATTTTTCTAACTTTGGACAATATTAAGTCCTTTTCACTGAAGCAGTTAGTAATCCTTCTCATGCAGAGAGACTGATTCAAAGAGGTAAAATGATTGCTGATACATTTTGGGGGAAGTGTTTTGTTTGATATGTATATATAACAAAGCAAGAAGACTTAGAATTTAATGAAATTCAAACAAAGATGTTATTTAAAGCTTTAGCACAAAAATATAAAATTGAGACATTCTTTGAATATGCGATGGAAAGAAGATATCTGTGGTCATAGCTCGGATTGCAAACGAAAAGAAAGTAACCCCAATCATTTTAGGTCAATGTGTACAACAAAACTTGAGTTAATGGTACGTCACTCCATGATTAATGAGTTGTTTCAGCAATTAGATGGAATTGATATTCATCTAGTTGAAGTCTCACGTGATATTTTTAACCAAGTATCTTCATATGACCGAGGTATTCATGCACATCTTGCTCCTAAAGGAACTGATTATGAATTAACATTTGATACGCACAACGAAAAAGAAGTAGCTGTCTGTTTTTCAAAGAAACTTCAACAGATTTTCTAAACGGCTTTTTTGTTATTCCAAACGAAAACGATCACCATGTTGTTAGGCTTAGAGATGGAGTTTTAACAGATTTAGTAAAAGTAAAAGATTAATGTAACAAAAAGCTTACAGGTGCCAATGGCACCTGTAAGCTTTTTGTTACATTGCAAATATTAATCGTTGTACAAAGGTGACTTTTTCTGGATGACGCATTCGCACGAGAATTTGTCTTATGATCGGAATAAGCAGGTACTTTACTATTTCGATTAACTTATCCATGTTAACGCCCCCTTTACTTTATATTATTTCTTTTTTTCAATAAAACATTACAAGATATTTGACCCAATTTTATTATAACGGTTCGTTTAATGAAAAACGAATATTTCGCTATAACAAAGAATAATCTGGCGTTTAAAAAGGTGTTTTTAATACTAAGTGCTGTGTAAAAAAATCCGTTTTTCGTATAGTATAAATACATTATGAAACGGACTCAATTATGTTCCTTTTGCTAATTTTTCTCTGTTATCGTTTTGCGGAGGTTCTTCTAACCACCCTCTGTTTATCATTAAATTTGCACCATCTTCAGCATATAGTGCAATTTCAGGTATTAGTGATCCATATTTTAATCCAATGTCTTTTCTCGGACTAGCTGCCATAGCCGCACCGTAGTTTCCGATTCCTGCTGCAATCATCGCTGCTATATGGAATAACATTAGCTTATCTGAAAAAGGTGATGTTGTTGAGTCCGTTACAGATGTGTCCCAACTCATAGGGTCAGGTATATCTTGTTTTTTCAATATATCACTAAATAAATCCATGTGCTTTTGTGCTATCTTTTTTCCTCTTAAAAAATATTCCGTAATTTCTTCACTTTTCGCACATTGCGCAAATCCCAAAATAAGTGCCTTACCAATAGAATTTGTCTGGATGTTCATAAATAAATGAGTAATTTCAATAGTTGTAAGTGGTCTTTGGGTTCCGATAAAACCGGTTAAGAATGACTGTTTTTCAACAAAGTCCACTCTATCAGGAGTAGATATAAAAGGTGGGCGAACATAGGTACCTTGAGCCAACATTAATTCCCTAGTTGTATCTTGCAGAAAAATGGAATCTTTAATTAATTGCTTTTGAAAAACAACAATATCTGGCCTAGTAACTAAACCTAACCCAACGCTACCAGCACCAATTCCTAAAATGGACATATGTCTGATATACATCAACATAAAACTATCAGAAAATAATCTAGGTGCACCAATATTTACGTCGTTATTTCCAAAACCAATTGGAATAGGAAAGTCCATCTTTGTAAATATATCTTTTGCCAACTTTATATGTTTTCTTGCCCTAACAACTCCTTCCTTTATAATAGGGCGTATTTCTTCGTCTTCTACCTTTTCTAAGAAATATGTAAGTACACAAATAGATGCAGTATCGTTAATATATTGAGTCCACAAACTCGACATCTCCGCCACTGTTAATTGAATATTCGTTTTGTCCTTCAAGTAAAACACCTACTCGCATCTTTTCTTGCTATTATTTGAATGAATATATAATTTTATTCACTAGTAAAACAAACACATAATTAATTCTGTTAAATAAATACTAATCATATTACATTTGACGAATTCATGTAGTGTAGGAGGTTGGCTAGTGGAAAAACGCGTATTAATTCTTTCTGAAGCATATGGAGCTGGTCATACTACTGCAGCGCATTCCCTAAAAGAAGGAATTTTGAATATTGATCCTACCATTGATGTTCGAGTAGTAGAAGTAGGTAAGAACTATCTTCCCTTTACATCCATAATTGTTAACAAAATGTATCTAACTCTAATTAATGACTACCCAAACCTTTGGAGATTTTTATACACATCCAGCCAAAATAAACTTTGTTCTAGATGGTATAGTTTTGTATTGTACCTATTCTTTTATAAAAAAATGCATAGCTTATTAACAGAATATCAACCAGATATCATCATATGTACTCATCCTTTTTCCAATACGCTTGCCTCTAAATTCAAAAATAACAGCACTTTTATTTTATGTACTCTGGTGACTGAATTACATTTACACGGATGTTGGGTAAACCCTGAAATCGATTTTTATTTTGTCTCCTCTGACAAAATGAACGAAGACTTACAAAAGTTTGGTACAGAAAATGAAAGAATTCGAGTAACTGGGTTACCTACAAGGAAAGGTTTCTGGAACAGACAAGATAAAGGAAATGCAAGAGCTAAGTTAAAACTAAAAAACATTCCGACCGTGCTCATTATGGGCGGAGGTCTTGGACTAGGTGGAATGGAAAAGGTTGCAATAGAGTTGTTTTCTTTAAAGGAAGAGATACAAATAATTATATGTACAGGTAACAACATTGAATTAAAGAAAGGTCTAGAAATGATTTCATCAGGACATCCACATATAAAAATTTTAGGTTATGAATCTTCTATACATGATTGGATGGATGCGTCTGACTTGCTTATTACAAAACCAGGAGGGTCAACATGTTTTGAAGCATTAGTAAAAGGCTTACCGATGATCATTACGAATCCAATCTCAGGTCACGAAGAACAAAATTGCTCTTTTTTAACAAACAATGATTTAGCTATACACATTGAAGAGCTAACAGACTTAGTACCAGTTGTAAAAGAAATGTTATTCATTAAAAAATCGAAGAAAAAAGCTTTAAGAAGCATTACTAAATTTAATCAAAGTATTGACCCTTTAGCGAGTGCTAAACATATTGTTAAGTTACTAAAAACGAATTAGGAAGTGGGAATGATGCGTAAAGTCTTAATCATTTGTATACTGATTTTACTTTTCAATACAAGTTGTCAATCCGATCAATTTACAAGTCCAACTAATTCTTCTTCCAAAAAGATAATCATGATAATGGTTGATTCGATGACGGATGAATTGCTACAAATTAGTTTACAAGAAGGTGTTTTTCCAGCTTTGCGCTTTTTAATGGAAAATGGACAAGTTTACGATAATTTAGTTGCACCCTTTCCTTCTATGTCTGTAACCATTGAAGCGACATTAATTACTGGTCAAATGCCAAACGAACATAAAGTACCTGGCTTAACTTGGTACGATGCAAAAGAAGATAGAATTATTGATTACGGTACATCCATTGAAACATTAAGAAAACTAGGTGTAAAAGAATCTTTAGAAGATGCATTTTACCATTTAAACAACAGCCACTTGAACAAAGATAGTAAGACTATTTTTGAGGAATTGCATGATAATAATCAGTCGTCTGGATCAATAAATTTATTAGTACACCGTGGGAGAACAAAACATGAACTCGAAGCACCCTTTATTCTAGAAAAAACGATTGGCTTAGACGATAAGATAGAGACTTATGGTCCTGACATATTTTCATACGGCTCCTTTCATCGTCCTAGTATTCTTCAAAATGAATTACTGTCCGATGCTTTAATTTTACGGGCTGGCTTTACAGATAACTATGCAGCAGAAGTTATTACAGAGTTAATGCAACATAGCAAACAGCCAGATTTTTTGCTAGCATTCTTTCCAGAAATGGATAAGAAAACACATAGAAATGGACCACCTTATGTAAATGGTTTTAAGGAAGTAGAACAACATATTAAACGTATATTGGATGTGTATGAAGACTGGAATGATGCTCTAGAGGATAACATTTTTATTCTCTTTGGTGATCACGGACAAGATGCTCTTGCAGAAGATGAAACATTAGCAAAAATTGATTTACATTCATTGTATGGTGATTATAAAATTGCCAAATTTACCGAGAAACCTTCTTCAGGTGACATTGTCATTTCCAATAATCATCGGATGGCTTATATTGAACCCCTTAAAAATGGTATTACAAAAGTCGATATAGCGAGAACTGGTATAGAAGATGAACGTATTGCTCTAACCGCTTACTTAGAAGATGATTGGGTAAAAGTATGGAGTCCAGACCATAATGAAAATTTATTGTTCCGACAAGGTAACGATTGGACAGATTCCTATGGGCAGCAGTGGGATGTAAAAGGAAGTTTCGATCTTTTGAAAGTAAAAGAAAATGCTAAGGAAAAAACAGTTCAGTTTACGGATTATCCTGACGCTTTCAATCAGTTAATGAGTGCATTAAAAAGCCAACCAAACTCAGTTGTAGTCACTGGAAAGCCCGGATACGTCGTGTTTTCCGAAACAGCCCCTGTTCACAACGGAGGTGGAGAACATGGTGGCTTACACAAAAACGACACACACGCTAGTCTCATCATCGCAGGCACAGAAAAAATGCCTGATTCTATACGTATCGTAGACCTAAAATCATACATCCTAGACCTCCTAAACGAAAACTAACATTAAAGGACTGTTACAGGTGCGAGGCACTTTTAACAGTCCTTTAATATTTTGTTTTAGATTTATGCTATTCTTTGAGCACTTTTTTCATATGTATTAGAGAGTATAGTTTTGTTTGGAGGTGAGTTTTTGGTTTATCGAAAGATGACCCCGCATGAAGAACATTGTTTTTGGCTAAGTATTTTAGAAGAACATGCACTGTTTGTAAGAGACTATTTATCACCAACGGAAAGAGAGTGGCAAGAAAACGCTCAAAAATATATGGATAGCTTTGCAAAGTTAAGAGAAAAACTTCAAACGGTAAGGAAAGACTCAACTGTAGAATCTTCCGAAATGGTCCATCTTTCAAGAGAAGTGTATCCATTCGCCCAAGGATATTATCATTTTGAAAGTCAGATTCAAGCACTTAGAATACAAAATAGTATAAACATAAATATTCCTCCTTCTTATTTTAACGGTACGTTAGATGAAAATGGTGAATATTTACGGCTACTACAGCATTATGTGAATGGCCAGGATGCCCCTCCACTTCCATTAGTCGACTTACTGGATTTATGGTTAACAGATCAAGTTGGTCATGCTGCGCTATTAGTGAGGAGTTTGGATGGAGTAGAACTTCTTTTACTTAGAGAAGCAGATACAATTAAGCAATTGTTCCAAGCACACTTACTTAAGAATGAGGCAATTAAAGGGTACTTACGTAGCATACCTCCCAATTTTCCAGCTCAATTAGCTTTCGCTAGAGAAGTCTCCGCTTCTGTTCTAAGGTTTAACGAATTTGTCGAGCACGTTGTAACATTGTATAAGGACAATGAAGTATTTAACTCCACTACTTTAACTTTTCTAGAACATCATTTCCCAGAAGCGTGTTACTTTTTACACAAGTTATATTTCTATGCTCAAGATATAGCAGTAGACCCTCGTTGTAATCTTGATATACCGAACGATTGTTAATTTTGATCACAAAATAATTTTCAAATAAAAACCAGATTACTAGTATATTAGCAATCTGGTTTTAATAATTAGGCTCTGTTAAAGACCGCTGTTGATTTCCGAGCATATCTTCGCTTTCCGCGGGTGGGCCGTGAGCCTCCTCGGCTTTGCCTGCGGGGTCTCACGCTCCCCGCTTCTCCCGCAGGAGTCTCCGATATGCTCGGAAACCAACAGCTCGAAAGGTATTTAATATCAACACTAACCTTTAACACAGCCTATAAACAGCCTATAATTAAAATCGTACCTTAGACCAATCAAACAGCTTGCCTGGGTCCGGCTTTCTAACTGGCGCATACTCATCATGACCAATAATATGCTCTCGATCTCTATTAATTGTTTTATGCCTTGTTAATATGTCATTTAGTAACTCATTCAGTGATTTATATTGCTCATCTGTATAACCGATTAGGGAAGGGTCTAAACTATTATACGTTTCTTCCGTAATTAATGGCACCATTTCTTCTTTTGTTCCTATCGCTAACAGTTCTATCCCAATTGATTTATCATTCATACTAACTACGGGCAAAAATTCGCTTATGTTATTCCCTTTCCCAGCATGATAGGCTACTCGATTTTCTCCAACGAACTGAAAAATTGCACCTTCTCTATCAATGACGTAATGAGCAGATACTTTATACTTCTCAAAAATGTTATAAATATCTTCGATTTTATATGGTTCTATATGGTTATTTAGCACATTACTTGTAAAGTGTAACATTACATGACTAATTGTTGCGGTTCGCATTCTTGAGTTTTCTTTAGGAAGTAACATTTCTTGTACTTGTAACAAATCAGAAGGTTCAAACGAAGGAGTAAATAAAACTGAAACCTCTCTATTATTATCTTCCTCAGCATCTTCTACACTACTAATATCTTCAAATACTTCTTCAACTCTAGAACACCCAATTAGCACTAATAGAATACAAACAAAAACAACACTTCTTTTATACATCTTATACCCCTTAAAATTTTTCTTAATAATTAGAATAATACATAATTCTTTAGATGTATACATTAAGTGTTGATGTTAATAAACAAAAAAGCGCCTACTCAACATGAGTAAGCACTTTCCAATTATCATTAAAACGCCCAATTTCCATTGCGGAAAATTGGTTCTCTTTTACCGTCTTCTGTAATTCCGTCAATGTTCATGTCGCTTGAACCAACCATGAAATCAACATGTGTTAAACTGTCATTTAATCCATGAGCAATCACTTGTTCTTCGTTCATATTTTTGCCGCCCTCTACACAGAAAGGATATGCCTTTCCAATTGCAAAGTGGTTGGAAGCATTTTCATCAAATAACGTGTTGAAGAAGATTAAGTTTGTATTTGAAATTGGTGATTCGTGTGGCACTAACGCTACTTCACCTAAGTACGCAGAACCTTCGTCTGTTTCAATTAACTTACGAAGAGTTTCTTCCCCTTTTTCTGCCTTTAAGTCAACAATTTTCCCGTCTTTAAATGTTAACGTAAAGTTTTCAATAAGGTTACCAGAGTAGCTAAGAGGCTTAGTACTTGTTACTACCCCGTTAACTCCTGTTTTCGCATTCGCTGTGAACACTTCTTCTGTCGGCATATTCGCAATAAAAATAGCACCATTTTCATTTTCGCTACCAGCACTTACCCAGATGTGATCTTTCGCTAGTTCAACTGTTAAGTCAGTACCTTGGGCTGTGTAATGAAGGGCTTTATATTTTCTTTCATTTAAATGAGATGCCTTTGTATCTAACGTATTTGTATGGTTTTTCCACTCTTTTACAGGGTTTTCAGTATTAATTCTAGTCGCTTGGAAAATAGCATCCCATAGTGCATCCATTCTCTTAGATTCTTCTAATTCAGGGAACACTTTATCTGCCCATGCGTGTGTAGGCATCGCAATGATGGACCAACTATTTTTGTCACTCATCATGCGATTACGGTATGGCTTAAACGCTTGAGAAGCAGCTTTAGTAGCTTCTTGAATACGCTCTTGCTTAATTCCTTTTAATAAGTCAGGATTTTTAGAATCAATATGTAAAAAAGCAGCTCCTTCTTCCGCTAGCTCATTTTTACCTTTTGTCATCCAATATGGAAATTCTCCGAACGAATCTTCAGGTGCTTTTTCAAACCTCATGCGAGTTAGTTCATCATCCGACCAATCTACTGTTACATGTCTCGCTCCAACTTCGTATGCTTTTTTTGCTATTAAACGTACTAGCTCTGCAGCTGAGATAGGAGCAGAAATAACTAGTGTTTGACCTTGTTGTACGTTAACTCCGACTTCAACTGCTAATGCAGCGTATTTTTCTAATTTCTCTTGAAATGATGTCATATGTATTCTCCTTTATGTTTACTGTACACTTACTACCTTATCATTTAGATAGACGTAAAAAATCATGCAAAGTTTCAACCCAATTTATGAAAACATTTACACTCTAAGGTACATTGTATCAAAAACAAGGGACCAAAGTTAAGGGATAGTTTGAACTTTGCAAAAGTTTTTATTCTACGTGTAGTAAAAAGGCTGTGTTAAAGTTATTGTTGATTTTCGTGGAGGGCTTTTCTTTCAGCAGGCAGGCTTATTAACTTGACCATAAGCGTTGTATTTTACAATAATTGTTGCTTATCTTTAATTGAAACACATCTGGATTGCTCAATTGTAACCATTCATTATAGCCAACGTTATCATCGAAGCTTTTTAGTAGCAATGAAATAAGATTCCCATGACTAACTATTACAACATTCTCACCTTGTTTAATAGCATTTATCACACTGATCACTCTCTCCATAGCTTCTCTGCTAGATTCACCACCAAAAAACTTTAAATCCATATCGTTATATGTAGCTTTTAATGCTTCTAACCAATCTGGCATATCATATAAGCATAAAATCCTTTCTTCTAACCTTGTATCCAATTCTATCTCTAGCTGTTTTTGTTTACTCAAAGGCTCAATGGATTGAACCGCTCTTTTAAATGGACTAGAAATAATTCTATCAATCTTTAAGCCTTTAAAAAGTTCAACTAAATGAATTGCTTGTTGATGGCCTTCAGGAGTTAGTGCGGATTCAGCAGGCTGACCTTCTGCTTTACAATGTCTAACAACATAGATTACTTTTTTCATCCTTTCCTCCTTATCTTTTTTTGTATGGTTTTGTTATATTTTTCTTCAATTTCCATATTTTAATATAAATGGTAATAGTATAATGACTATGTTATAAAAATGATAAGATATTCCTATAAATACGGTTTAGATAGCCTGTATATAAGCTTTTTCAAGCGCCAGTTTTTTACATTATTTAAATCTCTCTATGTTATTTTGTGTTACACTATCTATAATCCTATAACACATGGAGGGATTTAGATGGAGATTAGCGTTTTCTTAGACGATTATCGAACATGTCCCACTGGTTATGTATTAGCACTTAACATCGACGAATGTATTGACCTTTTATCCAATAATGATGTGGATCATCTATCTTTAGATCATGACCTAGTGAGCAAATTCCGAACCGGATATGTATTAGTGAAACATATGGTAAAACACAAGCTCTTTGCAAATCGTATAACGATTCATTCTGCAAACTCAGTTGGCGGAAAGGCTATGTACCATTACTTACTCCAAGCACAAAAGGATGATATAATGCCTAAAAACATAAAAGTAATTCTTCGTCCCTTACCTATCATTTATTGAACTTTGAAATCTCCCGTTCTACAAGGGAGAACATTACTTAATACGTCATCTTCAAGTCTTCTCCTAAAGACTTTTTATCGTTTCTTTCAGTACCTCTTTGTTTTCTCCATCCCATACTACATGTATTTCAAAAGTTCCTTCTTCAAAAAACATTGGGAGTCTTCTTTTAAACCAGGGTTGCATTGGTAAATCCATAGCTTCAGAGATAGAAACCCACTTTAATTCTCCTTCAGGTGGGTTTTCATGTAATTCTCCTACAAAAGATGTTGCTAAATAATTAAAGACCATGTATCGGTAATTCTCTTTCGGTTCTACAAATTCATCGATTCCTTTAAAAATCAGTTCATTAGCAACCAGTCCTGTTTCTTCATACACTTCACGTACCGCTGCTTCTGTTAAGCTTTCAGGAAAATCCACTTTACCACCTGGCCCAATGTAACCAGGAAAGCCTTTGCTTTTTGGTCTATTTAATAACAACACTTTGTCCCCATCTAGTACAAGACACATTGTATATAAATCTACTTTCAAAATATAGAACCTCCTTTCTTATTATTATATCAAACATAACTTAGAAAATAATTCCTATTTTCTGAATGCTATTGAGACAAAACTAAAGAAAAGAACCGCCTACATTCTATTTTCAGGGTGGCCAAAAACAACCAAAAAGGTTACATTTCATTCCTATAATGTTGGAATAAAGTGTAACCTTTTTATTAGAATCAAGTTTACTTTTCAGAAATTCTTCCAAGAAAGAAACCATCTACTTCATTTAACTTTCCTCTCCATAGTACCTTCCCCTTTGAAGGGGTTGGTTTACTATCACCACAATAAACCTTCGTATTTTTCAAATGGATAAAATGGGCATCTGATCCATCCGTTTTTTCAACTTTTTTTCCAGTCTTATCAAGTAACTTACTTACCTTTTGTGCAATCTCATTACCTTCTTCAAAGGTTTCACTAAGGGTATCAAAATATTCTTTGGCGGATACTAAAGTTCCCGTAATAAGAGCCCCTTTGACATTTAAGGTAATATCTAGTGAGAACCCGTGCTTATTTGAGGCTCGAACAAAGAACTCTAAAATACTGTCCTTCGTTGCATTCATACTCATTTTTGAACCTCCTTTCTGCATGCTAATTTATCTACATAATCTACTCATGTTTTTAGCATTACATATCGGACAGATCCATTTCCAACTGAACATACGTAATTTTTATGCACTTGTGTCGTCATCATTCGATAGAGTTGTTTCTTTCCCCTTATCGTCATCATCCTTATCTTCCTTTTTTGACTTTTTTGTTTTAGAAGTGTTTTTAGATTGTGCTTGTTTCTTTTTTGTTGTTTTACCAGTATTCTTTCCACTTTTCTTACTTTTGTTTTCATTTTCACCATTTTCTTTATCTTCATCATTTTCTTCATCTTCTTCTTCGTTTTCTTCATCTTCTTCTTCGTTTTCTTCCTCTACATCATCTGACTCTTCCTCTTTAGAATCATCTTTTTCTTCTGTTTCTTCCTCATCTTTTTCTTCTGTCTCTTCCTCCGTATCGTCATCTTCATTACCTTCATCATCATTTTCTTTATTATCGTCATTTTGTGTTAGCTTTGTTAACATTTCTTCCAAACGTCCTAAACGATCACTAAGAGTTTTATTTTCTTCTTTTAGTGACTCGTAATCTTCAGATGACTCTTCATCATCTATATTGTTTTCATTACTACTTTCTTGAGTTGTTGTTTGTTCCTGGTCATCCGATTCCTCTTCCTTTGATTCTTCGTCATTTTTACCAAACATATTTTTTGTTGAATCTTTTAGCTTGTCTAATGCTTGTTTTGATTTCTCCTTAGCTGTTTCCCCTAAGTCAGAACCTTTGCTTTTCAACATTTCCGTATCAATACTTTGCAATAATTTTTTTCCGTTTTCAGGAGTCGCTAAATATCCTACAGTTGCTCCTATAAGACCTCCTGCGATAGAGCGTTTGATTGGACTTCCTACAGATTCATTTACATTTTTAGTATCTTTATCTTCTGTTTGATTGTCTACTTTTTTTGTTTCCGCCACTTTTAAAACCTCCATTGATATAAGATTAGATAACTTTTTTCATTGTTTCATGTTATAAATGTTGCGTTAGCGATTGGCTTCCAGCTTCTGTTCCAAGGATTCCAATCGTTCTAGTAATTTTTTATTCTCTTCTTCTAGCGATTTTGAATGATTGTTTGCTGCTTTCGAAGATAAGTATGGATCATGTTCCCACCAATCCATTCCAATCTCTTTTGCTTTGTCCACAGATGCTACGATAAGTCTAATTTTAATTGTTAATAGTTCTACATCTGCAATGCCGACTGTGATGTCACCAGCAATAACTACACCTTTATCTAGAACTTTTTCGAGAACATCAACAATCGTATTAGATTGCATATTGTGTTGAACTGCCATTTTAATCCTCCTAGGGTTATTTAGAGTAAGTTACCCAAAGGACCAAGATCAATATTTAGGTCTTCTGCATCAAGACCGAATATATCTTTTAACTCCTCCATTTTTTCTTCTAAGTTCATTAATGCTTCACCTAAGTCTTCAATTTGTTCATCTGTCAATGTACCCCCTTCCACACGTCTCATTGCATGTCTTTCGACAATTTGCCTTAACAGTTCTATCACTGTTAGTACAAGCTGTGCCAAACCATGTTCCGCCTTTTCAGGGTCTAAGTTAATTCTGCCTGGTTGCATCTACTAACTCCTCCTTTTGCTTATTAAAATTGTCGGAAGATAGAATACTACTATTTTCTTGCTGAGCTTGAACTAGTGATTCAACGGATGCTATTAACACACGTAAGTCTAAATACACTAAATCTACCCCAGCTATGGAAATAACTAAGTCCGCTTTTATTGCAACACCTTTATCTAGAATGACATCTAAAATGTCAATTAAAGCAATATCCTTATTTTCTATTGATTCTCTTAATGACATAGATTGTATTCCTCGCTTATGAAAAGCTAGAAAAATGGTAAGCTGGCCATGGACCTGTTGTCTCAAACTGCCATCCCATCTTACTCATTTCTTTTTCATATTTTTGAATTTTTTCTAAGAATGCTTCTACTTTGTCTGCGGAAATTAAGTAAACACTATTCCAATTCATATTCTCTTTTCTTCCAGTCACATCTTTATTCCAATTCCATTTTACACTTCCATGTATAACAAATTCTTCTAATTGTGAATGAATCAACTCGCTAATCCTTTGCTTCTCCGCTTCCATTTCTTGATCTATTAACCTATCTAATTTCTTTTTTTCAAAAAATTGTTTTCCTTTAGAAAGATGGCTAATTTCTTCTTTTTTTTCTTCTATTGCAGAATTGTTTTGGTTCACTACATTTCTTAGTAAATGATCATCGCAGAAAATCTTCAAATTCCACTCCTCATTCCCTTTTAGTAATCTGAACACTCTTTCCATTTTCTCTTCATTTGATTTAACCGTTTGTAATAAACTCTCTTCATTTTTATATAGTGTACAAAATTTCAAAGGAATGACAGTGTACATTTTTGATAATTCCATTACTGTTTCATGATGATGAAAAGCCTTTTCTTGTAGCCAGTCTATATCGTGGTGGATTTTTTCTTTCATGTTCTCTTCCGTGTACTGTTTAGAGGAAAGCTTACAAACCACGGCTGTCGTCTTTTCAATAGGAATTGTGTATATATCTCCTATCCCATCAAATGCTATCTTAGGTGGCAGTTCTTTTGTTATTACTTCTTGTGTTGGGATTAAGCCATATAAGTAAATCAAATCCCCCATCTTCTTAGCCTCACTTTTTATTTATCATTTGTTCTAACTGCTCCAATTCTAGTTGTTTGGCAACCTCATATCGATGTAATAACTCTTCTTCTTTTTCTTTATAAGATTGTTCAGGAATATCACCTAGTTCATACATCATTTGCAACTGAATTAGTTTCTTCTGAATGGTAGGAAGGTCATATAACTCTTTATCTGACTCTTCCTTTACTTTCTCTCCAATTTTAATTAGTAGATTAATAGGAGCAGTTATTAGTTTATGAATCATTTAACCTTCCTCTACTTTTAGTCTTATATTGACAAAATTATAAGCTGGCCATGGACCACTATAATGAAATTCAAGCTTATCCTTCCATTTCTCATGCAATTCATTTACTTTTTGATCAAATGCTTTTTCCTTGTCCCGTTCAATTAAAAACGATCCATTAAGGAGCATTTTTTCGCTAATTGGATCATTTGCCTTTGCAGCTTCCGCTAACTCTGTTAAAGGGTCATATATTTCTTGTTTCATTTCATGCTGAAGATTTGCAAATAATTTTTGTACTGCTCCACCTAATTCTATTCTTTCGTAATAGCCAGCCGCCTTTGATTTCCCTTTGGTAGCTGCTGCCATATTTCCGATTCTCGTACTTTCCTTTACCTTTTTATCTAAGTACGCCTTTTTTCCAACTAGCTTTAAACCTACTTCTATTTTGCCTTTTATCACTGGAAAGAGTTGTTGAAACTGTGGATATAACTTTTCTAATAACATTCTTACATCTTCCTTTGAGTGAAATACATTTCCAAAGCTAACTGGAATTGCCGTATCACTTTGTTTCATCACTAATGAAATAGCCTGCTGATGCATCATTAAATTTTCTTTATTAGGATGATAGATTTTCATTGGCACTTCCGTGGCGATGAAAGCGGCGTCCTTATAAGTAATTGGATACAGCTTTCTTACCTCGCCGTTCATTTCAATTTCTCCAAATTCTTTTTGATCTTCTGTTTGGATCCCACAGAAAATATAAACACCTGTTTGTTCTTCGTGATTCATTTATTGACTCTCCTTTATTCCTCACTTACCTTCACTTTTTTTAATGCTTTCAAAAGTAACTCTTCGGCTGTTTTCAAGGGTTCCTCAGCTTCTATGCAACGGCTTATTGGATGTAATAAAATATCCATACATAAATTTTTAAATTCATCATTTTCACCATCAATTGGTATATCTTCCTCAAGAGCGACTTTTGCAATCATTAAAGAGGCACGAAGACTAGGCCCGTTATTCTTTGTACACGACTTTCTTAAATTGGTAACAAGTTCTGTAATAGCAACTGCGTTCTTCTTTTCCATATTTGATTTCTCCGACAAGATTGTTACCTCTTGATCCAATTCTTTATAACGAATAGGAATTGTAATCAATCTATCCAACAATGCATCTTGTGTATCAAATACACCTGCGTATTCCATTGGATTGCTAGTAAATATGACAGAAAAATCCGGGTGCACCTTAACAAATGGTTCTGTTTGCTTAGATCCATAGAGCGGTAGTATTCCTTCTTCTAGAATAGATAGGAAAATATTATTTGTTGTTGGTTGTGATCGAGTAAACTCATCATAGATAAGGGTGTATCCTTTTCTAACTGCTTCTAATAAGCGGCCGTCTTTCCAAACTTCTGATACGGTTTCATCTTTTTTATATACGGACCGGACATAATTATCTATTACTTTTTGACTTGTGTACCCAGTAAAGTCACCGATTAAATCTTTATTATTTAATTCATGGTTTCCGTGTATGAGCATGACGGGTTTTTTTCTTTTTTTAGCTAGAGCTAAGGCTAATGATGTTTTTCCTACTCCTGAAGGCCCCGTAAAATGAATAGGATAACCTGCCTTCAAGTATTGTAAGGATCTAGACAGTATGTCTTTTGTAGCTGAATCTTGTACAATGGCTCTAGAGTTCTGTTTCCTCATTTCTTTTATTACCGTCAATGTCTTCCCTCCTACACTCCAACCTAAGCTTCATATTTGATAGAGCTTCGGTATCGAATATCTCGTCTCTTATATGAAACAACTTCTTTCTCTTTATTGAGGTACACGTCATAAACTCCAAGCATTTCATCTTTCGCATACTTTTTCATGTATTCTTTTTCCTCGATAACTTCTACTGTGAGCTTCCAACCTTCATCTGCCCCTTCTTCAACAGAAGTAATCTTATGAAGGGGTGCTACAAATTCGTTAAAGAATTTCGCAACATTTCCCATTATTTTATTAATTTCCATATAGACCTCCTGTTTAAAAAACCTTCAAAATATAATTACTTTTAGATGCTAAAAGCGGCACCTCGTTCGTTTTCTTGGTTTGGAAGTCCATTTTCTTCTACTTCATCGCTTAGTAATCCAACTGCCTCTGCATAACGTAACCACGTATCTACACTTGCAATTACTACTCTCGCTTCTACAGTAAGAATCTCAATTCCGACAACTGACACTCTTACAAATGCATCAATTACAATACCTTTATCTAAAATACGGTCAATTACTTCTGCTAAACTAGAACTATCTGTACTTTTTTGAATTGCCATTTTACATTTCTCCTTTCTAATTGAGTCCGTTTCATAATAATGTATGACTACTATAATAAAACGAATAATAGCATCGTATTCTGTATTAATACACATTAATAAACGAACATATCATATTGTATATCACCATAATATTCGTTTTTCATTAAGCGAACCGTAATTATGAAATTGATTCAATTAAGATCCAATGGTTTTAATACTATTCGATGACTTTATATGCTCAGATTTTTTTATATCTGTTGCGCCTTTTACTTTTGAATAGCTCTTCAGGTTTTTAACACCTTTAATTTTTCGTGAGTCTTCATTATTAGATGTCATCTTTTCTTGAAATTCTTCTCCAGCTTCCACAACTTGCCCGATCTTCTCACGTACTGACAGTAATACATCCTGTGCTTTCTCTTTTCCTTTTTCTACCTTGTCTTGAAATTGATCTGCCTTTTCATCCGTTTTTTCCTTTATACCTTCTTTGGTTTCATCCGCTATATCTCTTACATTGCTTTCTAGATTTTTTTTTGTCTTTTCTTTTACTGTTTCTTTAATATTTTCTTTAATCGAGTCAGGTGTGGATTCTATTGCCTTTTTCGCAACTTTTTTTACTGTTTCTTTCACAGTATTGCCCATTAGAATCCCCCCTCTGGGACATGAAAAGTGAACTATTTACTATTCGAATCTACTAACTTATTAAGCATGCTTTCAATCTTATCTAAACGTTCATTTAATTTTTCATTATCTTGCTTCATTTCTTGAATTTCAGATGATTCATTTTTGTCATCTGACTCGTCTTTCTCTTCCTTTTTAGATGGATTTAATAACTCACTTACGTTTTTACTTACATACCCAGAAGCAAATTGCTTGATGCTTTTTTGAGCCTGCTCTGCCAGAATCTCTTGTGCTGATCTTTTTAATTGGTTACCGAAGACTTTCATCACTTCAGATTCACTTAAGCTTTTCCATACTTTTTTACTCGTATTGGGACTAGATAGTAACCCAATTCCCGCACCGACTACTCCTCCAATAATGGCTAAGTTATACGATTGATTCATATCATCTTTATTGTTTTTATCCTCGTTCTGTTCTTCTTTTTCTTTGACAGTCATGCTATCAACCTCACTTTTTAATTTGTTTCACTTTAAAAACTAAACTGTGCATTTTCTCCTCTACTAGAAAGGCCATCTTCTTGGACTTCATCTGTTAATAAACCAACCGCTTCAGCATAACGTAGCCAAGTATCCACACTAGCAATAACTACTCTAGCTTCAACCGTAATAATTTCAATCCCTACTAACGAAACTCTTACGAAAGCATCAATGACAATTCCTTTATCAAGGATTCGATCAATAACTTCTGCAAGACTGGAACTATCGGTACTTTTCTGAATACTCATATTCCTTATGCTCCTTTCAAAGGGAAAATTTCCGTTGAATTTCTCAACATAATGTAAAGTTAATAGGTATATAACCGATTCAATTGACTGTAAAACAAGCCCTTAAGACCTAATGCGATAGTGAATTCCAAATAATTCTTTCATTATTTCAATTCGGCTGGAAATTGTAATAAAACAAAAGCCTTGCTTTCAATGATTAAGATGATTTTCAGTAATTTTTTTGAAAATTATATTACAAAAATATTACACCAATAAAAAAGAGAGGACATTCCACCTTGTCCTCTCTCTTTACCAATTTATGTTTATTCCTAGTAATATCATCAGATTAATCTAATTCCAACTACACTCTTATTCTCCTATTTTATCTATTGCCCCTTTTCCTACTACCATCCAATCTCTATCTATTTTTTAAAATTGAAAAACGAAATATCTAGTATCTACATCCATTCCATTGTTGCTATATATAAAACATTGTACAAAAAAACACCCCTGAATTTTCTTCAGGGGTGCAGTGGCGTCATACCATTATTTTACAAATATCATTTGTAAATTCAACTGGATCTTGTAAGGATAATCCTTCGATTAATAATGCTTGGTTATACAATAAGTTTGTATACAAGGACAATTTTTCTTTATCATTAGCATGAGCATTTTTTAGAGATTGGAACACTTCATGGTTTGTGTTAATTTCTAACACTTTATTAGCCTTAATTCCTTGATTATCTGGCATTTGACTTAACACCTTTTCCATCTCAATTGTAATTTCACCTTCTGTTGATAAACATACAGGGTGTGTTCTTAAACGTTTGGAAACTTTAACAGTTGTTACTTTTCCACCTAAAATTCCACTCATCGATTCGAAAAGATCTTTATTTTCTTCTTGTTCTTTTTCGGTACTCTTTTCGTTTTCATCTGCTTCAATACCTAAGTCACCGCTTGACACAGATTTGAACTCTTTTTCTTTATAAGACATTAACATTTTAATCGCAAACTCATCAATTTCGTCTGTGAAATATAAAATTTCATATCCCTTATCTAAAACTACCTCTGTTTGTGGTAGTTTTTCAATACGTTCAATCGATTCACCAGTTGCATAGTAGATATACTTTTGGTCCTCAGGCATATTGGAAATATACTCATCTAGCGAAACTAACTTTTTCTCTTTCGATGTGTGGAATAGCAATAAGTCTTGAAGCGTTTCTTTGTTTGCTCCGAAATCAGCATATACACCGTACTTAAGTTGGCGTCCAAATGCTTGGAAAAACTTCTCGTAATTTTCTCTTTCATCTTTTAACATACTTTGAAGTGCGCTTTTAATCTTCTTAGATAAATTTTTCGCAATAAATTTTAATTGACGATCTTGTTGTAACATTTCACGGGAAATATTTAACGATAAATCTTCAGAGTCGACTAAGCCTTTTACGAAACTAAAGTGGTCTGGAAGTAAATCAGAGCACTTGTTCATGATTAATACGCCACTTGAGTATAGCTCAAGTCCTTTTTCAAATTCCTTAGAGTAATAATCAAATGGAATGCTCTCAGGGATGTAAAGAATAGAATTGTAACGGATTGTTCCATCTACACTAATGTGTAAGTGTTTTACTGGCTTATCAAAACCGTAATGTTTTTCTGCATAGAAGTTTTCATAGTCCTCTGTTGTTAACTCGTTTTTATTTTTACGCCAAATTGGCACCATACTATTAATTGTTTGCTCTTCTGTTACTTCTTGTAGTTCTTTTTCCTCTTCATCACTAGGCTTTGTCGTTTTCACATCCATTTTGATTGGATAGCGTATAAAGTCTGAGTATTTTTTGATGATAGATTTTAACTGATATTCTTCTACAAACTCATCGTAATTATCATCTTCTGTATTATCTTTTAATTGCAGAGTAATAGTAGTTCCAACTTCTGCTTTATCATCAGGGACGATTGTGTATCCGTCAGCACCTTCAGATTCCCACTTATATGCTTGGTCACTTCCTAGCGCTTTACTTGTTACAGTAACAATATCAGCTACCATAAATGCTGCATAGAAACCTACACCAAATTGGCCTATAATGTCGTGACCATCTTTCAATTCATTTTCTTTTTTGAATGCTAAAGATCCACTTTTAGCTATCACACCAAGGTTTGTTTCTAGTTCTTCTTTCGTCATACCAATTCCTGTATCCGTAATAGTTAAAGTTCTTGCCTCTTTATTTGGTGTTACTTTGATATAATAGCTATCTTTATCAAACTGTAAAGAGTCGTCTGTTAGTGCTTTATAATAGATTTTGTCAATTGCGTCACTTGCATTAGAGATTAACTCACGTAAGAATACTTCTCTTTGTGAATAAATAGAATTGATCATCATTTCCAGTAATCGTTTTGATTCTGCTTGGAATTGTTTCTTTTCCATTTGTAAAAACCCCTTCCGATATTTTTTATGTAAGTTTATAGTTTAGCACTCTATCCGTGGGAGTGCTAGTTCCACTATTTAATTATCATATTTGGATAAATACTGTCAATAGGTTTACTTTTAAAATAAAATATTTTATCTTTTATATTTTGCCTGTTCCTTTCCGCGGGAATCGGAGGAGAAGGTTATTTTCACTATCTTGAAAAAACCTACTCCTCGGCGATCCGCCTGTGGGGTCTCACGCTTCGCTCTATGTCCCGCTGGAGTCAGGTTCCTTTCGCTCCAATCCACTCTAGAATGTAAATATTGCGTACAGCAACAATCTTAACGAAAAGAGCAAAACAAAAAACACCAATTAATCTAGTATTTTAATATTTTAAAGTTGCGCCATTCTTCTGGTAGTAAGGAAAGGTATTTGTTAGTTAAGAATCTGTCGTCAACAAGCCAAATGAATCCTGTATCCGTTTCGGACCGTATTAAGCGGCCACCCGCTTGGTGAACTTTATTCATCCCTGGATATACATACGCGAAATCAAAGCCATTAACACCTTGTTTTTGATAGTAATCTTTCATAATATTTTGTTCATCGCTTATTCTCGGAAGCCCTACTCCGATTATCATGACACCATTTAGTTTTTCACCAACCAAATCAATACCTTCTGCAAACACTCCTCCTAATACGGAAAACCCGATTAGCGTTGTTTGGTCATTAGGTTCAAATTCATTTAAAAACTTACTTCTTTCTTCCTCTGTCATATCATGAGATTGTATGATTACTTTTACTCCATCCACTTGATAGTTTTCGTAAACTTCCAATACTTGTGACATGTATTCATAAGAAGGAAAAAATACTAAGTAGTTCCCATTTTTTTTATGTAGCTCACTACAGATTACATTTACTATCTTACTTACTGAATCGGAACGGTCCTTATACTTTGTAGAAATCGGTGCGACACTAACCTCAACATTTTCAATCGGAAATGGTGACGACAATGAAAGGTGATAATCATCATCCGTTCCGCCTAATACTTTTGTAAAGTATCCAAGTGGCATGAGTGTGGCCGAAAAGAAAATAGAAGATACAAGTTTTTTGGTCATTTTATTTAATATAAGCGATGGATCTAAACATAGTATTTTGACTTCCACTTCGCTTTTATAAATAGATGTAAGTGTTTTGAAATGATCGTTATACCAGCCTGTCGCTTTTAAGAAAGCGTTGGTCATAAAATATACCTCTTTTACTGACTCAAATTCTTGAGCTTTTCCATACTGTTGTAAATATATTTCCGCTTCGTTATAAAAGTTTTGTAATACTTCTACAAGAGACTCTGGTACTTCATTATGCGTGGAAACATTCTGATTCAACATTTCTTTTTTCCACTTCAGTAATTCATTATTTACTAATTTAGCAACTTGGTATAGTTCTTTGTTTTTATTTTTCAACTCTCTACTTAGTGACAAAAAGCTTGATTTCTGAATGGATGAAGAATACATGTTACGTGCTCTATCTACTAAATTATGTGCTTCATCTATTAACAGCACCGTTTCTTTCTCATATTCAGTCCATCTTTGTAGTTTCACTTTAGGATTAAAGAAATAATTATAGTCACAAATTATAACATCTGCGTAAAGGGCAACATCTAATGAAAATTCAAATGGACATAATTGATGTTTTCTAGCGTAAAATTCTATCGTATTAGTATTCATTAAGTTTTCATTTGTTAAAATATCTATTAATCCCTCTTGTAACCGGTCATAATAGCCATTAGCGAACGGACAATAATCTTTTTGACATCTAACTTCCTCTTGGAAACAAACTTTTTCTTTTGCTGTTATGGTGATAACCTTTGCTCTTAAACCTTTGTTTATTAATAGGTGAAATGTATCTTCAGCTACTTTTCTAGTACTATTTTTTGCTGTTACATACATTATACGTTTTGCTTTACCAACGCTTATTTGTTTTAGTGTAGGAAAAATCGTTGAAATTGTTTTTCCAATTCCTGTAGATGCTTTTGCGAACAGACGCTTATTTTCTGAGATGCTTTTATAGGTTACGTTCATTAAAGAACGTTGACCTTTTCTAAATGTTTGAAATGGAAAATCCAGTTTTTCTATACTAGCTTTGGTCAATTGTTGTTGTTGGGTTATCATGAGGTGAAATGTTATATATGTATCTATCACTTCTTCATAAAACGTTTCAAGCTCGTTTATAGAAAATATCTTTTGAAAAGATCTTTTCTCAAAACTTTTTCTATTAGCATATACTAGATGTACTCCGATTTCTTCTAGACCTTCTTGCTTTCCAATGATATAAGCATATACTTTTGCTTGTGCCCAATATGTAGGATAATCCGTTTCTAAAAGTTCACTTACTGTACGCCCTGTTGACTTTATTTCTTCTACGATTACTAGATTTTCCTCACGAATGATTCCATCACATCTGCCATCTACTTTATATTCAAGTTCTTGGAAGGTAGAAGTATAACTAACGTATACTTCTTTTTCATAGTTATCTCCCCGGTTCTCCTGTAGACGTTGATGCGTTTTAGTACCTTCCTCTAAAACATTCCCAAAAACAGAACCAATGTGAATACTTCCACTCATCATAGAGAACTCTACTAATTTCCGAACTGATACCGATATTTGTTTTTCCATTCATGCTCATCCGTTCTATTTTCACCTTGACCGGTGCTATTTCAAACTTGTACTTTCATTTTAACAAAAGAAAAAAGCACTTACACCTAGTTAAGTGTACAGTGCCTTATAAATGTATGATTATTACTACCATTTTAAAGAATTTATTAGGCTTGTTAATTTAGCCTTTTTTTCTTCAGCCATCGTGGAACTAGTTATTTCATTCTTGATGTCAGAAAGCGAGCAATATCCTTTGACAAAACCATTTAATCTTGCGACAAGTGTGGAATTCATGAAGGAGTCATGTGAACTATAATAGTCCAAAAGTGATTCTAATGCTTTTGAATATCGTTTTAAGTAGTATTTTTGATGTTTTTCTTCAGCAAGTGAAAATTTATTAAGTGATGCAATTTCAGTTTGGATTGGTTCGCCTAATTTTACTTCAAGTTCATTCTTTATTTTTTTTACTAATTGAAGTTGGCTAGAGTCTTCACATAATATGATGGACAAATATTGCCTACCTTTGTAATTTGATCGGTTCGGTTTATGAATGGTCCAGAAATGATGAACTATTTTTTCTAACGAGATGATTTTAGGATCAAATACAATTTCTACACATTCACTATGATCTCCCATTTGTCGGTATGTTGGATTGCTCGTAGTACCACCTGCATAACCAACTCTCGTCTGCATTACACCTTTTAAACTCCCAAACTGGGCGTCTGTTCCCCAGAATCAACCCATGCCTAATACAATGGTTTGTAAATCATTAGTACGCATCTTCTCTCACCCTTTCATTTCTATTATATCAAAAAGAGCCGTTTACTCAGACACCATCCAAGTAAACGACTCTTCCATTTAAAAGGTCAAAGTTATATCGGCTTCTTTTGCATAACTTAAGAAAGTTGCCGCTCCACCAACATCGATTCCATCAACGAACTGGTCTTTTTCTAACTGCATAACATCCATTGTCATTTGACAGGCAATCATTTTAACTCCCATTTCTTGAGCCATTGACACTAGTTCTGGTATGGATGGTACATTAGCTTGTTGGAATCCTTGTTGCATACTCTCTTTACCTGGTGGTAAGGACAAGTTTTTATGTGCGTCTTTATGAATTAAGTTCAAGCCTTCAAAAGTAAAAAAGATGCCAACTTCCCCTTCTGATGCAGCTGTTACTGTTGCGATATTAAACACTTTATACGCATCAAACATGCCACCGTTCGCTGCAATAATTGCTACTTTCATTAGATTCACTCCCTATAGTTTTTTGTCCAGAGAACCTGTCCAATCTCTCATTCCAGAAGTTACATTTTTCACATTTGAAAACCCTTTTTCGGATAACTTTTGAGCAGCTATATCACTTCGAGACCCAGATCTACAAATGACATGAATTTCATCATCTGTTTGGAGCTCAGAAAATCTTTCTTCCAACTCCCCTAATGGAATATGAATGGCACCTGGAATATGACCAAAAGCATATTCTGCAGTTTCTCTTACATCGAGCACCGTAACTTTTTCATTTCCTTCGATTTTTTTTAATAATTCATCTAAACGTGTTACGTTTGGGTGTTTTGTTTCGCTTTTTTCTTCTGATTCACTTGCTTTTCGAAGATAGTGTTTTAAAACATCCCCTTCTTCGACAGTACCTAAATATTGATTTCCTGTCGTTGATGCCCATGCTTTAATATCAGCAGTCGACCCTTTATCAGTAGCTTGGATTTCTAACACTTGACCAGGTTCTAAAGCATTCATTTCTTTCTTTGTTTTCACAATCGGCATTGGACAAGCCAAATCTTTTGCGTCTAAAACTTTATTAGATGTTACATTCATGCCACTTCCTCCTTTAACACTTTTATTATGAAGTTAATACAACTATTTCATGCCTATTTTTCTACATTAAAAAGAGCTTAGTGACGTTTCTAAGCTCTTTTACACATTTACATTCGTGCATAATATTCCCCTTCTGCTATCATGTTAAGAACAGGAGGAATGTTTATGTTTATATTGGCTATAATTACATGCTCCTTTTGGTTGGTTGTACTTGTTGATGCCAAGATTGGTATGAGGAAAATTATAAAACTGGAATCTGTTCAGCCTGATATCACAAAAGGACCACTAGTATCTATTATAGTAGCCGCTAAGGATGAAGAAAAAGATATTAAAGAGAGCATCCTTTCTCAACTAAACCAAACATATGAAAATGTAGAATGGATAATTGTAAATGATAGATCTGATGATAAAACTGGAGATATTATAGATAAGCTATCTAATTATGACCCTCGCATAAAAACAATCCATATTCAAGAACTTCCAGAATTTTGGCTTGGGAAGAATTATGCATTATTTAAAGGTTACAAAGAAAGTAATGGCGATTATCTTCTTTTTACAGATGCAGATATTATGTATGAAAAAACGATGATTTCAAGAGCTGTTACGTATTTTCAACAAAAAGAATTAGATCATTTAACCGTTGCACCTAACCTAAAAGGTAGAAGCTTTTGGACTAATGCTTTTATTTCTTTCTTTTTGTTCGGGTTCTCTTATTTTAAAAGGCCATGGAAGGCTAACGATGAAAAAAGTAAAGCTGCAATTGGAATAGGTGCCTTTAATTTGTTAAGACGTGATGTATACGAGGCAATCGGGACACATCAGGAAATTAGCATGCGTCCAGACGATGATCTGATGTTAGGTTTAAAAGTTAAAAATGCAGGAAAAAGACAGAATTTACTTCTCGCGCAGAATTTATTAGAAGTCGAGTGGTATCCATCACTTAGGTCAGCATTGATTGGACTTGAGAAAAATACATTTGCTGGTCTTTTCTATAGTTATTTAATGGTAGCTTTCGCCTTATGCGGTGTATTTATTTCGCAAGTTTGGCCATTTATGGCAATGTTTTTTACAGAAGGAATCACTCGATATTTATTTATCATTAGTATTTTGATCATTTTTTTCACGTATCATCAAACTGCCAATTTAATGACAAAAGGGGCGAATAAGTATTTCTTTGTATTTCCCATAACGGCTCTTATTTTTATGTACAGTATTATTAGGGCGACTATCCTAACTACCATTAGAGGTGGTATCGTTTGGAGAGGTACATTTTATTCGATTAAAGACTTAAAAAGAAAAGTATAAGTTGCCCCTTTAGCAGAGTTTTTATTGCTAAGGGGTACTACTAGAAATTATTTAATTGTTAACATTGGCATTCTTTGCCCGTTGCCTCGGTCACTTTGCACGTTGTTTGAGTCAATTTGTATCTCGCTTCGGTCACTTTGCCTCTCGCTTCGGTCACTTCGCCTCTTCCTTCGGTCAATTCACCTCTCGCTTCGGTCAATTCGCCTCTCGCTTCGGTCACTTTGCCTCTTGCTTCGGTCAATTCACCTCTCGCTTCGGTCAATTCGCCTCTCGCTTCGGTCACTTTGCCTCTGGCTTAGGTTTTTCGAGAAGTGTTAAATGGAGAAGAGTATTTATATTGGTATTCTGTTCAGGGTAATCGTGGAATCGAAGTAAATGATTCTACACATGAAATTGATAAAATTCACCTAAGATATTGGAATGAATGTATTGATCCGATTTTCCAACCAGTAGATTTAGAGACAACGGTTGTCATGATACCTGAAAATATTAAACAACATATGAAATAATAATGGAAGGGATTGTTCCCCTTCCTGCATTACTTTGAATTATTTTTTTCTTTTTCTAATAATTGAATTACTTTGTCCAGTTTATTCTCAACACCCTTTAATCGATCATGCTTCTTCCTAGTTAATCTTACGATGATAATTATAGGTATTGCTATTATAATTAGAAACACAATCAATTGAATTACTGAATCTAAAATGGATAATCCCCCGCTTGTTGCAATAACTAAGTTCATTTCTTTCTCCTCTCTTACCGATGTCCATCTTTTCTTGCTTGACTAAAGCCATAATACGCGCATGTCCCATTTTTCTTTAAGTCTTTCACTTCAAACCCACACTTTTTATAAAACGAAAAGTTGTCAGCAGATGTATGTGCAAACCAATCACCATGTGGAAGCTTTTGCACACATAAGGAAACTAATTTCTGCCCTAGCCCTTGGCCCCTATATCTAGAGTGTACTACTAAGTCCATAATATTTGCTGCCATTATCTTATCAGAAATAACCCTTATCATACCCACCATCTGATCTCTGTCCCAAATCGTAAAAGCCCAGGTTGAGTTTTGAAAAATTAACGTGTATTTTTCTTTTTGCCATTCCGGAGTTTCTCTCGCCCAACCAGCATCTTGAAATAGCTCCTCAACACTTTCAGAAGGTACACCTTCCGTACCTTCTCTTATGACAAATCCATTATAATATTGATACATTTCAACATACCTCCCAGATTATCTTATTCTCTAGAAAGGTGCGGTTTCCTTTTTTTAACTACTACAATAAGAACAAAAACTATTATCGTAGCAACAATAACATATAATTGTGTATTTTCTCCTTTATTTCCATCCATGAATTTTTCAAAATAGGTAGCTCTTTTCTTATCTTCATCCAAAACCTTACCATCTAAAATAGGAATAAGTCCATTTGTCCCAAGAACAGGAACATAAAATTCGTTTAAATCATGTTTTTCAGCAAAAAGTAAAAACTCCCCGCCTTGTTCTTGGTGTTCTTTAACCCAACCATCATCATAAACTTGTAAACCAATAATCATTCTTCCAGTTTCAACATCTCCATAAATAACTTCTTTTACCATAAACTCAAATCCTCTATACATATGTCCACCTGAGATACTATCGGCTTTGAAATCATATGTTCCTCTAACAATGAAATGTGCTCTTTTTTCTACTTCTTCTGGTTTGAGCAAGTCATAAGATGCAGCTAATACCAAAGTTGAAGGTAGCAACAGCAACAAAAGTAAAGTTAACAAACTAACTTTTAGCTTAATTAAAATTTTTTTCAATTTTTCCGCCCCCCTTTTTAATTTGACGTTTAGAAGTTGGAACTGGTTTCGTTTTTAAAAAAGAACCTACTCCAGAATTTGGAATAGGTTCTTTATCTATCATACTATTATTCTTTTTCTTTAAACAAGTTTCCAAAAACAAAAGTCATTGCTAGAAAGACGAAAAAACTGACCATTAAAATTGTTCCACCAACTATATAGAAAACTAATGTAAACGTTTCTGGTGCCCATTCTGGTCGGAAGTATTGCATATACATCCCGAACGTTAAACCAAAGCTACCAATGATCGCTGTCCAAACGTGTAGTGACGCAAGTTTAGATTGTTTTGGTATTTTAAAAAGAGCATAAAATACTGCAAAGGCAAAAAGTGAAAGCCAGCCAACTAATAAAATATGAGCATGAATTGCTCGGAAAAGGTGTGAGCCCGCTCCAGCCATATGTGAACCGATAAACACACCAATTGCTGCATATATTGCAGAAAAACGTAATAACATTTTTGTTCTATTCATTTGTAAACTCCTTTTCTCCTGAATCTTTTTTTATTTTTGACGGCCACCAATTCCAATGACCAAGTATTGACACAATCGCAGGTACGAGCATTCCGCGAACTAAGAAAGCATCCATTAAAATACCAATACTTACAATAAAGCCGAACATGAATAACTCTAAAATCGGTTGAGTCATTAATACACCGAACGTTGCAGCAAGTATTAATCCTGCAGAAGAAATAACTCCACCTGTTAAAGCAACACCACGGCGGACAGATTCTTGCATGCTGAATCTTCTATTCTCTTCTTTTATTCGAGAGATTAACATTATATTATAGTCTACACCAAGCGCCACAAGGAAAACAAAGGAATATAGTGGTATGCGATAGCTCATTCCTTCATAACCGAAGAAGTTTTCAAATATAAACCAACTTAACCCTAATGCTGAAGCGTAAGAAAGTAAAATCGTAGCCATCATATAAATAGGCGCAATAAGAGAACGACTATGGAATATTAACATCCCAAAAATAACCAATGTAACCACGATAATTACGATTAATGTATCTCTATCATTTATTGCACGTATATCTGCTTGTTTAGCAGTTTGACCAGTAAAATGAATGGCATACTCATCCAATGATAACCCACTTTCCACTAATAGGTCATCTTTTTGCTCGCTCCATTGAGTCAGAGCGTCTAGTGCTTCTTTGTCATATGGATTCATATCTAAAACAATATCAAATTTTAATGCTTTTTCTTGATCATCCAACCAACGACTACCTATTCGTCCACCAGTCTCAATCACATCCATATCGGGAAAAGTGGTAGAAAGCACTCCTTCTAATGATAAAAGGTTCTCACTTAAATTTTCTAATGCCCTTAGTTCTTCATTATCAAATGTATAGGTTGATTTCTTTTCTAATAGAACTGTCACCGGAGCGAGTTCGCCAGCAGGAAACTCTGCTTCTAATTGCTCAAAGCCAACTCTTGAGTTCATATCTTCTGGAAAAGATTTAATAAGATTAAAAGAATATTGGATGGATAAAGCGTTTAATCCATTAATCATTAAAAATACTAATACAATTCCTCCAGCAACATATGGCTTCTTTGTTACAAAAGAACCGATTCGACTCCAAAAGCGGTTTTTTTGTAACGTTTTTTCTCCAACCTTTGGGATCGCTGGCCAAAACGCACGACGACCACAAATCGTAAACAATGCAGGTACTAGCGTTAAACCAGCTAATAATACGATAACGATTGTAATCGCAAAAACAGGGCCGAAATTTTGATACGGTCCGTAGGTTGCTAATAATAAAACTAACATAGCAGCAAATACCGTACCACCGCTAAAGAATATTGGCTCAGCCACTTCTTTCACAGCTTCACGCATTGCTTCATACTTATTTTCCGTTTTACGTAGTTCCTCACGATAACGAGAGAAAACAAATAAACAGTAATCCGTTGTTGCCCCAAATAGCAAAATCATCACAATCGATAAAGATTGTGCTTCAATGGCAAACACTTCATTTGCAGCAAACATTCCTAACACTCTATCTACTACTTGATACACAATTGCTACTGCTACTAACGGAATAATTGCTAGTAACGGAGAGCGATAAATAACGATTAATAATACAAGTACTAGTGCAATTGTAGAAAATAGTAAAACTAAGTCAGCATTAGAGAAAATAGCAATTGTGTCAGATGCAATTCCAGCAGGACCTGTAATTTTTAAAGAGCCCGCTACTAATAACTCATCTGCAAATTGTTGAATAGCATTGACTGCAGTATTAATGTCAGCCATCTCTACACTATCTTTCATCATAAGAGGTAAAACGAGTGTTGTACCACTTTCTGATAGGAACGCTTCTTTTGTTTCATTTGGAAAGAGGTGAAATGGAACAGAGGATTCAATTGCAAACTCGTCCGTTTTATCTGTTATCCATTCACTCACTTTGTCTATTTGTTGATAGTTATCTTTATTCCAACCTTTTTCATTATAAAAAACTAACAACCCTAGTAATCCGCTGTCATCAGGAAAATAGTTTTCAAGCTTCTCGCTAGCTACAACTGACTGGGTATCTTTAGGTAAATCATTTTCTCCCGTGTTTACTTTATAGTCATTGGCAGATGGTGCAGCACTTAAAGCACCTGCAAGTATTATCCAAATACCAACAATAAGCCAAACCCATTTTCTTTTCGATGTTAATTCAGCTAACCTTATCATCTTTTCCTCATTTCTGACATTCTTGTCTATTTATTCGTCATTAACAAAATCTATATTAACCTATGAATATGAATGGAATATGAACAAACATTTTTTATCGATTGTTTGATATCTGTAAAGAGAATGTAAATTCAGTTCCAATTCCTACTTCACTTTTTACCTTTATATCTGATTCATGCAGTAAAATAATAGATTTCACAATGGAAAGTCCAATCCCCGTACCAATTTTTTTCGAGCGTGCTTTGTCTGATTTATAAAATCTATCCCATATAAAAGGAAGTTCCTCTTCTTTTATTCCTATTCCTTCGTCACGCACTATTATCTTTACTTTGTCTTTTTCTTTTTCTAGTTTCAAATAGGTGGAGCTATGAGCAGGAGAAAAGTGAATTGCATTGCCAATTAAATTGATAAAAACTTGTTCCATTCTATCTTGGTCAGCGAATACATATAGATCCTCTTTTGGTGTTTGAAACTTAATATCCATTTTCGCCCCCTTTAATTGTGGTTCCAATTTTGCAGTTATAACACGTAATTGTTCAGTTAAGTTGTAGTTTTTCGGATAGAGTTTTAATTGACCTGACTCTAACTGCGACACTTCTAATAAATCATTCACCAACTTTATTAATCGTTCTGTTTCTTCTTTCATAAGTAAGTAATAATGTTTTTTTCTTTCATTAGGTATTGTTCCATCTAATAATGCGATTAGAAAACCTTTGATAGATGTTAGTGGGGAACGTAAATCATGAGACACATTTGCTAAAAATTCTCTTCGCATCTCTTCTAAACTTTCTAATTCCGTTGCCATATAATTAAAGCTCTCTCCGAGTTGGCCAATTTCATCTTTTGTAGCGATAATCACTTCTTCGGAGAAATCCCCTTTAGCCATTTTTAATGCAATCTTATTCATTTCCCTTAGCGGAGTTGTAATTTTCCTAGAAATAAACCAAAGGATGATTCCAGCAACACAAATGGTGATGATTAAAGTGAATAATACCATCCATATTACTTGTTCATATTCGTGTAACAAATCATGATAGACAATCACCATGAAAAAACCATTTTCATCTAATGGAGATTGATCTGAGTATATATAAATAAAATCCTGTTCAATTTTCATTCCACCAGCTAACTTCTCTCCAGACGTTAGCATTTCATTCACTTTTTCTTCTATTTTATAGGACGTAATCTTACTACTTGTTGGCTCGTACACTAGTTTCCCTTCTTTATCAAAAAGAAAAATACTACTGTTTTTTTGTTGTAAACTACTTTGAAGGGATGAATTCAAGATAGAGTCATCCCATTTTTTAATCTCGGATTGATCCAGTTGTTCTTTAATTTGCTCGTGGTGAAAATTGTACGTATCTTCGTAATTACTATAAAGTTGAATATGAAATAGATAAAGAAAGATAGAATTAAATAATAGGAAAGAAAACATTACGATAAAGGAATAGGTAATAAAAAGTTTTCGAAATATACTAGTTTTAATCATTATTTTTCACCTATTTCTAGTTTATATCCTATTCCTCTAATCGTTTGAATCAACAAGTTTTTTTCTTTTAGTTTTTCTCGCAACCTCTTAATATGAACATCCACCGTTCTCGAATCACCTTCAAAACTATCTCCCCAAATTCTATCTAATAGTTGTTGTCTAGTAAAAACTTGATTAGGATTGGAGGCTAGAAAATAAATGAGTTCTAGCTCTTTTTTAGGCAGGGAGACTTCAGTATCACGAAGAAATACTTTAAATTGATTCACATCAATAAATATAGAACCTAGCTTAATGTTTTCTTTCCGTTCTTCTTTTCTAGAACTTCTTCTTAAAACAGCTTTCATACGCGCAACTAATTCATTTGGGTCAAATGGTTTTACAATATAGTCATCTGCCCCTAATTCTAATCCGCGTATTTTATCATAGCTTTCACCTTTACCAGTTAGCATGATAATAGGTATATGCTTATTTTCTAAACGAATCATCTTACATACTTCCCAACCATTCATTTCAGGTAGCATGATGTCTAGCAAAACGAAATCCGGTTTTTCATCGTAAAATTTAGCTAAACCTACTTCGCCATCTAAAGCAATGTTTGAGTTGTATCCTTGTTTGTCCATATATAACTGAATGAGGTCACATATATTTGGATCATCTTCTACTATTAATACTTTTATCTGCTCTTTCAATATTTTCACCTCAATAACACTTGTTTAATTAACTTGTCACTGTTTACAATAGCATATTATTATGAACAGAAAATGAACGAAAAAAGCAATACGACCTTAAGAGTAGGTGTATTGCTTTAACCAGTAATTAGAATTTTTTTAAAAATAACACCCACGTCGAACCTAACATAATTAGTATTAGACCAGCAACTATGTAAACAGATGATAATCCGATTATGCCAAGTAAGGAAAATGTTACGAATGGCCCTAACGCTGCACCTATATCGACTACAACTGTGTGAACAGTCATTACTTTTACTTTATCCAAGTGTGCGGCAGCATTCGTTGCAATGGTATCAGTAGTAGTCACAAAGATAGTTGAAAGTAGCTGAAAAATCAATAATCCACTAATAAGTATATAAATGGATTGAATAATCCCTAGGAAAATTAACATAGCGCCACCAAAAAATAGTGGAATGAGTAATACTTTTAACATCCTTTGTTTTGAATATAGTTGTTTTCCGATCCACGGTGCTACAAATGGGTCCCATCCCCATCTTATAGCTTGTAAAATACCTGCAAGACTAGCAACCCCAATAGTAAATTGAGCTACTGTCCAATGTTCTAAGTATGCTATTTCAATTAAAGGGCTTAATGTAGAAGCAAATAGCCCAAAAACTATAAAGCCCATTGTCGCTCCTGTAACAAATACCATGCTTACGTACGGGGTTAACCATTTTTTCTTAACTTTAGGTGAATTTTCTGTTTGATTTGTTCTTTTTGAAACTGGAACTAGTAGAATTACAGCAGGAATGGCAATTAATCCCAGAGCCGCAAATATTGTTGTGACAAAGAAAATGGAAGTTTGATCAACAAGGAATCCTCCTGCAAGCATTCCTATTAACCCCCCTAATCCCCAAATTCCATTATAAAGTCCAACAAATTTCCCGCGATTATGATCATTCGTAACATCTATTACAGTTAGAAAGCCACCTAATCTCAGCAAGGACCAGGCAACTCCCCATAACGCTCTCATAAAAACTAACACCCAGAAGCTTTGTATCGTTCCGTAAGAGAAGGTTGTAATTACGGCAAGTGATAAGGCTATAAATACACCAGTTCTTAATTGAAAATGTTTATAGAACAATCCAACTAGTGGATTTATAGGTAATCGCACAAAACGGTTTATCGATAGTAGAATACCAATTTGCCAAATAGCAGTTAATCCAAACTCTCTCCAATATAAAGGTAAAACGATAAATAGCAATGCTTCCCCTAGAACTGCTACTGCTGTTACTAAAGCAATTCCTACCACCCTTTATTGTGTAGACAAAAAGTATTCCCCCAAATAAAAATAATTGAATACCTTTTTTAAAATTGCAAAGTATTTTAGAACAAAATATATAAATTATTTCAAAAAAAGAAAAATTATACAATCTTTTTCAGAAAAATGTATTATAGAATAAGTAAATAAAAATTGGGGGTAAGATTTTATTTTCACATTAGGAGGATTAGAACTTGCAGAAATTAGATAGAAAAATTGCGGTCGTAACTGGCGCTAGTAGTGAAGTAGATATGGGTACCTCAATTTGTAGGAAACTGGCTAGCAATGGTGTGGATGTATTTTTTACTCATTGGAAAGCTGAAATTGGATGGCTAGAACAATTTATAAATGAACTTAAAGCTCTTGGAGTCAAAACTGACTGTGCTGAAATTGACTTTTCCACTAAAGATGCAGCCAGTAACGTTATGAAAGCAGTGGAAAGCAGCTTAGGGATTCCATCTATTTTAGTCAATAATGCAGCGCATTCCACAAATGATGGGTACGAATTGTTAGATGCTGAAACCCTTGATATTCATTATGCCGTTAACATGAGAACTACGTTTTTACTTTGTACCGAATTTGCTAAAAGATATAAAGTGAGTAATCTAAGTTCTGGCAGAATTATCAATATGACTTCTGGGCAAGATATTTCTCCTATGCCTGGAGAGCTGGCCTATGTTGCAACAAAAGGAGCTATTTCCGCATTTACGAAATCTCTTTCTGCTGAATTGGCTCCTATTGGTATTACAGTTAACGCTATAAATCCTGGACCAACTGATTCTACTTGGATGAATGATGAAATTAGAGACTATTTAAGGCCAAAATTTGGCTTAGGACGAATTGGAAAACCAGAGGATGTAGCGAACTTAATAAATTTTCTGGTGAATGAAGAAGGTGGTTGGATTACGGGTCAGATAATTCATTCGGAAGGTGGATTTTTAAGAAGTTAATATAACAACCTATTGAGATTATAAGTTTCGAGCTCTTTTCAAATCTCATTGATTTCACTAATAATAATTACAAAATAGGCAAAAATACCTGTAAGTATTAGTGAAATGAGGTGAGGTATTGAAGCAAAAAGAAATGTTTCTTAAAATTGTGGAGACGCGTGTGGAGTTGTATGAGTTTATGGATAAATACTGGGAACAATATTCTAGTTTCCATACTTGGCAATTTTGGACGAATGTCTTTATGCTTCTTTTCCCAATCTTTATTCTGTATAAAGTACTTGATCGTAAAAAAGCATTTGAGATTGGCTTTTATGGTTTTGCAGTTCATACTATTGCATCTTACTTAGATATTTATGGGATAAGAATGGGGTTTTGGGGATATCCTTATCAAATTTCAACTTATGTAGCCGCTAATATCGCTCTGGATGCTTCTCTTATTCCGATAAGTTTTATGCTTATTTATCAATATACATATCATAATAAAAAGCGTTTCTATTTAGTTACTTTGATTGGAATATGTGCATTTTCCTTTATTATAAAACCGATATTAAAATCCCACGGTCTTTTCTATATGGGAGAAGGATTTACATTCTTATATCTATCCTTGTACTATGTTGCAGCAATTGCGTCCTCGATCGCAGTTGTTAAAATATTCCATGGTTTTCAAAAAGGAAAATTATAATATTACAAGAGTGTAACAGGTACGGTTACACTCTTGTAATATTTTGTTTCGTTTACTTATTTGATGATGTAACAGGTTCCTTGCTAATTTCTCTATTTTCTTCTTCTCTTTTTTCATTTAATAGACTTTCTAATTGCTTTTTACTTTTTCTATCAGTTAAAACGTAAAGAATATCTTGTTCTTTAATAGTTGAATCTCCAGAAGGAGTTACTAATCTATCTTCCCGAATAATTGCATTTATTAATGTACCTTTAGGGAAATCTATATCTACAAGTTTTCTCCCTACTATTTCTGCATCTGAATTTACTTCAAATTCAATTATTTCCGCATTCGCTTTTCCTATCGATACTAACTCTAACGAATGAGGAGAACTCACCTTTTTCACTCCAACTAATTTTAATTTTTCAGCAAGGAGCGTAATAGTTGAACCTTGTATTAATGTAGATGTAAGAACTACGAAGAACACTACATTGAAGAATAATTGGCTATTTGGCAACCCAGCAATCATAGGGAAAGTAGCTAATACAATTGGCACAGCTCCACGAAGACCTGCCCAAGATAAAAAGACTTTTTCATTAAATTTATACTTCATCCCGATTGTAGATAAGAAGACTGCAATAGGTCTAGCAACAACCATTAGAACTAAAGATAAAACTAGCCCTTTCCAAATAATATCCCATTGAAAAAGTTGTCCTGGAAAAACTAATAAGCCAAGTATAGTAAACATTAAGATTTGCATCATCCAAGCAAATCCTTCATTAAATCGGAAGATTGACTGGCGATAAGTCAATTCAGAATTCCCTATAATTAATGCGGCTGTATATACTGCAAGGAGTCCACTTCCGCCAATTAATGCTGTTATACTGTATGTCAATAGAGCGAAGGCTAGTGCGAACACAGGGTACAACCCACTCGAATCCAAGTTAATTTTGTTAATAGAAATAGATCCGAGTTTACCTAGTATAAGACCTAAAATTAAACCTGTAGACATTTGCCAAGCGAAATTTATGATTAGTGTGAAATAATTCGGATCAGACGCAATAATCAATTGAATAAAGGATAAAGTTAGAAATACCGCCATCGGATCATTTGTTCCAGACTCTGCTTCTAATGTCGCACCCATTCTCGCTTTAATATTTTGACCTTTCAGTACTGCAAAAACAGCGGCAGCATCGGTTGAACCTACAATCGCTCCAAATAAGAAAGCTTCTAGCCAGGTGACATCCAAAATTAGCTTTGCAGCGAATGCTACAATGGTTGAAGTTAAGATAACTCCGATAGTGGCTAAAGATAAGGACGGCATTAGTACAGACCTTACTGTTGGCCATTTTGTTTGAAGACCACCTTCAAAGAGTATAATTACAAGCGCAAATATTCCAATTAGTTGCGCATATTTTGCATTGTCAAAATAAATAAATCCTAGCCCGTCACTACCAAATAACATACCAACAATAATAAAAAGTACAAGTGCTGGTACGCCTAATCTATTTGAAAATTTCGTTGTAATAACACCAACTATCAATAGCATTGCGCCTAATAAAATAATTGAATCTACATTAAACCCACTATTAAACATAGTATTTTCCTCCCCTCCGTACGATGTGATCTCTATTTTTTATTTCAATAAACTATAAATTAACATCAATCTTTAAAGTGTTATTGTCATTTTTGTCATCTTTATTTATTCCGATATAGCGGTAAGTTTCGGATGGTGTATTATGATTAAATAAACTTTGTAAAATGGAAACAGCTATACCTTTTTTATATGCATGATAGCCAAACGTCTTTCTTAACGTATGAGTCCCAATCTTCCCATAAAGACCTACATTGTTTGCTGCATTATTAACAATACGATATGCTTGTTGCCTAGAAATCGGTTTTTCACATTTTCGTGATTTAAAAAGATAATCACTCGATTCAAGTTTTTCTGATTGAACATATATAGTAATTGCATTTTGAACAATATTATTTATATAAATGGACTGCTCGTCTACTATAGATATATAAAACTCTTTTACACATCCGTTATCTTCTATAACTTCGCTAACTTTTATATGTAACAATTCATTAATTCTAATTCCTGTGTTAATCCCCATAACAAAAAATAAATAGTCTCTTAAAGACTGCTTTTTTAAATGTTCTTTCATTAATGTGATATGCTTTGACTCTTTAATAGCCTCTACACATTCCAACCATTATCACCTTCCTTATGTAACATAACTTAATTATATCATGTATTTGTGTAACATAATAAATGTTAATAACTAGTTCAAAAAACATTTTAAACTATTACAGTTGTTAGATTGTTGAATAATATAAAAACTTGAATTAATATGGAGGAAATATCATTTATTGAAATGGTGAAAAGAGGATTGATATGAAAAAGATATCATTTATTCTCATCCTTACTTTTAGTTCTTTTTCTTTAATTTTTCAAACTAGTAATATTAATATTGGAGTTAATACCAAAAAAGTATATAACCACTTATACGACTTTGACTATGTTATTAGCATGGAAAGTCCGATTAATAGTTTAAATTTAATACAACAAGAGAAAAAAGAAGGTATTAAAGTAAAAAATGCTGTACATTCCTTTTATGTTTTGTTTTCTCCTGTTACATTTATTATTACTGAAAATGTTGAACATAACCTGCTATATCGAATGTGTTTAACTCCTATATACTATGAAGGTGGATACCTCTCCTTAACTTTTAATATAATTACTAGTAAAAATTAAAGGAGAGTAATCATGAAAAACAATTCAGAACTAAAGGACTCACTAAAATGCTATTTAGTTATTTCACTGCTTTCTATCATATTCTTCACTACCATTATCTTTTCAGCAGAACTTACTAACCACAGTGTCCTATCTATGCTCCCGAAATTTTCATGGGAAATGATAAATACATTCGATGAAATTTTTAAATAAACATCTATATTTGCTAAGGTTTTTCAATCAAAAAAGGTGCCTATTAAAGGCACCTTTTTCTTATATTACAAGGGACTTTCAGTTACCTGGCACTTGTTACACTTTCGTTATGTTAGTGTATTTTTTTAAAACTTTTACGTTGAACTCTGCTAGGAACTCTTCTTCTTTTTTGTTTACTTCTTCTTCTGATGGCACTGCATTTAATAGTTCTAGTTGTGTATAAACTTTACCACCTTTTATGATTAGGTTAATTTCTTTTGTGTTTTCAATATTCTCTAAAGGATTTGCATTAAGCACTACTAGATCTGCAATAGCTCCTTTTTGAATAATTCCTAATTCAGGTTTATTCAAGCTTGCCGCTGCCATACTTGTTGCTGCTCTAAGTGCTTCTAATTTCGTAAATCCAGCTTTAACAAAAAGTTCTAACTCTCGATGTAACGCCATTCCTGGATATGTCCACACTCCTGCTGGGGTATCTGTGCCTGCAACTACTCTGCCTCCTAATTCAGCATAGGTTTTTGCAAACCGTTTATTTATAGTGCCTAATAACGCATTCTTTTTTAAAGCATCCACATATTGCGAGATCATAGACCATTGTTGGATTAAGCCTTCGTTTTTCTGTATTTTTTCTATTACTTCATTGTCAGGCTTCCATACATCTGGGACTCTACCTTGTTGGTCAAATAAAATCATCGTTGGGCACAGAATGACATCGTATTTTAAAAGCTCTAAACATATATTTCGAATTAATTCTTCATCTGGTTTTTCCCAATTAATCTCATCCCAGTCTGATTGTTCTGCTCTCATGTTCCAGCTTGGGTACATTGCTTGAACCACGCCAGATACATGCTCATTCCACTTTACTCCAATCTTCGCAGCATCTACTGCATTTACATCTGTGGAGTAGAGCAAGTCACAGCTCACTTCTTTCCCATGTTTCTTCGCCTCTTCTACAGTAGCTTCCATCACTTCTCTACTTAACCAACCATACACTTTCACAAATTCTGCCCCAGCCTCAACTTGTCGTTTGACTTCTTTTATGGCTTCTTCTTTTGTATCAATGTTAATACTCCACGGACTTGTTTCCCCCCATAAGCCTGGAGGGCCGTCCATAATTCGATCCGCGGAAACTATTTTTGGAGTTGGAGCATCCCGAGGTGCTTCTATTAAGCTCCTCAACTCTAATACGTTACCGCCAGTGTTTCGAACAGTTGTAATCCCTGCTGCTGTAAATATAGGAGCAAAAGCATCCTTAATATGTACATGCATGTCAATCAAACCTGGAATAATCCATTTTCCACTAATATCAAATATTTTCATATCAGAAAAATTATCTATTGTTGTTCCAACCGGCAACAGTGCAGCTATTTTTCCATGCTTCATTAAGATATCCTGTTCTCTTACACTACCAGACTCAACATCAACAACGTATCCATTTTTCAGTAAGATTGTTTTTTCTTTCAAAAAAAATCACCTCTAGTTAAGAACTGTTTAATGTTTCGGTTAAGCAAAAAAAGAGATAAGTTAAAAAGAATATGCTAAAGTTGGAAATAATATATCTAATCTATGTTAGGAGGATTCCTTCATGCATTTTCATACTCACCCTACTATGTATGTACGTGATATACAATTGAAAGTTTCAAACTTATCTAAATCTATAGAATTTTATAAAAACATTGTAGGTTTTAACGTTATTAGACAAGATAAGAAAATAGCTCACCTATCGGCTAACGGTAAGACTTCGATTTTAACGATAGAACAATTAGATGAAGTAGAACCAAAGCAATTAAGAACAACTGGACTATATCACTTTGCCATACTACTTCCGAGTCGAAAAGAATTAGCTAAGTTTATTCATCATTTAATGAATACTCGCTATCCTCTACAAGGTGCTTCCGATCATATTGTTAGTGAAGCTCTGTATTTAGTAGATCCTGATGGAAATGGGGTTGAAGTTTACTGTGATCGATCAGCATCTGAATGGAAATGGTCTCACGGGGAAGTGTTAATGGCAACGGACCGTTTAGATATAGAAGATATTCTCTCTGAACGGAATGGAGAAGAATGGTCTGGCCTTTCCAATGGCACTGTAATGGGGCATATTCACTTACACGTTTCGGATTTAAAGGAATCCGAAACGTTCTATTGTAACGGTTTAGGTTTTGAAGTAGTGTGTTGCTATGGAACACAAGCCCTTTTCGTTTCTTCAAATGGTTATCATCATCATATTGGGTTAAATACATGGAACGGCGTCGGTGCACCTCCTCCAAGCCATAATAGTGTTGGTTTGGAACATTTTACTATTAGTTTTCCAAGTGAAGAAAATAGGCAGGCTAGTATAGAGAGATTGCATAAGTTAGGGGCATCAGTTGAAACTGAAGATGATAACTACACAGTAATAGATCCATCAGGGAACAAACTTTTATTAACAATATAAGATAATTGCTTTGCACCTCACTTGAAAGAGGTGCTTTTTAGCTCCTGCCACTTGCCAGCTACTCTTCTAATGAGATACTATTTATCCAGTATTAATATATAGGGATGTGTAACGATGGAAAGTCATTTATTAGCTAATTTATATCGCTTGAAATATATTGAGCGTTGGAGTTTAATGCGGAATACGATGAAAGAAAACGTTGCGGAACATTCATTTCATGTTTCGTTACTTACTCATTGCCTTTGTTCGATTGCGAATGAAGTATATAACAAGGAAATTAATACAGATCGTGCCGTTACTCTATCCTTGTTTCATGATGTGACAGAAGTTTTCACTGGAGATATACCAACACCCGTAAAGCATCATAACAAAGATATATTAAAGAACTTTAGAGATCTAGAGGATTTAGCGGCAGAACGATTAGTAAACCAAGCTCCATACGAACTAAAGCATATTTATAAAAGTATCATTTCTGAAAAAAATGAAAAAGATCTTTATCAATATGTAAAAGCTGCAGATCTTTTAGATGCATATTTAAAATGTGTGACAGAGCTTGCTGCTGGCAACCGGGAATTTGCGGTAGCTAAAAATCAAATAGAACAGAAAATACATTCATTATGTATGCCTGAGGTCGAATATTTCTTACAACATTTAGCACCAAGTTTCGAAAAGACTTTAGATGAAATTTCCGAGTAAAAAAACGAGGGATACCAAATAGATAATGTTATCCCTTCTTCTTCAAACCCATTACCACTTCCTTTACTGTTTTTTCTTATTAGTAGTATGAAACCACCTTATTTATTTCATTAATTCTAAACTTCACTTATATTACACCTTAACTTTCATATATTGTAAAAAGAAATTTTTTACAAAGGAAGTGAGGTCCATGGCCACAAAACCACCTATGCTACAAAGCGGAGACTCTATTGGTCTAGTTTCACCAGGAAGTCCTCTTGATGCAAACATAATTAATGCTCGAATAGAAACACTTCGAAACATGGGTTTTAATATTATCTTCGGAAAGTATCTTTACTCTTTTGACGGCATCACAGCAACTACTCCAGAAAGAAGAGCGGAGGATTTAATGTTTATGTTTTCTAGCCCTGGTGTAAAAATGATTTTACCAAGTCGAGGAGGAACAGGTGTCCAAAGTTTACTTCCTTTTTTAGACTACAATATTATTAAACAAAACCCAAAGATCATTACAGGTTATAGTGACATCACTGTACTACTAAATGCTCTATATCAATTAAGTGACTTAACGACCTTTCATAGTTTAATGCTTCCGGATTTCAGGCCTGATACACCAACTTACAATTTCAATCAGTTTTTTGAATCAGTCTCCACACTTACACAACCAAGAGTTATTTTAAATCCACCTAACATGTTGCAAGTTAGTTTAGTACGTGGAAATGTTACTGGATCTATTGTGGGAGGGAACATAACATCCATCATTAATACACTTGCTACTCCTTATGAAATTGATACAAAAGGAAAGATTTTATTTTTAGAAGATATAAAGACACCGACTAACATGATCTATCGTTATTTCACTCAGTTATCTATGTCAGGGAAATTCAATGATTGTATAGGAATAATAATTGGAGAATGTACGAATTGTCCTGTATCTTACGGAACTACGCTTGAAATGTTAATAAATGAATGGATAGTGCCACTCGGTAAACCTCTTATGGTTAACGTGGCAACGGGGCATGGGTATTATAAGTCTAGTATTCCGATAGGAGCGGAGGTTAATTTAAACACGAATGAAAATAGATTAACAGTATTGGAAGCAACCGTGCAAACATAAAAAAAGGACTCTATAAAAGAGTCCTTTCCAACATTACATTTTTGTAACGTTTGTAGCTTGAAGTCCACGTTGACCTTGCTCAGTGTCAAATGAAACTTTTTGGCCTTCATCTAAAGATTTAAATCCTTCGCCTTGGATAGCTGAGAAATGTACGAATACATCATCTCCACCTTCTACTTCGATGAAACCGAATCCTTTTTCTGCGTTAAACCATTTTACTGTACCTTGTTGCATATTTGTTGCCTCCCAATATGTGGATAACCCACTGTTTATTACTATTATTGCTCATTTAGATATCAAAGGCGAAAAGTTTAAAACTTAATCTCTGATGTTGACCTAGCGAACAAAAATAATTCTTCTTAAATATAACATAAGATATCTAGAAAAGCAAATTTTTTTAAAAAAATCATACATTATCTTTAATTTTTTGTATTAAAACTATCTTAAGTTGGGCATCTTTCCATACTGTGGTGTATTTATTAAAAAAATTTCTCATCTAGTTAAGTCATAAAGACTTTTATTCTCTGAATCTAGATAAAGAAAGATCGATTTTTATTTGTTCATTCATAATTCAACCTTCTTTTATCTTACTTTCCTTCGATTATTGGTAAGTACCTTTTCAATTATACTCGACTTAGATGAGTATCTTTAAAATGCGTTGGATATTTCAAACCATATCCTAACATTCTATCCATTCCAATATGTGCAAACCATATTAAACTTAAAGCTATCAATATTTCACTTTTGAAAATCACTCCAATTATTAATAACATAATAGGAACTAAATAAGTATGAAACAAATTATACGATAGTGCACCTATCTTATTATTGACTATATATCCTACCATTGAAATGTCTGGGGTAAATAATAAAATGAAAAATAATAGCCAACTATATGAACCATGGGCATAAAAATAAATACTAGCTAAAAGTACAAAAGATCCCTCTAAATGTAATAGCAATTTAGTCATTCTATACTCACCATCCTTTATATTAACTTTCCTGCAGCTGATTGCTAAACTATATATTATTTTAATCTAATGGAGGAAGGACTCTTTTAGAAAATAATAGTTGAAACGTCAAAAGAAAAAACCATAAAAAGCCCGCATAGAAACCTAACAGTGGATATTTAAAAGAAGCTGGTTTGTTTTTCTCATAGTAAAAGTGACCAATCCACGAAAAAGTATAATGCAATAGTGCTAATATAATTGTTACATATATATTAATAAATAAAAATATCCATCCTAAAAAGGCAAACAAAAAAGCAAAATAATGAAGCACTTGATTTGCTTTATGTTTATGAGCTTTTTGATAATTTACTAGATCTCTTTGGATTCTACTCCACATGGTTTTCTCTCTTTTCACAAGTTTTTCTAAAAGTTCTTCTTTAGGCGTTTACATTTCCTAGAACACCGTTCGTTGCTGTGATAGCGATAATAACGCAACCCCACATATGTTTATACGCTGTTACCATATCATCACAAGTAAAGGTAATTCGCTTTGGACTGATTAATTCTACTGTAGGTAACGTTGTTGTCATAAGAGCTTGGTTAGACCCTTTAAATTCAATTTCAAATGTTACTGGCCCTTCTGTTTTTAAAGGTTTATAGTTTGCTATGTTTTTTGTAGCTAGTTCTGCTTTTTCTCGAATGATCTGCTGTGCTTTCTCAGGATGAATGAGCTCAGAAGCAAAGCGATCAATTCCTCTTTTCACAATCGCCGCTTCCACGTTTGGCAATGTTTCTTTTACTTCTGCTACATAAGCATCATCGCCAGAAATAAATATAGTTGGTACATCGAATGAACCAGCTACCATTGCATTCATTTCCGTTTCCCCGACTACCTTTCCATTTATCTTCATTTCATTCACACAAATACCAGCTAGTGTATGACTAATAATGGCTCTTTCTGAACCACCCTCACGCCCATGATGTCCGACGAACATAATCGCATCAAACGTTTCGTCTAATCCTTCTAATTGACACATAACACGATTGCTTCCTTGTACGAGAGTTGCTCTTGAATCTAACTCTTCTATAAAAATATTAGACATGTTACCATGTCCATCAGCAACTACAACCTCTGTTGCTCCACCTTTAAAAGCTCCTTCAATCGCAGCATTTACATCTTGTGTCATTAACTTTCGAAAACGTTGATACTCAGATGGTGTTTTTAATTGTTGATTTGTTGCAACACCTGAAACACCTTCAATGTCAGCTGAAATAAATATTTTCATATTATGTATGGACCCTCTTTCTGTATGACTATTTAAAATTTTCTTTATTTTAATAATATAATTATTTTTCTTATGAGGCAACACACAAGGTATAGGCTTTTCAAAAAAATAAATCCGCGAGTTACATATGCACTCGCGGATTTTTAATGGGTTTGGATTTTACTTTCAATAAGCTGATTACGGTCATCGTTAGGTTCATCATTTTGCATTACATTATTAATGAGTAAATTCAGTCCAATGAATAGTACTATCGTCCAAAACCACCACTTTTGATAAAAATGTTTCTTCCTTGACATTTACATATTACCCCAAGAGTTGCTCTTCTTCATTATCATTAAGCAGTGCTCTTTTAGGGTTTAATGGAGTTAATTCATTTTTTCTTAGTAGGTATTGTAAATGTTTTACTGGCATAGAGCCATGACCTTTACCTTTTCCTAGTGTAAACTGCACTGTTTCACCACTATGGCGTAACACCGTTAATTTTTTGGATGAATTAAAAAAACCATTACTTCCATTATTAATTTCAAAGACTGTTCCACTTTCGATTTGCATGCATCATTCTCCCTTACAAGGTTGTTAGTTCTATTCTTTCTGTTGGAAGAGATTTGCATACATATTTTTTACAAAAATTAGTAACTACAACCACTAACCAGTATTGCAAACAACAAGCCAATTCCTCCTAGGATAAGACTTGCCTTGGCAAAATTCTTTAAATTTTCATTATGATTGCCAAATGCTAAAACAAACAACGCAATTATATTGATAATCGGAATTGCTAAAACAATAATAACAACAATCCAAACTCCAATAGAGACAACTTCATTATCTACATATCTGCTACGGTCATAATCCCTATCATAATTATTGTAGTTTGAATCATTTTTAACAGGAACGTTATAGTGCTGATGGTCCATGAATATCCCCCTTAACATCATCTTTACCATTATTATACAAAATAAGAGTAATTCCTTTTAAAACCGAAGTCACACTTGGATATTTCCCGAGAAATATCAATGTTTTTGTCGAATAAACAAACCAACTCCTTATTTCCAAAAAAATATTGACTAATACAATTTATATGTAATGGTAAAATTTAACAGTATTAAAACTGGAGGGATATCATTGAAAAGAATTTCGGATCGAAAGATTAAAACATTGTCTACTATTTGCCTCGTTTTACTTTTCCTTCTGTTCACGTCTGTATATTTTTATAAGGTAGAAAGAGACAAAGTGCAAAAAGTAAGCCTACTTCTATATTTGGAACAAGTGGAATATAAAATGGTTTTAATTCCATTATTTACTGGCCTTGTTAGTGAAGAGTTTAATTGGGATGATGAGGAGTTTTTAGTGGAACTAAATAGATTGTTTAATGAACTACAATACGGACTATTTATATCAAGTACATATACAGGAATTTTATCAGAAGACATTTTAGAAAAAGGGTATAGACTCATTCCAATTTTGTCCCCTCTCACTACAATCGGAAATAATCCAAAAGAAAAAATAGATCCGATACAGAAAGAAAGGGTAGTTAATTTTTCAAAGAAAGTTTCTTACTGCTTTGAAAATACCAGCAATTCTTGGACAGAGATTGAAAATAAATTAGATTGTTTACTTGACGATGAATTTATCACTTTATATTAATAAAAGGAGTCACAGTTTATACCTGTGGCTCCTCTTGGATTATTTTTCTAACATCTTAATAAACTCTCTCATATAATCAGGTAAGTCCGGTGGGCGGCGACTTGAGATGATATGTCCATCAACGACTACTGGCTCATCCACCCATGTAGCACCTGCGTTCATCATATCGTCTTTAATCCCTGGAGTGCTTGTTACCGTTTTTCCTTCAAGAATTTTAGCGGATATAAGAACCCATCCAGCATGGCAAATTTGTCCGATAGGTTTTTGATGTTCGTCCATTACTCGAACCATGTTTAACACTTCATCAAACCTTCTTAATAGATCCGGTGACCATCCACCTGGCACTAAAATAGCATCATACTCATTTGGGTTTACGTCTTTGAAAGCATAGTCTGACATGATTGGTACTCCATATTTTCCTATATATTTTTCTTTTGCTTTTTCTCCTACGATGTCAACAGTTGCTCCTTCTTCACGAAGTCGTAAAACTGGATACCATAATTCTAAATCTTCGAAGTCATTGCTTACAATTTGAATAACTTTTTTTCCAGCTAGTTTCATTTTTCTTCCTCCTTTAATATGTATGCTTTTATCGTGACATTATCCACTGTTAATAGCAAGTATTCCTCTATTTAATACCCTTATTGTATTTAACATACTCTTACCAAAATATTCTCTATTGTACTTATTGTTCTATCGTGCTATAGTTATAGAGCGATGAGCTGAGTTGCATAAGTCGAACATCACGCCTTTTTGGCAAGGCACTATGTGGAGTGCTGATGTCTCGCCGCAATACGCAAAAAGACACCTGTTTACAGGTGTCTTTTTTATGTTATTCATTCAGATATGGCAGAATATCTTCTAGTTCAACTGTATTTACTAACACTTTTTCATGATCAAGTATCACATACGCTGGGTAATGTTCAATGTTAAAAAGTTGTTTTTCTTGATCTGGTGGGACGCTTATGAAAGAAACGATGTACATGTTATTTTTTTCTTTATGAAGGAGAGTGTTAATTTCCTTTTGAATCTCAATACCTATCTCCCCTCCGAGATCTTCCCCTATATAAATGTAAAGTGCATACTTTCCTTCTTCTTTCGCATATAACCTTTCTAGATAATCTTCATTAGGTATTTCTACTACTTGTATTCTCTTAGCGGTGTATAATGGATGATTTTCATACCCTCTATCTTGTTGATTAACTGCGAGTTTCGTCCACTCTGAGATAAATGGTTCTTTTGTCCACACATTTAAATAAAATTCATATAAATTAACATCATTTAGAGAGATTTCATTTCCATTCTCATCGATGATCTTTGTTTCCTCTTGTATTTGTAGCCTATACGCTTCCCATTCACTTGGTATTTGCAACTCATTCGTTCTATTATCGTTTACGATTGCAAGGTACATATTATCACCTTTTAATTGTGAAGAGAGAATGGCTTGAAAGCTCGGGTTAACTCCACTATCTATAGTTTCTTTTTGTAGTAAGATTTGATTCTGAAATTCTTCAAGAATTAAAGGTGCATCTTGTTCCATTACTGAGCCGATAGAACCTAGATGTATTTGAAGGTGAAAATGGTCGTCACCGTAGGAAAAGTAGTAATGAAGTTTTTGAACTAAATTAGGTTGTTTAATATGTTCACGCAAAAATAACGTATCAAAGTGTTCATTCGTCATCTCTTTCGTTTCGTGAATGGCACCTATTGCTTTTCTTCTAGCAAATTCCTCAGTTGAATTTGTAACCATGAAGCTACCTACTGAAGAGCCGAATTTATTTTGGATGTACCAAAACTCTTCGTTTTTCTCTATTTTCAATTCATTCTTTATTAATGTAGGAAATTCTCCCTCATGAAAAACATACTCCTTTTTCGTATCTGTCCCTTTACCATTCTGATTTTCCATATAGAATAATGTTGCTATGAATCCTCCAATGCATAGTAAAACGATAACGGAAACAGTTGGTACTAGCTTGTTGACTGATTGAATAAACCCTTTAGGTTGTTCAATGCTGTGCAATAACTGGTCATATACTTCCGTTTTGTCGCTCTCTTTTAACTCCACTTCCTTAAGTCGAGCAAAGTTCTTATCCCAATCATTTCTTTTATCAGATTGCATCATGAGTGTATCCCTCCTTTATCATTTCCTCTTTTAAAGACTGGAGTGCACGGTGCAAAGTCGTTTTCACTTTACTTTCCGACCAATTTAAAATCTCTGCTGTTTCTTGAACAGAGAGCTCTTTAATTTTTCTCAATATAATTACTTCTTGATAAGGTGCTTTGAGTTTTTTGATAGATTTGTATAGTTGTTCTTCATTTTCTCCAAGTTGAGATATTTGGGCTGGACATTTATCATTCGATGGAAAAATAGCAAATGAGTTTAACATATATTTTATTGGCTTCATTTTTCTCATATAATCGATCGTTACGTTCCTAGCAATACGATACAGCCAATTTTTTACGCTTGTTTTTCCTTGAAAACTTGCAGCGTGTTGATACGCTTTTAGGAATGTATCGTGCATTAAATCTTTCGCTTGCTCATTGTCACCAGTTAAGTACAGAATGAATCGGTATATGTCATCACTGTACTCGTGGTACCATTCTTTCACTTTTTGTTTACGGTACGAATCATCCAATTGTTATGGCACCTCATTTGCTTGTATAGTTTGTTTTCGGCTTAAAGACGGATGAAGAGGGAAAAGGTTACATTTCTTATATAATATTTTAGCATTTTGATAAATGTGGATGTATTTTCAAATTCATGGATATTTAACTAGATTTCTGGATATATTTATTTTACCGTTGATAATAAGGTAATTTACGGATAACTAAATAATTCATCTCCAATAAACATAATAAAACCCTCTGCTAGGTACCATTTTACCTTTACAGAGGGTTCTAAGCTTTATACTTTTATGCTTCTATTGACTTTTCATTGCGTTGTTTTCTTTTAACCAGTCTTCTTACGCCTCTTCCTAAGTCATGAAATAGCATATATACTGCTGGAATTAATACTAGCGTAATAAGTGTAGCAAACAGCAGCCCTGATATAACAACCGTTGCTAATGGAGCTTGGTAACTGCTTGCAGCTCCTCCTGATAATGCAAGAGGAAGCATTCCACCAATTGTTGTTAAGGTTGTCATAAAAATTGGACGCATGCGATTCATACCTGCCTCTACAATTGCTTCGTGAACTGATTTTTCTTCCACTCTTAACTGCTTTGCACGGTCTATCAAAAGAATAGCATTATTTAAAACAATCCCAATCAACATGATAACACCCATACCTGACATAATACTTAATTCACGTTGAGTTAGTAATAGCCCTAGGATAACACCTGTAATTGTCATTGGAATAATTGTCATAACAATGATTGGGTGTAATAGATGATTAAACTGAACAGCCATTACAACGTACACTAAGAAGATAGCAATAGATAAAATGACTAGCATATCTTGAATTGCCTCTTGTTGTTCTTCTAAATTTCCACTTACTGATACTGTGTATCCAGCAGTTGTTTCAAAAGAATCCACCACACTTTGAACGTCACGATTGATGGAACCGAGGTCGCGCCCTTCTATATCTGCTAATATTTTCACGACACGCTTTCCTTCTTTACGATCAATTTGTGTTGGTGCTTGAACAGTTTCTAACTCAATATATTTTGAAAGTTTTTGATTACCTGTAGGCGTTAGTATTTCTTCATTTAACAAATCAGATTTCTTTGTTATCGTTTTGTCTGGTGCAATTAAAATTGGTGTAGAATTTTCATCTTGTAGTAAACCAATTGGCATTGTGGAAGACAATGCATTTAATTGACCAAATAGTTGTAATGGTGTAATACCATCTTTTTTCATCTCATCTTCTTTTAGAACGATTAATTGTTCTTCTAACATTTTGTCCATGGAAGTTGTTGTACCAACAATTCCATAAACTTTACTTATTTCGTTCGCTAATTCAGATGAAATTTTCTCCAATTCTTCTAAACTATCGCCTGTTACTTCAAGCTGAACTGGATAACTTGCTCCCATTCCCATTGCGGAAGTTACTCCTACAACTGGGAAATTCTCTTCTAGACTACGAAGTGAGGACATAATTCTTTCATTTATTTCGTCTTGGCCTAACGTTGCCTCTTCTTCTGGTGTCATGTTAATTAAAATAAACATAAATTCGATCTGATCCAATACAAAGTGGCTTGTTAGATCTGGTACGTCATTTAATTGCACATTAATTTCTTTAGCAAGTTCATCTTTTTCTTGAGGTGATATTCCACTTTCAAGCGTTATCATTACTTCTGAATATCGATTGTACATATCAGGCATAATGGTCATTGGAACTTTCGTAATTAATGCTAAAGAACCGATGAACATAAGGAAAAAGGCGAAAATTACTCCTAAACGACGGCGCTTCTTACCCGACATCCACGTGATGATATTTCCATATGATTGAATGATCCGGCTTTCTTTCTTTTGCTGTTGACGTTTCGTAAGTTTCAAGAAATTTTCGGATAAAGTTGGTATAAGCGTAAAGGAAACGACTACTGAACTTACTAGTGTTACAATAACGACAACAGATAAGATCATCATAAACTTACCTGCTTCTCCACCTAGTAATCCGATTGGTAAAAATACGACTATCGTCGTTAACATCGATGCTATAACAGCAGAAGCAACTTCACTTACACCTTTAAGTACTGCTTCTTTATTTGGGATTCCTTGTTCCTTTTTACGATAAATCGACTCTAAAATTACGATAGAAGCATCGACCATCATACCTATTCCAAGTCCTAATGCAATTAGACTAAGCATGTTGATACTGTAGCCTAGGAACCACATGCAAGAGAATGTTAATAAAATAGATAGAGGTATGGAAATTCCTATAATAATCGTTGCTCTTATATTTCTTAAAAACAAGAAGAGTATGACTATCGCCAATAAACCACCAATTAAAATATTACTAGTCACTCCATCTACTGCATCTTTTACATAATCAGCTTGGGCTACAATTTCATTAAATTGAAAACCGGTAACAAGCCCCTCATCCTTAATCTTTTGTACTTCCGCACGTATAGCCTCTGCCATTTCAATCTGTGTTGCTCCATTTACACGACCTATTTGAACAAGTACAACTTCTTTACTACCATTTTTCCACACACCAGAAGAAATTTCTCTTACTTGTAAGTTAATAGTAGCAAGTTCTTCTAACGTTTTAACTCCGTCCATTGTTGGTATTAATATATTTTTTATGTCATCAAGGGATTGTAACGAAGTAATCCAACGGATAGTAGGTTCATTTGTTTCTTCTTTTAATTCTCCGAGCGAAGTGATTAAGTTAGACTGCTGAATTGTTCCAATAATTTGTTGTGCGTCTACTCCGTATTTTTGTAATTCATCGCTTTTTAGTTGAATAATAATTTCGTTTTCTTCTAATCCATCGAATCTTACTTCTCTAACTTCTGGTAAAGCTTCTAATCTAGGTTTTACAACATTTTTAGAGAAGCTTGTTATCTCATCCATATTTCCGTTAGATAGTTCCATAAAAAACTCAAAAGGTTGATTCATAGATATTTGGAACGTTCCGATGTTTTGAATACCTTGGATTTGATTTTTGAGAGGGAGTATTGCTGCTTCAATATTTTTATGAATCTCATCCCCTCTACCTTCTTCCACCATAACTGTAATGGAAGAACTTCCAATATGTGATTGAGAGGAGTGTGATTCTACTCCTTCTATACCACTTAATATTTGTTCAATCGGCTTCGTTATCTTATCCTCTACATCAAGAACTGCCATTTCACCTGCGTCCACTTGCACAATCGTCATGTCAAACGAAATAGGCGGCATTAATTCTTGATCTAACTTGTTCATAGAATAAAGACCAATCATCAAAACAAAAATAACCATAAGTCCAACTGCAATCTTTCTCTTTAAAATAAACTCCAATATCGACATCTTCGTTTCTCCCCTCATTTGAGTCCGTTTCATAATGTATGGCTACTCATCGATCCTTAAATATGAAATTAACTCAATTACCAAAATTAAGTATTTTTTCCAACCCCACATTGATTATATGACGTTAATCCTAAAAAAAATAGTACCTTTACAAAAAATACAAACAGAGACGTAACCTCATATCCGACCAAAGACTTAGACGAAAATATTTCAAAGAGGTTACAGGCGCCAGGCACCTGTAAAATTCTTGAAATAAAAAGACACCAGGTCGAATGATTCGAGCCTAGCGTCTTGTTCATTAATATTTATTCACTTAAGTCAACGTTATGGTACACACGTTGTACATCATCTAAATCTTCTAATGCATCAATTAACTTCTCAAATTGTGCTTGACCATCTTCTGGTATTGTTACATCGTTTTGAGCTAACATAGTTAATTCGGCAACTTTGAAGTCTGTAATTCCAGTGTTCTTGAAAGCTTCTTGCATTGCGTGGAATTGGTCTGGCTCTCCATAAACAATTACCATTTCATCTTCTTCTAAAATATCGCGAGCATCAACGTCCGCTTCCATTAGAAGCTCTAAAACTTCATCTGCCGTTTTCCCTTCAACTGCAATAACAGCTGTAGCATCAAACATATAAGCTACAGATCCACTTACACCCATGTTTCCACCGTTTTTACCAAATGCAGCTCGAACTTCAGAAGCAGTGCGGTTTACGTTGTTAGTTAATGTATCGACGATAATCATAGATCCATTTGGTCCGAACCCTTCATAACGAAGCTCATCGTATCTTTCATCAGATGACCCTTTAGCTTTATCAATGGCACGATCAATAATATTTCGAGGTACGTTGTATGTTTTTGCACGTTCAAGTACAAATTTAAGTGCTTGGTTTGATTCTGGATCAGGCACACCTTGCTTTGCTGCTACATATATTTCAAGCGCAAACTTAGAATACACTCTACTCGTATTTGTATCTTTTGCAGCTTTCTTTTCTTTAATATTGTTCCATTTACGACCCATACTGTTCCACTCTCTTTCAAACTCTATAAAAATGAATAAAGTAAAATTAAATTTATATTAGATGAGATAGTCTCAACTATTTCTTATTATATACCTGTTTGTAGTTGTTTGTTAAGTCCTATCCAATTTTCTATAATTCAAACTCCCATTCTTCCTTCAATATTAAATACAACGCCAACAAATCATTTTCCATTTGCATATACCTTTTTGTGGAATGGTCTATTCCAGCTTTAGGAAGCAATATCTCTGCAATTTTCCTAGTCATTCTATCACGTTCTAATTCTGGTAAAAACAGAAAACGTTCGTAATACGTTTTCAACAAATTCCAATCTTTTTGTTTAAAGCTTTTTATCGTCCAATCGTCTAAAATTAAGCTTTCTTTCGTGATACGACGGTCTTCTAATATTCCATCCATCTTCGTCTTTCTTTTTTTCCCCGGACGCTCATGAACAACAATTGTTCCTGCAACGATATCTCCAATTCTCTTATGTTTAGAATGGAAAAAGATCATAATGATGCCAAGAAAATAATTAGCTGGTAAACTATCAATAATTCTTAATAAATTTCGTACGGCACTTGCTAGCAACGTAATACTATGGCCATTTTCTTGAATAACTCTTATTCCTACTATCTTTTTGCCAATTGTTCTTCCACCTGTAAAGTATTCAAAAGCAAAAAAGTAGCCCCATTGAATGGCAAAAGTAATGACAATAACTATCGCAACAAATGTTCCTGAAAAATTAGAAATGTCAAAACCTAAAATCATCATGAATACGCCAAAAAACAAAAGTAAGTATACAATGATTATTAATAATTGATCTAAAATAAATGCTGATGCCCTACTCCCTAGCCCAGCTGGCTCAAACTGAATGGACACAAACTCAGGGGTTTTTATATTTACATTCTCTTCATGCATTTTTTAACCTCTTTTCTCGATGCTACTGTTTCTATTTTTCTAAAAAATTACTATAATGGAAATAGTATAATAATAGAGAGCGTTTCATCATGTAAAACTATTAATCGAAAAGGAATAACAATATTAATTCTATACTACAATTAGAAGGTGCATTTATGAATCTTAATCAGTTTATTAAGCAACATAGAAACGAATGGAGTCTTTTAGAGAACTCCATAAATCTTATTTCTAAAAACCGTCGAAATTCGGCTAACGACATTGACCAGTTCCATCGCCAGTACGAAAAAGCTGCACAACATCTTTCTTATAGTCAAACTTTTTTTCCTAATGAAGACATCACTAGATATTTGAATGAGTTAGTTTCTAAAGCTCATAATCTATTATACAAAGATCAAGTTTCTAGTTTTAAGCAAGTGAGAGAGTTCTTTAGTACGACATTTGTTCGCTTGTTAGCGGAGCAGTGGAAGTTTGTTTTTATCGCCATGGTTCTATTAACGTTAGGTGGGATTGGAGGTTTTTTTGCTGTTTGGCATGACCCACTTACTGCCTATACGTTATTACCTGCCAATATGATACAAAGCATTGAACCTAGTAGCCTTACCGATAAAGAAGGAACAGTAGAAGCCTCCCTCTTCTCTGCCTCTATTATGACGAATAATATCCAAGTTGCATTTATTGCTTTTGCAGGCGGAGTTACATTTGGTTTGTTAACAGCTTATATTCTTATCTTTAACGGCGTCCTTGTTGGTGCAATTGCTGCAATTTTTTGGCACGCTGGTATGACTTATGAATTTTGGGCTTACATTGTTCCACATGGGATGATTGAACTAACTGCTATTTTCATTGCTGGTGGTGCAGGCTTGTTAATGGGATACAAATTGTTTGTACCTGGACGCTATTCTAGAGGCTATCAATTAAAGGTACAAGCTAAAAGGTCCGTTCAATTGCTGATAGGTACTATTCCATTGTTTATTATTGCAGGAATAATAGAAGGATTTATTACGCCTGCAAAGCTATCATTTGAGGCTAAGTATTTAGTTGCTTTTGTTACGGTTATTGGTTTGATTCTTTATGCTGTTATTGGATTGCATTTGAATAAAAGAAAAAACAAATGGAAACCGGCTGAGGAATGAGCCGGTTTTTTATGAATTTAAACACTACTGTTGATTTCCGCGCAAGGCTTCGCTTTCTGCGGGCGTGTCTAGGTCTAGCGGCTAGCTCCTCGAGTCATAAACCATGGTCATCTCGAGGACAAAGAACGCCCTCAAGCTCCCCCTGTCTTATGCTAGTCGGAGCTGAACGAGCCGCTTTCATTTTTCGTGGCGCCGTGGAGTCTCAGCCTTGCACGGAAATTAACAAGGTAATAATATTTAAATATCAACACTAAGCATTATAACAACCCTCTATTCAGCATGTCGATGTAGTGAGAGACGGCGACGGTGGCTAGGTTTTCTTCTTTTGTTTCTATCATTGGTAAGCCTTGTTTTTCCCATCGAAGCTTTTCTCTTTTTTTACGTAGCAACTGCTTTTGAGCCATGCTTTTTTCCATCGCTTTTTGCAGTGTGTCTGGTTCTTCCTTAGATTTCGCTGCGAGCATTTCGTCTTCTACACCTACCATGAAAAATAAGTGCCTTTTTCTTAGACGAACTAAGTAGTACATAGTGCTTTCTTCAAATAAAAAAGTACGCACATCACTAAATAGTAACAAAAGGCTTCTCTTTTTTTGTACAGTTTGTAAATAGTTTAGGACTGCACCATAATTGGATTCATATGCATCCACTTCTAAATGATAAATAGACTTCAAAATCGTTTGTAGGTGTGGCATCCCTTTTGCAGGCGGAACATATACTTTTACTTCTTTTGAAAATGCTAGCACACTTACATAATCCCCATTTCGCAATGCTGCTGTCGCTACTGTTACCGCCGCTTCTAACGACTTTTCCAAACGGTTACCCGTATTAAGTTCAGCACCCATCATTCGTCCACAATCTATTAATATCGTAATGTTTTTTCCATGTTCAGGTTCGTATTCATTTGTCATCACTTCACGTAACTTGGCTGTTTGGCGCCAGTTTATTTTCCGCGGATCATCACCGATGGCATATGTTCTTATTTTAGAAAACTCACCACCATTACTTACTTGTTTCCTAATTTTAGCACCTTCATGAAGTAAGTATTTCTGCGCATTTTCTAAGTAACTTTTTGATTCTGTTAGATCTGGTATAACTTTGATGTTCCCCTCTAATTGTACTGCCGTTTGCTTTTTCCAAAGGCCTAGCTTACTAAAATATCGAACATACAGTTTCGATAGAGAATAGTTTCCGCGAATAGTCGCAAGCGTTTCATAGATTAAAGATGTGCTTTTCTCCCTCTCTGCTATCCCTTTGAGTGGAAATGGACGTTGAAATGATTGTGGAAGATCGTCAAACATTTCAAACTTTATTGTATGATTCGAAAAATTTTGTATGGAAATATGGACGTCATACTTTATACCACGCTCAAGTTCGCTAGTCATTTCTCGTTTAAACTTTAATTTCTCTTTTTTGGGAGACAGTAGTAAATCAATTAAAGTTAAAGAAATAAACAACACATTTAAGATAAAAATCTCAAGCCACCCTATCCCAAAAAAGGTAAGAAGAAATAGTATGGACGAAAGTATTCCATACAAAACTACTAGTTTCTTCGTTGGAACTATGCCTTTATCGCGGAACAGGAATCGACCCGACAAGTTCTTCCATAATTTGATCAACAGTCGTCCCCTCCAATTCTACATGTGGAGATAATTGGATACGGTGTCTTAAACTTGGTCGTGTCACCATTTTCACATCATCCGGTGTGACGTAATCACGACCTGAGAGATACGCCCAAGATTGAGCAGCTTTGCCAATCGCAATTCCTGCCCTTGTACTAGCTCCAACCGTAATCATTTCAGTTTCACGTGTTTTACGAACAATTTGCATGATATAATCTAGTACACTATCATTTAGCGTAACGTTTTCAATCTCTTTTCTAATAGTTAAGAAAGTTTCTAAGTCGAGTGTTTGTTCTACCTCATGTAATTGCATTCTATTTTCCATCACTTGTTTTAGCACATTCTTTTCTTCTTCAAAAGATGGAAAATTAATTTTCAACTTGAATAAAAAACGGTCTTGTTGAGCTTCTGGTAACGGATATGTACCTTCGTACTCAATCGGGTTTTGTGTGGCAACAACAAAGAAAATTTCTGGTAATGGATATGTCTCGCCTTGAATGGTTACTTGTTTTTCTTCCATCGCTTCTAGGAGAGCAGCTTGTGTTTTTGCTGGAGTACGGTTGATTTCATCCGCTAACAGAATGTTTGTAAAAACTGGACCTTTTAACGTTTCAAAATTATTATCCTTCAAGTTGTAGATAGCACTTCCGGTAATATCACTAGGAAGCAAGTCAGGCGTAAATTGAATTCGTTTGAAATCTCCGCCTAGTAATCTAGCAAGTGTACGCACCATTTGTGTTTTCCCAGTACCGGGAACACCCTCTAACAAAACATGTCCTCCCGCTAGAACAGCAGACAACAATAGTTTAATATTCGTACTTTGTCCAAGTATTCTATGTTCATATCTTTCTAGTAGCAATGCTAATTTCGGATTCATTCCCCTTCAACCTCTTTTCTTAAATTATCTATTCTTTTAGACCAGCTTAAATAATCTTTTTTACTTAAATGAGTATCGTCTAAAACTTTCTCCATTCCATTTATAAAATTACGTTGTTCTTCTTTTGTCATTCGTTTACACTTTCGCTCAAGTTGGTCTTCTGTATCTTTCCAACTTTTAGAAAAAGGAATACCCCATTTTTCTTGTAGCAATAATTTCACGTATTCTACTTGTACATGTAATGATTCATGGTAGCTACGCCCCTGTAAATTCCATGCGGATAATGCTTTAATGCTTTCGTCACTAAATCGTACTGATTCTTCTCTAGCCACTAATATTGGACCGAACCTTTTACCTCTTTTCCACAATATAAAGGAAGTTAGTAAAATCCCTTGAATTAACAGAAAAGTAAACCAAAGTGGATAAGCACGGACGTAGTTCATAAAGCCCTTTGATTGATGAATGTACTCATCAAACAAAACCTTGTCAAAAGTAAGTTCATTAAATAAAGATAGAAGTAAAGGCAAATGGTCGTCTTTTAAAATCAACTTGTTCGTCATCCATTGAGGAGTATTTGCTATAATCAACGTACCGTTTCCAACATGTCGCTTAATGGCAATTACTCCTACTTGATCATTCAGTAGGACTTTATCTGTATTTGCTGGCATTAACCTTACAAATGAATAAATATCCGCCATAAATTCTTTTCCATCATTGTCGGTTACCGTTGTGAACATTTCCTCACTCATATCTCCTGGAATAATCTTTGTTGACAAATCAAACATGTCCTTTGGATTATTTTGTAATAATAAAATAGAATTGCCATTGGCTAAAAATTGTTCGTATTTTACGAACTCTTCAGAACTAGGCATGAAAAACGGTTCCACCATTATTAATAGATTACCAGCTGAGGTAGGAAGTAATTCTGGTGAATGGTTCCAGGTTGTCACTTCAAACTCTTTCTCCAAATATGTATAAATGGCCTTTACCCCTGTAGGTGATGGAGAGTTCGATACATATGGTGGATATTGTTCCCGACTAGTTGGGGATGTCATAAAACTAATGAAGAGAAACAGTAATAAAAGTAGCAGGAGCCATAGCCATGATTGTTTCAAGATTCTTTTTTGCATCAGTGTTATGACTCCTTTCCGTCTTCTTTATTGTGCATATTTTTTTCTAGCCAACTTGCCACTTCTTTTGCAAAAGGTTCATATTCTTCTGGCTTAATTCTTCGTTCACCGTATGTTGCTTCATCAAACAGAAGGACCATTTCCTTAAAAAATGTCGCAGCATCACGGTTAACTTTTAATAACTCCTCATAATACTCCCAGTTTGTTTTCCAAATTTTCGCCTTGAGCCATTCTTGCTCATGGAAAAATAATAGAATAGCTAAAAAGGAATGACGAGTCGCTTTTGTATAGTGCATATTTTCTTCTTGACGTTTTGCTTCTGCTAAATGCATTTCTGACGTCCATTCTAATTCGTGTGAAGAGTAAACTGGAGCATTTTTTCCTGCCTTACTTCTTCTACTAAAGGATGGATTCATATAAACTAACACAATGATTGCTACTATTATTAATATAATAATAAGGAAGTAGATAAATAGTGTTGAGGAGAGACCTGTTGCCCCCATATTTCCAAAAACAGAGGCTAGCATTTCATTTATCCACTCTTGAATTCTCGCCCACATTTTTTCAAGAAATGTTTGGTTATAGTATGCTTGATATTCTTGTTCGCTTACTATTTTTTCTAGTTCATTTCGCACTTCATTTGTTTGTTTCATTTCATATCACCTAACTTTATGTAGGACTGTTTTTTGCTTAGTTAATTAACGGAATGAAGCGGGCTTTCCTTCTTATTGGAAGGGGCCCGCTTTTATGTTATTTCATTCAATAAGATCTTAGTTTTGATGAAATTTAAACAGTTTTACTATTATATTCTTCGATCATATCTTTTAAATCATCGCCATCATGACGAATCTTTAAATCGAAGAAGACTACTGCAAATCCAATACCGAATATCATCGTCGTAAACGCAGTTAGAACATCTTGAATTAATGTAAATAACACACTGTTACCAAGTAATGCGCCAAACGCTATCTCTACTGCAAATCCAATGGCAAGAATGATTAAGGTAAAGATAATATACAGACCAATAATATTCCAAACTCTACCTCTAGTTAAGTTCCAGCTTCTCGTTAAACCAGGAGATTCATAATCAATAACAACGGATCCGATATAGAAACTCCATCTAGTTAATAGATAGAAGATTGGGATTGCTGCAGCTAGAAAAATAATAAATGTAAAAATGATGCTAGCTACTGGCCCCATCATAAATGCAGAGAATGTAATCATAAAAATTCCAATAACAGCAACTGTTATGAGCCCCCCTGTTATAAGACCATAAAGAATACTACTCCCAAGAATTGCCCAAAAGCGTGAAAATGCTCCTTTTACTACTGTTCCAAATGTAAAGTTCTCATTTTTACGAAGGTGATTTATTCCTAAAAGTATAGCTGCATATAATAATGGATAAATGATTAATGAAATAAAATCAACGAATCCTATTAATACGTCAGCTCCAGTTAACGGAACTACTTCATCCGACATCATATCTTCTCCAAATGAAGATAAAATACGGTCTAGCCAACCTTCCCCTACACCAACTTCACGTATGAAGCTTGTTCCAGTAGACAATCTTGCTAAAGCTTTAATCAAGAAGAATGGTCCGAAAAACAGTAAAGAAACAAAGAAAAATACTTTAAAATGGCTTTTACTTAACTTAAAAGTTACATCCAAAATTTCACCAAATCGCTTCGGCCTATTTAACTTACTAATCACAATATACCGTCCCCTTTTCACATAATTCAAATATGTAATATATTGCTATATTAATATCCTATTATTGTACCATCAAATAGAAAAAAGTAGTGTAAAAATTTCATAAACTTTCAAATTATTACAAATTCATTTCAGGTGCCTGGCACTTGTAATATGATTGAAATACAAAAAGGAGAAGAGTCAAAGTGAGAGACTCTTCTCCAAGATGTTTATGCTGTTGCTTGTTTTTTTAGTAAACCTACCATTAATGCTGTAATTACTGTACCGATTGCAATTGCTAACACGTATAGTGCTATGCTACCAGTAACGATTGGAATAACGAATATTCCTCCGTGAGGTGCTGGTAATCCAATACCGAATAACATAACTAGTGCACCTGAAACAGCTGACCCTACAACAAGGGAAGGTATAACACGTAATGGATCTGCAGCTGCAAACGGAATCGCACCTTCTGTTATAAACGTTGCCCCCATTACGTAACATGTTTTACCTGCTTCACGCTCTTGTTTATTGAATTTCTTCTTAAATAATGTCGTTGCTAATGCTAACCCTAGTGGTGGAACCATACCTGCTGCCATAATCGCTGCATGTGGAGCGAAGTTTCCTGCATCAATCATCGCGATTCCGAATGTAAATGCTGCTTTATTAATTGGTCCACCCATATCAATTGCCATCATCGCTCCTAAAAGCAATCCTAAAAACACTAAGTTACCAGAACCAAGTCCACCTAACCAAGATGTTAATCCATTATTAAATGCTTTTAATGGTGTAACAAGCCATAGCATCATCATTCCTGTAATAAAAATTCCAAATAAAGGATATAGTAATACTGGCTTTATTCCTTCTAATGATGCTGGAAGTCCTTTTAAGGCATATTTCAAACCAAGAACAATATATCCTGCTAAGAATCCTGCAATAATACCACCTAAAAATCCTGCTTCACCAGTTGCGGCAATTAATCCTCCAACCATACCTGCTGCAAGTCCAGGGCGATCAGCAATACTCAAAGCGATAAATCCTGCTAACACAGGTATCATTAGCCCAAACGCATTTCCACCACCAATGGTCATTAACGCTTCAGCAAACCAATGATAATCAGGATGACTTGGATCAAATGCTTCAATTCCAAACATAAAAGATATCGCGATTAATATTCCTCCACCAACAACAAATGGAAGCATGTTAGAAACACCATTCATCAGATGTTTATAAAATCCTGAACGTTCTTTTACCCCTTCTGTTTTTGCAGATGATTTATCAGTACCAGTATAAACTGTACCATCTCCCTTGCTAGCCTTGACTAAAAGTTCTTCTGGTTTTCTAATGGCTTGTGCTACTGGAACTTGAATAATTCTCTTTCCATGAAAACGTTCCATATCGACATGTTTATCTGCTGCCACAATAATTCCTACAGCTGAGTCTATGTCTTCTGCTGTTAATTCATTTTTCACACCACTTGAACCATTTGTTTCCACCTTAACAGTAAATCCTAATTCTTTTGCTTTATTTTTCAGAGCATCTGCAGCCATATAAGTATGAGCGATACCTGTAGGACAAGCAGTAACAGCTAAGATTATTCCAGTTGAGGTTACATTTACCTCTACAACTTCTTCTTGGAATAATTCTTTTTCCTTATAATCTATTAAATTAATAATCTCGCTTTTAGAAGTAGCTCTTACTAACTTGTTGCGAAAATCTACATCCATTAACATAGATGATAGTCTAGATAGTGTCTCTAAATGAGCATTATTAGCTCCTTCACTCGCTGCTATCATAAAAAATAAGTGACTTGGTTGGCCATCTAACGCTTCATAGTCTACTCCCTGCTTGGAGCGTCCAAAAGCAATTGCCGGAGTTTTAACAGCGTTTGTTTTAGCATGCGGAATAGCTATACCTTCTCCAATACCAGTAGTACTTTGAGCCTCACGAGCCAAAATTGCTTCTTCAAATTTTCGCTTATCTTCTAATTTCCCAGCAGAATCTAACGTATTCACTAACTCTTGAATCACATTACTTTTTGAAATTGAACTTAGTTCTAATTTGACCGTTTGTTCTGTTAATAAATCAGTGATTTTCATTGATAATCCTCCTTTTTATACAACTTCTATATTTATTTTTTCTAGTAAACTTTGCACTTGGAATTTTTGGCATAAATCATTTGAAAAAGCAGTAGCGCTTCCTGCAGCAACTCCATACTGTAATGCTTCTTTAACATTTCCACTAATAGAATATCCTGCTAAAAATCCTGCTACTAACGAATCACCTGCGCCAACAGAGTTCTTCACTTCTCCTTTTGGTGCTTTTGCTACGTACACTCCTTCACTTGAATAAAGTAGTGCACCATCTCCAGCTAAGGAAACGATAATGTTCTCGACACCTTGCTCATGAATCTTCGCCGCGTACATTATTGCTTCTTTCCTATCTTTAATTTCTACTCCAAACAAATCTCCTAATTCATGATGGTTTGGCTTAATTAAAAATGGTTTATAAGCTAATATATTTTTTAGCGTTTTTCCACCAGTATCAACGACAACTTTTACGTTTTTTAATGCGCACTTCTTTATTAAGTCTACATACATTGTGGATTTCATTGTTTCAGGAATGCTACCTGCTAAAACAACTACATCACCTTCTGTAATCCTAGCAAACTGACGTAGGAACAGTTCCATTCCTTCTTCATTTACTATCGGACCAGCTCCATTTATCTCTGTTTCGCTTTCTGCTTTTAACTTCACGTTAATGCGAGTTTTGCCAGCCACTTCTACAAATCGTTCTTTAATATCTTCTTCAAGCATTTTTTCTTTAATAAATTCACCTGTAAAACCAGCGGTAAATCCTAATGCTGTATTTGGTACACCTAGACGTGTTAATACGCGAGATACATTGATACCTTTTCCACCTGGATAGTACATTACTTCTTGTGCTCTGTTCACTGTACCCTCTTGAAATAAATCTACCTTCATCACATAGTCAATGGATGGATTTAACGTTACTGTATATATCATGTTGCCACCACCAATGTTGTTTTTTCTGAAAATGCTTTGTAAACTTCATCTTCTATATTGCTAGTAATTAATGTGGCTTCTTCCAAATTAATGATCTTAGCAAATGTAACTTCATTTATTTTCGTTTCGTCTGCCACTACGAAAGACTGTTGAGCCAATTTAATGGCTAAGTTTTTCAAATGAGCTTCTTCTGGGTCTGGGGTTGTGTACCCTGCCTTTAAATGCACACCATTTGCTCCGATGAAAGCCTTATCAAAATTGTACAGCTGTAAACTTTGACTAGCTTTACTTCCAATAATTGCTCCAGTTTTATTTTTCATAAAACCGCCGACAATATAAGTAGGGATACCTTTATCCATTAATAACTGAATATGGTCATACCCATTCGTTACAACCGTGATATTTTTTTGTGTTAAATGTGGGATGATATGATATGTCGTGGATCCAGCGTCAAGAAAAATACAATCTCCTTCGCTTACAAACTCTGCCGCTTTTTTGGCAATAAGTTGTTTCGCCTCTAAATTCCGGGATGATTTTTCTAATAGTGTCGGTTCTTCACCTTTTTGATGAAGCTTCGCCGCACCACCATGAACACGTTTTAGTTTATTTTCTTCTTCTAATTGACTTAGATCTCTTCTAATCGTAGATTCAGAAGCGCCTGTTTCTTCTGTTAATTCTTGTATTTTTACAACATTTTTATGTTGAATTAAATCTAATATCTTTTTTTGTCTTTCTGGCGTTAGCATATAATCACCTTTTTGTATTGTTTTGTAGTGCTTACTTTTATTGTAATGTAAACCTTTACAAAAATCAATCAAAATCAATCAATATATTTCATTTTCAATCAAAAACAATCACAAACTATCATTAATCACTCTTACTTTTAGTGATTATTTGTAACTTTTAGGTTATAACACGAAGACTTTGCTTGGAATTTCTACATAGTTGAAAATTGGTTTGAGTGGAGAATGTTCAATGAAGAAAAAACAAACGAAAAATAACTAAAAAGAGGCCACTAGATCAATAATATTGATCTAGTGGCCTCTTCCATTTAAAACAACCGGACGTTTCAAAGCTTTTTAATCTTTACACTCACTAAATGTTGATGAAGTGTAACTTCTTCAACAAATTTTTTTGGCATGCTGAACTTCATCAGCCTTATGAAGTTCAACCTCGATAATTTTTTGAGGCTACATGAACTTCATTGGCCTTATGAAGTTCAACTACGATAATTTTTTTATGCCTGATGAACTTCATCGACCTTATGAAGTTCAACTACGATAATTTTTTTATGCCAGATGAACTTCATCGGCCTTATGAAGTTCAACTACGATAATTTTTTTATGCCTGATGAACTTCATCGGCCTTATGAAGTTCAACTACGTTAGATTTTTTATGCCAGATGAACTTCATCGGCCTTATGAAGTTCAACTATGATAGATTTTTGAGGCCAGATGAACTTCGTCGACCTTATGAAGTTCAATTATGATAAATTTTTGAAGCCAGATGAACTTTATCAACCTTATGAAGTTCAACTTCGATAGATTTTTGAAACTAGATGAACTTCATTAGGTTTTTGCCCCAACCCTTTTAGCTAAAACACGGTTATATAGTTTGAACCGAAATTGTACTACGATATCTACTACTCTCGTAGCTATAAATTGACTAATAATCGCATATAAAATAATTTTCCAATCCATCAGTAGCCCCGTCGCTAGAAGGATTGTACCATTTATATAAAATAGTGTTTTACCTGGCTTTGAATTTCTTATTTTGCATATAATTAAAGCTAAAATATCAATTCCACCAGAAGAAGCCCCAAATCTAAATAAAATCCCTAGCCCTATTCCAAAGAATACTGCACCTAAAATTAGGTCAACTATCACATAGTTTAATGGACTTAGAGTTTCAATTGAAACCACGTTAATTGTGATTGCTGTAACAGAGACACAAAACATTGTCCAGGACGCACTTCCAAGTCCTAACCATTTTATTGCCATTAATAATAGAATTGCATTTAGACACCATATTGTCCATGCAAAAGGAACTTCCCATACATGGTTGAAGATAACAGCAAAACCTGCTGCACCGCCAGATGGAATAAAATGAGGAAACAAAAAGAAAGCCATCGCTAAGCCTTGAACGGTACTTCCTATTGTTAATATAATTAATTTATGTAGTTTTTTCATTCATGAATCTCCTAGTATTCAAGCTATTTTCTATTAAATAGCATAACAGACATCAAAAAGAGAAGGTAGTCAAACTTACCTTCTCTTTTTTCTTACATTTCTAGCACATTCATTTCTAGCATCTTTAGTTCATAAAAATAACCTTTTTTGTCCATTAGTTCTTTAAAAGTTCCCACTTCGATTACTTTTCCTTCTTCCATCACAACAATTTGATCCATTTTCTCGAGACCTGTTAAGCGATGGCTAACTATCACTACCGTATCTTCCTTAGCATATTGTAATAAAGCATCATACAACTTCTGCTCCGTCCAGCTATCTAAAGAGGAAGTTGGTTCATCTAATAACCAAAGTCTCCCTTGTTTAAGAATAGCCCTCGCACCAGCTAACCTTTGCTTTTCTCCTCCAGATAAGTTTTCTCCTTTTTCTAAGACAATATCATTTGGAGTGAAATGATGTAATTCTACTTCCTTTAATACACGTTGAACTTCATCATCTGAGAGATCTTCTTTTAACAACAAGTTTTCCTTTATTGTTCCATAAAAGAAATGGTTTTCCTGCAAAACTACTCTACTGTTAGACCAGATAAAATCATTACCTTTCTCAGCAATGGGAACTCCATCTATACAAACTTCGCCACTTTTCGTTTCCTGTAGCTTTAAAAGCACATGAAGTAGTGTAGATTTCCCCGAACCACTCGCTCCAACGATAGCTGTTTTAGTGCCCTCTCGTATTGTTAAACTAACTTCCGACACTACTTCACGAAATTGTTCAGGAAATTGTACACTCACATTCTTCCACTCAATAGAAGGTGCACTATTAAAGAAAGAAAGTTTTTCCCCCACAACATCTCCAGTTACTTTAGCTTCACTTATCACGGAATGTAATCGTCCTGCAGCACGTTCACTTTCTTCATAATATATAGGAAAAGTAGCCATCGGAGTCGAATGGTCAAATACCGTTAAACTAATCATGACAATCATTGCTAAAAGGACTCCGTCAAGTTGACTAGTTGCTACCAAGTATCCTCCTAATCCTAATACAGCCCAAAATATAATAAAAGATGTAGCTAAATTAATGGAATGGTTTAGATTGGCTTGGTCATTCGATTTTCTTTGCTCATTTATATAGCCTTTATATTGGTCCGTTAATTTTTCACCTTTAATCTCTATGTTTTGGTGAATCGTTAATTCCCTAAACCCTTGAAACCATTCCGTTACTTCTGTAGAAAACTTCGCTCTCTCTTCTAAAATATGATTACTAATAGTCCGTTGCTTTTTAGCAAATAGGATTGGAATAAGAAAGCCAGTTAACAATAATCCTACAAATAATAAAACTACGACTTGCCACGAATAAAAACTAACAAATAACATCGTACTTAAAAATACTAGGAACATTAAGATTGGTGGATAAACTACACGCAAGAAAAAATTTTGTAAGTTTTCTACGTCACCAACTATACGCGCTAATAAATCACCGCTTCTATATTTACTTAAAACGCCAGGTGGCAATTTTTCTAATTTCTCGTAAAAGAAAACTCTTAAGTCACTTAACATAGTGAATGTTGCACGGTGTGAATAATAACGTTCCGCATATCTACTTGTTGCTCGAACGATGCTTCCTATCTTCACGACAGCAACCATTGCAATTAATACGTATAAAGGAGGCTGAAGCGCTGCTTGGGAAATTAAGTAGCCGTTCGCCGCAAATAGTCCTACCGCAGTTATTCCTGCTAAAAAACCAAAGACAATAGATAAATATATATCCCGTTTCTCTTTAACAATTACCTTTACTACACTACCTAAATCTTTCACAACGCTTCACCTCCTGAAAAGTAACTGATAAGGTTTGGACGAATGAAGTAATTCTTCATGTTTACCTTGACCTTGTATAACTCCTTTTTCTAAAAACAAGACGTGATCTGCCTCAACTATAGTCGGTAATCGATGTGCAACGGCAATAACGATTGCTTTTTGAGCTAACTCCTCTATCGCCTTTTGTAAGATCTTCTCTGTTTTTAAATCAAGTCCTGAAGTTGGCTCGTCAAATAAAACAATGGATGGTTTCTTTAAGAATGCACGTGCTAGAGCAATCCTTTGTTTTTCCCCACCAGATAATCCTCTTCCGCCTTCACCAATATATGTTTCAAATCCATTCGGCATGGATTGAATGAAGTTTAATATATTCGCTTTCCTAGCAGCCTCTTCTAATTCTTCTCCTGTTGCTTGCAGACCTAGTGTGATATTTTCGGCTACCGTTCCAGAGAATAGAAATGGAGACTGTGTAATGTAACTTACATTAGCAAACCAATCTTTTTCATTGTAAAGACTTCTATCTACACCATTTAGAAGAACTCTTCCTTCTCGGCAGTCTAGCAACCCAGCTAAACAATGTAGCAAAGTCGTTTTTCCAGAACCACTCTTTCCTACTATTGCTACGAGCCCATTACTTGGAAGAGTGGCTTGTATATGTTGTAAAGAGAATTTTTCACTTCCGTATGAAAAGGAAACATTATCTAATTCAATAGACATTGGCCCTTTTTCTAACTTTTCTTCTCCCCAACTAACCCGAGTATCTTCTTCTGCTAATGCTTCTTCTATTTTATTAGCCGCTCCATTACTACTTCTACCGGCGTGAAACGCACTACCAAGTTCTTTTAATAAATGAAAAAACTCGGGAACTAATTGAAGAATAAAGAATGCAGTGAAGAAATTGATAGAGTTATAGACCACTAGGCGCAAACCAAGTTCTAGTGCTACTAAACCAATGCTTAACATCGAGATGAACTCGAGCATTAAGGACGAAGTGAAGGCAACTTTTAATATCCTCATTGTAGAATCGCGAAAATGAATGCTACTAGATTGAATAACATCTCGATAGTGCTTTGTTCGCCCATACAGCTTTAAACTCACTAACCCTTGAATTGTATCTAAAAATCTACCTGAAAAAGAAGACAAACTATCTAGTTTTTCTTCTGACTTTTGCTGTGTGGCTTTTCCAATAATTATCATAAATAACGGAATAAATGGGGCTGTAAATAAAATGATGAGTCCTGAATATACATGCTGAGAAAAAACCGCAACTAATATAATGACGGATACAATCGTAGTAATCATTTGTTGCGGTATATATTTACTGAAAAAACCATCCAATTCATCTACAGCATCCAGCATCACACTAACCTTTTTTCCTGATTGACCTTTATAAGAAGTTAAAATTGTCTGATTAGAATATGCTTCTAACAACTTTTTTCGATAAGAAGCTTTTACTAACGCTGCCATCACATTACCGATACGTCCGATAAAGTAAGAAATGACAGCTCTTAAAAGCAGTACGATAAGCAAAGCAATTAACAATGGGGTAACATGCTGAAAGCTAAGCTTATTTAAAAATAAATCATCCACAATGGAAACAATGAAATAACTTTGCGTGATGATAACTATTCCTAAAACAACGGCAAGGCCAAATAGACCATAATATAGTCCCTTCTGTGCACGGGCCAAGCTTTGTAATCTTTTCATTTCTATTCCTCAATCTTCGTGCTTTTCGTAGCGACAAAAAAGGAAAGAGCCATCGCGAGCACGACAATAAGAAGTGGTGCATAAAACAGTAAAAAGTTATGCATAGTGCTTCTCCTCCTTAATTTAACCTTTTTTAATATAAGGTTTGTTCATAATAAATAGTTTAAATACGAGATACAAAGAAGGAATTAATAACATAAGCCCTAAAATAAAGACGACTATTAGCGCCATCGCCATCGTTTCGTTTGTAAAACTATCATAGATTGTTAAATACGGATATAGTAAATATGGGTAGCGAGAAGCCCCATACGCATAAAATGCAAACGCAAACTGCAATACGACGAAAATAAACGACCTTCCGTAGTACGCTTTTTTCAATAACCATAAACTTGCGACAAAACATACAAACGATAAGGCAAATACCCACCATAAAGAAAGCAAGCCTTCAAAGTGTGAATAGTTATGCCATCTCATCTCAATGATAATTCCTAATGCCGTGATAATGGTAGGGAAACTCCATATCCATGTGTATTTTCTAAATAGTTTAAGTGCTCCTTCGTCTTCTGCAACGGAAGAATAGTAAGCTAGGAAACTTGCAGAAATAAACAAGACGCTTACTAAACTTAGTAAAATAATAGACCAGGCAAACGGACTTGTGAACAGTGCGACGTAATCTAGTTCAATCCCACCCCAGCTTGTTTCGCGGATAAATCCACCTTGTGAAACAATTAAAGCAGTTGTTAAAGATGCCGGAATAAGAACCCCAGTCACACCATACATAAGGGTGTATCCTTTATGTCCCTTCGTACCATACGTGCCAAATGCATAATAGCTACCTCTTAACGCTAAAAGTATGATAGAAATACTAATCGGTATTAATAAAACTGTACCGAAGTAATAAGCAGTTTTTGGGAAAAATCCGATCATCCCCACAAAAAAGAACACGAGAAAAACATTCGTAATCTCCCAAACTGGTGATAAGTAACGCTGAATAACAGAGTTAACGAGATGATTTTTTTTCGTTACAATTGTCGATGCATTAAAGAAGCCTGCTCCAAAATCAATTGATGCAACGATAACGTAACCGAAAAGAAAGAGCCATAAAACGGAAATACCTAGAATCTCAATTGTCATACGGCTACACTCCTTTTCTCACGTACTTTTTCTAACTCTAATTCCACTGGATTTTTTCTAAACATACGTGTTAATACAACTGCTGTACCTACCAACAAAATAAAGTACAATAGGGCAAAGGCAATAAACATTACCCAAACATATGGGGAGTCTGTTGCTCCTTCTGCCGTTGTCATAAAGCCTCTCATAATCCACGGTTGACGACCTACTTCTGTAAACCACCAACCAGCTTGAATTGCTAACATGGACAATGGACCTGATGCGACTAACATAATACGAAATACTTTCGACTTTATCAGGTTCCAATTACGTTTAAGACCTACTACATATAAAAGGGAAAGAAGCGTTAACCCAATTCCTATCGATACCATCAAATCAAACAAATAATGGATAACGTATGGTGGATGATATTCTTCAGGGATATCATTTAACCCGATAACTTCCCCAGTAAAGTTGTTGTGTACTAGGAAGCTTAATGCATAAGGGATTTTAATCGCATATTTTACTTCATTTGTTTCTGTTAATATCCCAAAAAGAACAAGCGGTGCCTCTCCATCTGTTTCAAAATGCCATTCTGCAGCTGCTAATTTTTCAGGTTGATATTCTGCTAGAAACTTTCCAGACAAATCTCCAATTAAAGCTGTCGCAATACAAAAGATTAATCCCACTTTCATCGTAAGAGAAAGACCTTTTCTGTGGTACTCATGTTTATTCCCACGTAACAGGTGGAACGCTGCGATAGAAGCAAGGACAAATGCGGATGTCATATACGCAGACGTTAAGACGTGCGCTACCTTTGTTGGCATTGCTGGATTAAACATCGCCACTAATGGTTGTATATTCGTTAACTCACCATTAGCAAGTGCAAATCCTTGCGGAGTGTTCATAAATGCATTTACAGATGTAATAAACAGAGCTGACATTGCTGCCCCTAAAACAACAGGAGCTAATAAGAAAAAGTGATACTTCGGGTTTTTAAATCTGTTCCATGTGTATAAATAAATTCCTAAGAAAATAGCTTCAAAGAAAAATGCAAAAGTCTCCATAAATAATGGTAGAGCAACTAATTGACCGGCAAATTCCATAAAACGTGGCCATAATAGCGCTAGTTGTAATGCTATAGCAGTACCAGTTACAACCCCTACCGCTACAGTTATGACATATCCACGCGCCCATCGTTTTGCCATCAATAAATAATGTTCATCATCTCTTTTTAAACCGAGCCAATGTGCAATCATGATCAAAATCGGCACACCTACTCCAACTGTTGCAAACAACACGTGTACCGAGAGGGTTAACATTGTTAAATACCGGCTAAATTCAACTGATGATTCCATTCAATCCACCTCAATACTTTCTCATTTAGTCATATGAAAATACTATATGTACAGTGTATAACTTATTCGCTTGTGAAAATCATCACATTTAAAACAATTCTGTTACAAAAAAGTGAAGGTTTTGTGAATAAATGCACAAAGGTGCTATTTCTCATGGAATTTTTAGAAAAAAGTAATCTTTCTGCAACAAATTCATGGTTGAAACGTCTTAATACATATACCTTAATAAACACATAAAAAAACCAACTTAATTTACTAAGTCTCTAAGGAAAAGAATCAGAAGTTGTGTCATATACTTATGCTATAGAGAAGATATAATGGAGGTCAGTTTATGCGTAGATGGGCAAGACGTTTATTGTTGTTACTTTTCTTTGTTCCATTAGTAGCATGTCAACAACAAGTTTGTTTGATGTCTCCAGAAACAGATGTAACATTGATTGAGATTGTAAAATGGGACACTATGGAACATGTTGCGTATTTGGATGATCTTGCCTTAATTAGAAAGCTTATCAGAGAACTGGATAGTGCAGAAACACTATCTATTGCTACTCGGAACATCGCTGCACCAGAATATAAGTTATTATTTTTTCAACAAGAAACTAAATTGTATGAACTTGGTTACTATTTAGAAGTGATGAATATTGGGTTATCTGGAAGGTATTTGGATTACAATAGCGAGGGACTTTATGGAGTTACGATACGCTTAAATCTTCATTAAAAAGGAAAAGAGCAATCCCGCTACCGTCATCAGTACGGTTGGCACTAGGGATTGCTCTTACCTCATCTTGGGTCAGATGGTCGTATTACTATTGTTGCCAAGGGAATGTGTAAATATACGAGGAAAAATGGTTGGTAGTGAATTTATTGAGCTGATTTCTTTACGTTATCAGCAAATTTTTTGAAATATCCGTGAAATCTTTGAGATATCTTGATAAAACGTAATATATCCTCAAATTCCTTTATTTATTTGGAAAGATTGAAATATATTAGGTTTTACTGCAGTTTCACCCTACAATACTATTAAACGTTCCACCACTAAATAATTTAATTTTGTCATATCCTTTCACATCAGCCTTATAATAAACAACTTCTTGATTCCCAAAAGCCAAATTTATTTCATCTTCATTCCCTTCTATTAATAGAGCATTAGGATGAACATAATTTACAAAATTAAGAACATTTTTCGGCTTCTTATTGAAAAAAACAAGCCAACTAAAACGCTCTTCTATAAAATTAGTCTCTTCTATTAAAGACGTATTTATTGTTTGAAACTTCCCGTTATTAATATTCGCTATATCTTCCACAACCGCACTTGCTGTAGGGTACATTCCAGCTCCCGGTCCTTGAAATTGTACTTTCCCTGTTACATCTGATTCTATTGATACTATATTTTGTACACCTTCTGTCGCATAAAAAGGGTGCGATTCTGATACTAAGATGGGTTCTACGAGAAGTGTAACTTCACTGTTTTCTTGGAACAAAGTTACAACATGTTTAAATCGCAAGTTTAATGAAGTTGCAATATCTATTTGAGTCGAGGTGATAGAAGAAATTCCTTTTCTAACAACCGTTGTAGGATTCTTATGAAAGACTAGCTGACTTAATATTTTTCCTTTATAAAAAGCATCATAGCCTTCCACATCATTTGTTGGATCTGCTTCTGCATATCCTTTTTCTTGCGCTAACCTCAAAGCTTCCTCAAAAGATATTTTATCCTTTCTCATCTTTGTCAAAATATAATTGGTTGTGCCATTTAATATACCCTCAATCCGTTCAACCTTGTTTACTTGATATAGTTGACGTAGGACACCAATGACAGGAACTCCCCCAGCAACAGTTGCTTCAAATCCAACGGAAACATTTTTACTTGTCGCAAGTCTTACTAACTCTTCTCCGAAATGCGAAAACATTTCTTTGTTTGCAGTAACAAGATGGCAGCCTTTTTCAATAGCTCTTTTGCAATACGAAAAAGCAGGTTCTGTTCCTACGATTGCATCTACTACAATATGAAGGTCATCGATTTGTTCTATCTCACTAAAATTGTCAGTTAGCAGGATTTCTGAAGAAGGACAAACATGCTTATTTAAATGTTTTACTAATATTGCAACCACTTTAACTGGTTTCCCATAAATTTGATGCAACCTTACCTGATGTGTCTCGATTGTGTTATACACACCTTTTCCAACTGTTCCAAATCCGAGTAACGCCACGTTTATTGTGGACAATGTAACACTTCCTTTCCTATTGGCTGTGTAATAGACCGCTGTTGATTGCCGTGCAAGTCTTCGCTTTCCGCGGGCGGGCCGAAAGTCTCCGTCTTGCACGGCAACCAACAGCTAAAAAGTAGAAAATTGTAATAAAATTCATCACTAAGCTTTATAGCATCTTTCTATCACAAATTCTTTAATTTTCTCAGCCCAATTTTCGAATTCAACTAAGAATCCATCGTGTCCAAAGGTAGTCTGTACTAAGGTGTATTGACCTTTTTCAACCTCATTTACAGCCTCTTCTATCACAGAACTTGTATACAGTAAGTCGTTTGTAAAGGCAACGAAGCATACTTCCGATTTGATTTCTTTTAGTGCATTTTTCCAGCCATTTCTTCCTTCTCCAATATCAAACTCGTTCATCACTTCAAGTAATCTTAAGTAACTGTTTGCGTCAAACCTACTCGTAAACTTTTTCCCTTGGTAGGACAAATAAGAATCTACTTGGAATTGAGTATTTTCTTTCTTCTCTCGTCTAAATCGCTCATTAAAGAGAACATCCGAACGGTAAGTAACAAGACCAACCATTCTTGCAATCTCTAAGCCTTGTAACCTTTCTTCTTCCTCATATTCTCCGTTTTTCCAGGCAGGATCTAGCTTAATTGTCTTTTGGGCAATTTGATTGTAAGCAATAGCATAATCAGAAAAAAATGGAGTAACAGCCATTGGAACAAGTTTTTCAGCAAAATATGGATACAAAATTCCCCATTCTAAAACTTGCATTCCACCGAGGGAGCCCCCTACAATTGCTTTTACTTTATAAACACCTAACCTTTGTAGTGCCTTGTATTGAGATCGAACGATATCTCGAATCGTAATTTTGGGGAAAGTGGCTCTGAATTTTTCACCCGTAGTTAAGTTGATGGAAGTTGGGCCAGTAGAACCAGCACAACCTCCAATGACATTCATCGTAATTATTTGAAACTCATTTGTATCGATATATAGGTTTTCACCAATAAAGCCACTCCACCAACCAGGCTTTTTCTCTGATCCAACTGATAAATGGTTTCCTGATAAAGCATGGCAAACAATAATAACTTCTCCCTCTAAGTTCCCAACGTGCTCGTATGCAACTTCGACGTTTGACAAAATATCACCGCAATCAAGTTGTAAATCTCCAATGGAGACTTTACTAACTTCATAGTGTTTTTCATACGGTAACGTCACCTGAAACCGCTCCTCTCGCTGTTTCACTAGTCGCAACAAAAAGCGCTTGATCTAAATCATTTTCCAAATCGTGAATTCCTTCAATTCCAACAGAAAGACGAATTAAGTCTTCTGTTACTCCGGTTTTCTTTAAATCTTCTTGGCTAAGCTGTTGGTGTGTGGTGGATGCTGGATGAATAATTAACGACTTTGCGTCCCCAACGTTTGCAACATGTGACCATAGTTTAATAGAATCAATTAGCTTTTGACCCGCTTCACGTCCTCCTTTTATTCCAAAAATAACAATGGAGCCATAGCCGTTCGTTAAGTATTTTTTTGCTAAATGGTGTGATGGATGATTTTGTATTCCCGGATAAGAGACCCAAGTAACTCCAGAATGGCTACTCAAAAATTTTGCTAGTTTTTCTGCATTTTCATTATGTCGTTCCACTCTTAAGTGAAGTGTTTCAAGACCTTGTAATAATAAGAATGCGTTTTGTGGACTTAAACATGCACCGATGTCTCTAAGTAACTGCACTCTCAGTTTTACTGCATAAGCTACGTTCCCAAAAGTTTCGGCATAACATATTCCGTTATAACTATCATCTGGCTCAGTGAAACCTGGAAACTTCGAATTGTTCCAATCAAATGTTCCTCCATCCACTACAATGCCTCCAATTGTTGTTCCATGGCCACCAATCCATTTTGTTGCAGAGTGTACAACTATATCCGCTCCATGTTTTATCGGATTACAATTGTATGGGGACGCAAATGTATTATCTACAATGAGTGGAATGTTGTTCTCATGAGCAATTTTTGCAACCGCTTCTACATCTAAAACGTTCAAGCTCGGATTCCCAATTATTTCTCCAAATAAGGCTTTCGTTTTTGGCGTAATAGCGCTTCGGAAGTTTTCTGGATTTGTTGCATCAACAAATTTTACGTTAATTCCGTATTTAGGAAGCGTAACGGCAAATAAATTATATGTACCTCCGTAAAGGTTTGTATCGGCAATAATTTCGTCTCCTGCTTGTGCGATATTTAGTATAGAAAAAGCAATGGCTGACATTCCAGAACTAGTTGCTACAGCTGCAACTCCACCTTCTAATAAAGCAACCCTTTGTTCTAACACATCTACTGTTGGATTGCCGATACGGGTGTATATATTTCCGAACTCTTTTAAAGCAAATAAGTTTTGTGCATGCTCTGTATTGTTAAAGACATAAGAAGTAGTTTGGTAGATAGGTACTGCACGAGAACCTGTAGTTGAATCAGGTTGTTGCCCTCCGTGTAATAATAAAGTTTCTTTTGATAATGGTTGATTATTTTTTGTCATTAGTTATCCTCCTTGAGAAATAAAATAAAAAAACCGCTTCATAAGAAGAGGTTTGTGGGCTTCCTCCTCTTATCTTCCAGGCGCAATTGCCTGCAGGAATTAGCACCTTTCAAGTTAAAGATAACTTGAAGGTTGCCGGACATCATCGGGCCTGATCCCTCCGTCACTCTTGATAAGAGTTATTTAGTTGTTTAATTCGTTAATGCTTTAGATTGTAATAATATAGCGTATGGAAGGTTGTTGTGTTTTAGAACTAATTGGATAATATATTTATGCTACACTTTGTTGCTTTTTTGCTACACCTATACGATTTTATGCTACACTTCATAGTTTTTTTGCTTCAGCTGCTCGAACTTATGCTACACCTTGCACTTTTTTGCTACACCTACACAGACTTATGATACACTTCTCTACTTTTTTGCTACACCTCCTCGAATTTATGCTACACTACGCTATTTTTTTCCTTAAAAACAAAAAACCACTTCAATAAGAAGAGGTTTAGATTAACGTTACCGTTTCCTCTTCTTATCTTTCAGATGAAAATACATCTGCAGAATTTAGCACCTTTTCAATACTGAAGGTTGCCGGGTTTCATAGGGTCTGTCCCTCCACCGCTCTTAATAAGAAGTTTGGCTATTAAATTAAGATTCATATTAACAAGTTAATCTACTTATGTCAACTGTATTTTCTGAAAAGTCTAAATTCATTCTACTATCTTATGCTTAAAAGCATAAATAACAGCTTGGGTACGGTCTTGTACTTGCAGTTTAGCTAATATATTACTAACATGAACTTTCACTGTTTTTAAGGCGATGAATAGTTCGTCGGCCATTTCTTGATTTGTTTTTCCTTGTGCCATTAGTAGCAATATTTCCATTTCACGATTTGTTAGTTCTTCGTGTGGATGGTGCTCTTGCTTTGAACGCATTTTTTTCATCATTTTTCCCGCTACTTCAGGCTCTAGAATAGACTGACCGTGATATGTTTTGCGAACTGCTTCGGCAATTTCACTTGCTTTTGACGTTTTTAACATATAGCTTGTTGCACCAGCTTCAAGGGCTGGATACACCTTTTCATCATCTATGAAACTAGTCACTATGATTATTTTTGCTTCGGGCCAAGCTTCGATAATTCTACGTGTCGCTTCGATGCCGTCCATTTCTTTCATGACAAGGTCCATTAATATGATATCTGGTTTATGTTGGAGTGCTAAATCTACAGCTACCGTTCCGTCGTCTGCTTCTGCAATCACTTCAATATCTTGCTGAGCTGATAAATAAGCGGATACCCCGATTCGAACCATTTCATGGTCATCAACAAAAAGAACTTTAATCACCAACATCTTCCCCCTTTAAATCAAGCATTGGTACTTTTACTTCCAAGCGAGTACCGTTTCCTTTTACACTAACTATTTTCATGGTGCCGCCTATCTCCACTGCGCGTTCATGCATATTTTGAAGTCCGTATGACCCTGCGTTTGTTGTATCCACATCAAATCCAACACCATCATCAACTACCCGAAGAATAATCCAATCATCTCGTTGAATTAGTAAAACTTCTACTGATTGAGCTTTAGAGTGACGTAGAGTATTGGATAAAGATTCTTGTAATATACGGAATAAGTGATCTTCTACCCCTTTATCAATTTGGAAATCTTCAATTTTTTTAGTGATATTCATCGGTACTTTTTGCATTAATTCAAGCAGTAACTCTTCTGTACCTTCTTGAAGTGTTTTTCCTTTTAATGCAACTGGTCGAAGATGTAACAATAGTGCACGCATTTCAAGTTGTGAATGTTGAATCATTTCCTCTACTAACTTTAATTGCTTTGCCTCTCTATCGTTGGTTTCTCCTTTTGATTCGGTAATAGCAGACATTAGCATGGATGCACCGAATAATTGCTGACTAACTGAGTCATGTAATTCACGTGCTAGTCTGTTCCGTTCTTGTGATACTATTTCTTGCACTCTATTTTCAAAGTCAACTGCTTTTTCGTTCGCTAATTTTTGCGATAGCTTTGTTTGCTCTTTCATTTGTTTTTGTACAGTTTCCAGGGCGGATTGAATCGCTACTACTTCTTGTACAACGCTATCCTCCTTTTTAAATTCCAACGTATTTCCTTTAGAAAATGCTGTTAAAGGCTCTAGTATATTTGCAAACTGCTTTTTCCAAAAAAAACCAGAAATTAAACCAACTAAAAGACCTAGTAAAATACTAATTGATAAGGAAAATAGAATAAATGGAAGATCAAATACTTTCACATTCCATAACGATCTCCAATCTATTGATGGAAATGCAAAAATAAAGATGAGACCAAATATGATAAACGTATCAAAAGCAATAAGAGCGCCTAAAAAGATGTGACGTTGCAACACGGTCATGAACGTTTCACCTCAAGATTTCCGACATATAGGGAGGTGAAAATTTTCACTTTACTTGTTGCAACTTGATAGTTTTCGGTTTGATATTTTGCTGTAACGTTCACCAGACTCTTTTTTTCTTCGTTAAAGATAGTAGTTGTACCAACAATCGATGAGTGTTGAATACTAACTTCTACATCATATGGAAGGGAGACTTGGACATTTCCTACGATGTTACGAATAATAATGACCGCTTCGCCCTTTGGGAATACCGTATTACTTAAATCTATTGTCGTATCTCCAACTCCACATTGAATATTAATATCTTCCCACGTATAGCTATGATCTGGTGTCTTTTGGGTTCCAAACCACTTGTTACGGAATAGATTCAATTTACCTTCCACTATTTGCTCTTTTAATGTTTCTACATTCGGTGTAATGAGCATTGGTGCTTGTTTAGATTGTGCTAGTTTAAAAATAAAATAAATAATAGTAGCTAGAATTAAGAACTTAAATGTCATCATTCCAGCAATAGCTAATATAAGGGAAATTAGACCGATTATAAATATTACTTTACCAATTAACCAGTGCCATTTTATTCGACCGAAGTATATAAATGCTGCTGAGAAAAGAAGGGTGAAAATAAGACCGCTGTCAAAGAAAGCAATTTCTAATACAAATAGGAATAGTCCGATGATAATGATGTAACTTAAGTAATCTGTAATTGTTCGATTCAGCATAATGTCCCCTCCTTTACTTTATAAATGCGAAAAAAGGGGCAGGAGCACCCCATAGTCTATTATTAGAATAGCAGTTTTTAGGAAATTTGAGAATCTGTTTTGACTAGCTTTTGTTCTTTTTCTAGTTGAGCAATACGCGCATCAATTGTATTTTGTAGATAAGATGTGTTGACTTGGTGCTCAAGTCTTGTCATATAGTTATCCATATCGTCAAATTGAGCATCCGCACTGTTTATATCATTTGACTCTACTACTTTATTCATTTTGTAATTTGCTCGAGCTACGTTTTCTCTGCCCATTAGCTCCATACGTTTAATGTACATATCTTTTAATTTATGTTTCATCATTTCGTACTTTTGCTCTAAGTCTGATAGATCTTTCTTTATATTTTGTAATGATTGTTCTAGTTGTAGAGCACGGTCTTTATATTGCAGGCTTTCCCTTGTAGCAAATTCGGCTAGTTCGCTTTCTCCGGCATTTTCAGCAACCATCGCCTGATGGCTTCTTTTTTCCGCAAAGTGGTTTGCTTCTTTTAATTCTTTATGAAATTCATCTTTTAATACTTGTTGACGTTCGACTAGTTTTTGAACTTTTTCTACTTCTTTTTCGCAATCGCGTAGGTATTGATTTAAAAGGGCGATTGGATTTTTTTGTTCCTTTTTATCCAGTGCATCGTGAAAATCAGCTGCTATTGTGTTTTTTATTCTTGTAAATAAAGTTGTCATGTGTGTTCTCTCCTTTTATTTTTTTGTAAGGTGATAGACCGCTGTTGATTTCCGTGCAAGGCATCGCTTTCCGCGGGCGGGTCGGGAGCCTCCTCGACGCTTCGCGTCTGTGGGGTCTCCCGTCTCCCGCTTTTCCCGCAGGAGTCTCCGCCTTGCACGGAAATCAACAGCTGGATAGGTAAAAAAACATCAATTCTCAAAATCAAACCTACTTATTCATTAAATTCCATTGTTTTTCAAAGTTTGTGAATGGATCACTAGTTTCTTTTGTACTTGGGGGATTTGTTTCTTCTTTTGTTTGGTTCCACTTTTTGTAGACTAGGTATAGGACATAAGCTGCAACTAAGGCGATCACTGCTGGTACGTTAGAAATCGTGAAGGCGATGGCGATAAAGGCGATGATTCCCCATGCTATTTTGCTTCCTGTTGATTCTATTTTTAGGAATTCCTTTACTGCGTAGTACGCAACAATTAAGCTAATTGCTAAACCGATAAGTGGACCAACGTTTCCTAGTAGTACAAAAAAGGCGATAATGCCGATTAAAAACAAACCTATTTTTTTCATTTTTATTGCTCCTTTCATTTATTGTCTGGGGTTGGGTGAAGGAAACTATTATTTCATTTCCTTTTCATGTCTCTATCTTATCCTTTATAAATGATTGGAATAATGAGCCTGAGCTATATTTTATGATAGGACTTGGGGCTTATGGAGGGTAAGTCTTTATAGCACAAACGTAAAAAAGCTATTCAATCCTTCAATCTGGATTGAACAGCTTCATACTTTTAATCGTTATATACCTTATATAACCATCCACTCATGTAAAACTTTCCTCTTTTTGAGTAGAACTCATAGTTATAGGTATACTTTTCTATATTTTCTTGGCCGTCACGTGTTTCTTTTACTGTAATTTCGGCTGTATAAATGAACCTACTATAGCGACGCTCGAATTTGATTTCTTTTATTTCTAATAATTCTAAGTTATTTTTGCTAGTATATCTGTTTTCACCATATACATTTTTGGTTATTTTTTCAAATTTTTCTTCGGTCAACTCTTCATCATACAATTCATGTTGCATTTCAATAAGTTGTACCGCACGATTTTTCAAAAAATTTTCTGTATAAAAATATGGTGCCATTAGGTTGTGAGCTATAAAAAACATAATGAGAAAAGTTAAGACTATTTTAATAGAAAAACTTTTATTCTTAGTTGATAGATAGTCACTCACTTTATAAGCGAATACATAGGATATGACGAAAATAGCAATGATTGCTAGTATGGAAATAAAAATAGTCAAAATTGTATATAGATCCTCAAATTTAGATAAAATTAATTGTAATGGATAGAAAATATATCCATCAAACGTACCGCTCACCAGTTTAAACCCTAAATAGATGAAAAGAATCGACAACAAGAATACTAATATTTTATCCGTCACTACTTCTTTCGTACTAATTATTTTCTCATACATTTTTTGTTTTCTTTTTATGTTTATAGTGGGTTTAGGGATTGATTTTAATTTTTGATCTAATTTCTTAAACTTATCTTCCACTTTCATTACCTCCTAACCTAACTAATAAAGCCTGTTTGGCACGATAATGAGTAGAGCGAACTTTTGCATGGGACCACCCTAACACCTCGGCGGTTTCCTCTACGGAAAGTTCTTTCACTCCTCTCATTATTAATACTTCTTGATATGTATCATTTAATGAATGTATGGCTGTTATTATCTCTTTGTGCTCCTCGGATAAAAAATAAAGCTTCTCAGGGGTTAGGTCGGTACTACCTTGTTCCTCCTTACTTTTATTCTCAAATAAAAGCATAGACTTCCACTTTTCTCGTTTTCTCTTTCTTAACTCATCGATGGCAACATTTCTAGCTATTGAGAATAGCCACGTTTTCGGGCTTGAATCTCCTTTAAATCGCTTACTTCCTCTAAAAGCTTTTATAAAAACTTCCTGCACATGATCTTCTACATCTGTTGAACTTAATCTATATAGTAAAAATTGATAGATGTCGTCACTGTATTGTTGAAACCAATCTGAAATTTGTTGTTCGTTAGACATCTTTACCCCCACTTTCGTTTTTCCCTTATATACTTAGACGAACAACACTTGCCTTTATCGCACATTTTATATAATTTAATTAATTTTTTACCTGAACAGCAAAAAAAGAGAAGAGACATTTCATCTCTTCTCTTTCCTATTTACATATCATATGCATATTTTTTATTTATTTTCTTTGCGATGCCCTCTAAGAAAGCTTCAACTGTTGTTTTTTCTACTTTTCTTGTATACCAAGCAAGTTTTACTCCTTTGTTCTCACCATTATAATTTACTTCTAACGGCCAGAACTTGTTTGTGGAGCGAGTATAGTCAAAATGTACATAGAGTTGATGACCTTCCGGGCACTCTAACACCGCTTTGTAGATAGGATTCTTTCCTTCCTTACTGAGCTTAACTTTTTTGATTTTTGCAAGCATGATGTGTTTCCTCCTGTACTTCTTTTTTCCAGAGGCTTAGGGATAAGTAATAAAAAAGAGTACTACTTTCCACATTTGAAAATAGTCCTCTTTAGTAATGTCAGTTTTTTCTCTTTATAGTATACCACATCTTGGCAAAATAACCAAGGAAGTTAATTTTTTACATTTCATCTACCACTTTGTAAGTCGCTTTTATTGGTCCATGAACTCCTACGACTAAATTTAATTCAATATCTGCAGAATTACTCGGACCGTAATAAAGTTAATACATAATGCAATTTCTTTAATTTTCTATTTAATTTTAAAAAACCAAGCAAGTTATAAACAGCTTGGTTTCGGTATGACCTGAGAGGGATTCGAACCCCCGACCCCTACCCTGTCAAGGTAGTGTTCTCCCACTGAACTATCAAGTCGCAATATTGTTAACTATAACTTCATTATAGTACAACACTTCTCATATTAGCAACATTCTGTCATTTAATCCATTACCTTTATTTTTGTGAAACTTTGGCAAAACTAAACTTACAAGGATATGAAAGGAGATTTTAGATGACAAACAATCACGATACACTCTTACTTTACAGTAAACGTAACGTAATATCTGGAATTTTGTTCGGATTAGGATTAGTTGCATTTATTGATGAAACATTATTCCACCAACTGCTACACTGGCACCACTTTTATGATAAATCCACACGGGAGATTGGATTAGTTTCGGATGGCTTATTTCATGCATTTAGCTTTTTTGCCACCATTGGGGGATTGTTTATGCTCGCAGACTTAAAAAGGAGAAATGCTTTTAGGAAAAAGCGTTGGTGGGGTGCCGTAATATTTGGAACGGGTGCATTCCAGCTTTACGATGGTATCATTCAACATAAAATAATGCGCATCCATCAAATTCGATACGTAGAAAACGTAATTATATACGATATCGTATGGAATGTAATCGCCATTGCTATGATAATCGTTGGTGCTATCCTTATTTATCGTACAAATTACAACAAAAATAGTGAGAATATAGCCAATGAACAGTAACTTACATCTGCATCATTTAGATCACACTTTTACGACTTATACTCAAGTAATATTGGCTATTCCATTTTTCTTAGCTTTCATAGGCTATTTTCTTGCCGTAATCATTTCTAATTCAAAACATAAACGGTGGCCTTACAAACGACTTACTTTTTTTGTTCTTGGATCTCTGAGTGCTCTAGTTGCAGTTGTTGGACCAGTCTCGCAACGAAGTCACTCCGATTTTGTCTACCACATGGTCGGGCACTTATTACTAGGTATGCTGGCACCATTATTAATCGCTCTTTCTACACCAATAAAGCTGTTGCTACGAACACTTTCTGTCGATAAGGCCCGAAAACTCACATCTTTCTTAAAAAGTAGGATTTGTAAGTTTTATACAGACCCTGTGGTGACGAGTATTTTGAATGTTGGTGGTCTATGGTTCCTTTACACGACAGATTTGTTTTACTTGATGCATCAAAGTGTAGTACTTTACGTAGCAATCCATTTGCACGTATTTTTAGCTGGATATTTATTTACCATATCCATGATTTACATAGATCCGATTATGCATAGAAGATCAT